>JAFLBB010000090.1 GCA_017304135.1 Acidobacteriota bacterium | reverse complement strand
GCACGCCGCGGCTGCTGTACGCGCCGTAGCCCACGATGAGCCCCAGCGTGCCCACCAGCACCAGCCAGTCGAGCGCCGTCACGAGGCCCACCGCGTCAGCAGCCAGAACAGGCCCACCGTCACCGCCGCCATCGACGAACTCGCCCGCCGCGCCCCCGAAGAGCGCCGCGTCCTCCTCATCATCGGCGAGGCCAAGGACCGCGCCTCGAAAGCCGAAGTCCTTGCCGTCGCCGAAGCCGCCTCCCGCGCCGGCGTCATTATCCACGGCGTCACCTTCTCCGCCTACGCCACCGCCTTCACCCGCAAAGGCGAAACCACGCCCACCACCACCGGCGGCTTCAACATCGGCGGCCTCCTCTCCGAAATCGGCCGCCTCGGCAAGGAGAACACCATGGAGATCCTCGCCTACACCTCCGGCGGCCGCCGCCGCGGCTTCACCACCCTCCACGGCCTCGAAGAGGAACTCGCCCACACCGGCGAGGAGATCCACTCGCAGTACTTACTCAGCTTCACCCCGCAAAACCCCACCCCCGGCTTCCACTCCCTCACCGTCCGCATCAAGAACCCCAAGGACACCCAGGTCCGCACCCGCAACGGCTACTGGGCCGGCGACCCCCAACCCGCCACACCCTGATCAACGTCCCTCTCGCCGCAGCGCCGCCAGATCCACCCGGTGCGCGCTCGCCACCAGGTCCGCCCGGTTCGCCTTCTCCATCTCCCCCGCCCGCCGCAACAACTCCCGCGCCTCCCCGCCGCGATGCTCCTTGCGCAGGATCCGCGCCGCCGCTTTCAACGCCGGAATCCACCGCGCATCCGCCGCCGGCCGACCCGTCTCCATCGCCGCCACCAGCCTCTCCACAACCGCCACCGCCTCCTTCCGCGCATCCTGCTTCCACAACCCCACCGCCAGATCCGTCATCACGCAAATGTCCAGCTTCTCGTCCCCTCGTCCGCGCTCCTCCCACTCCGCCCACAATCGCAGCCCTTGCGCGTGATACAGCCGCGCCTCCTCCGCCCGCCCCTCCTTCCCGGCCAGCATCCCGAGGATCACCGCGCTCGCCGCCGCCGAAAGCAACCGGTTCCCCTCCCGCCGCTGTTCCTCCGGCAACCCCAGCAGCCGCTGGAACGCTTCCGCTGCCTCCGCTTCCCGCCCCACCACCAACTCAGCCGCACCCAGGCTGTACAGGATCCGCCCAATCTCCCCGTTCCTCCCATCCCCACCGGCCACCTGCAGTTCCGCCGACCGTTCCAGCAGCCGCACGGCCTCGCTCAACCGGCCCTCTTCCCAAAACAACGACCCCATGTTGTGCAACGTCGACGCCAGGTGCAGCCGATACCGCACGCCTGCCTGCTCCCACGCCGCCATGGCTTTTCTGTAGGCAGCCAGCGCCTCTCCCCGCGCGAACCGGTCCTGACACAGCGAACCCAGGTCATGGTAGACGCGCCCCCTCACCGCCGCCGGCACAGCGTCCTCTCCCGCCTCTGCCAGCACACCGCGCAACATCTCCTCGGCCCGGTCCGGCTGTCCTTCCAGCTTCCATCTCTCGGCCGCCGTCACCGCCTCGGCCCACTGCTCCAGGCGCGGGGCCGCGTGCGCCGATCCCCCCCAAACCGCCCATACCAATAGCAAGCTCGCCGTTCCCAGGATTGCCCTCATGTGTGTCCCTCCACCGGGCCAAGGCGCGGTTTCCGCCCGCCACACACCAGGGATCTCGAAATAATTTCGCTATCATCAACAATCGCCCCCATGGAAAGCATCACTCGCCTGCTGACCGGATGGCGCCAGGGTGACGTGCGCAACCGCGACCAACTCTTCTCGGCTGTCCAGGATGAGCTCCGCCGCATCGCCGCGCGCTACATGAGGCGCGAACGCTCGGGCCACGTCCTGCAGGCCTCCGCGCTCGTCAACGAAGCCTACCTTCGCCTCATCGATCCGCCCCAGGACGGCTGGCAAAACCGCGCTCACTTCTTCGCCGTCTCGGCCCACATCATGCGCCAGATCCTGGTGGACTACGCCCGCCGCGCCGGAACAGGAAAGCGCGGCGGCGAGGCCCACCACATACCCTTCGATGAGGCCCTGGTCTTCACCCCGGACAAGGCCACCGAACTACTCGCCCTCGATCTCGCCCTCGACCGCCTCGCCGCATCCGACCCCCGCAAAGCCCAGGTGGTCGAGCTCCGCTACTTCGGCGGCCTGGAAGTTGAAGAGGTCGCCGAAGTCCTCGGCGTGCACCCCAACACGGTCATCCGCGACTGGCAGTATGCCAAGGCGTGGCTCAAGCGCGCCCTCGAATCCCCTCCGCCCGCCTGAACCCTCAACGCCTCGCCAAAGCCTGTGACACCACCTCGCGCATCCGCGCCACGTTCACATCCTTGCGAAAGCTCGCCACCCCGTCCACCGGTTGCACCTCAAACACCTCCACCCGCCCCCGCAATCCGGGGAACCGCTGCACCAAGGCGTCGCTCCACTTCGCCCGCGATCCCTCCGACCATTCCCGCGCATACACGATGAACCGCGTCCGCCCACTGGCCGCGGCAAAGTACCCCAGCATGCCCTCCAGCCTGTCGCGCCCAATGCGCGACAGCCGCCCGTAGAACGCAACGTCGGCGTCCGGATCCGGCCATTGGCCCTTGTGCGCCGCCGAGCCTGCTTCCGTTTTGAACTCGTACACCAGCGCATGCACAAACACCGACCGGTGAACCAGAATCAGCGACGGCTGCTGGTTGGCCACCTGGTCTTCGCGGTTCCAGGTCGCCCCCACCGTTTCCTTATGCAGCGAGACCGGCAGACTGCGCAGCGCATCGTTCAGATCGTCCGCGTTTGTCCCGGCGCGCAGCCGCGTCTCCGGGTCATACACGCCTGGCGGCGCCGGCGTGTCCATCAGCACCACCACTGGAATCGACGGCGCCAGATCAATACCCGCCGGCCACTGCCGCCAGGCAAAGCCCAGCGCCACCAGCGCCGCCGCCGCTAGCCCGTTCCCTACCCAGCGCCGCCGGCTCTTCCGGGCGGGCGCCATCGTGGCCGCGCTGGATGGCTCCGGCTGGCTCTGCGCGATCCACCGCAATTCATCTCTCAGGTCGGCCGCCGTCTGCCACCGCTCCTCGGGGTCCTTGGCGAGGCATTTCCGCACCACCCGCTCCAACGCTGCCGGCACCTGCCCGTGCGGCGAAACCAGTGGCGGCGGCTCGTCGCGCAGAATCGCCGAGATCAATCCCGCCTGGCTTGACCCCGCAAAGACCGGTGTCCCCGTGATCGCCTCATGCAGCACCAGCCCGAAGGCGAACAGATCGCTCCGCGCATCGGCCTGCTTTGACTCCAACTGCTCGGGCGCCATGTACCGCAGCGTCCCCGGCATCTGGTGCGCCTGCGTGATCGCCTCGCCGGCCTCTTGCTTGGCTGCCTCCACCGTCTTGGCAAGGCCGAAGTCCACCAGCTTCACGCCGCTCTTCGCCACCATCACGTTGCCCGGTTTGAAATCGCGGTGCACCACGCCCTGGCGGTGCGCCGCCCACAGCGCATCGGCCGCCTGAATCGCATACTGCAAGGCCGTCTCCACCCGCAACGGCCCCTGCAAGGGGCGGCCCTCGATGAACTCCATCACCAGGTAATTGGCCCCCACATCGTAGAGCGTGCAGATGTGCGGATGGCTCAACGAGGCAATCGCCCGCGCCTCCCGCTCAAACCTCTCCGTGAACCGCTCGCGGCAGATCTTCAGCGCCACCACGCGCCCCAACCGCGTGTCGTTCGCCTTATACACATCCCCCATGCCCCCTCGCCCCACGTGTTCGAGAATGCGGAACCGCCCCAGCATTGTCCCGGCATCCAATTCCGCCGCCGGCGCCTGCAACGCCCCCAGCGGCGATCCTTCCAGGAAGCCGTCTTGCGATTCGGCGTGGTCCAACAGATCCTGCACCTCGGCGCGCACAACCTCGCGCCCCGCGCACGCCTCGTGCAGGAAGGCGGAACGCTCCTCCCTCGGCAAAGCGAGCGCGGCTGCGAACAGCTCTTCGATGTGGTTCGATTCCGGCACGGGATTCTCTCTATTGTAGGCGCCTCTCCCTCAGGCCACGCGAGCATCTGGCTCCCCGCCCCCCACCCGTGTACAATCGCCGTATGCAACGCCGGGCCTTCCTTCTTTCCACGTCCGCTGCTCTTGCCCTCCCTTCCGCCACACCCGCCGCGGAGCCCCTCCGCGTCCGCCTTGTCACCGGCGGCCATAACCACGACCCCGAACTCTACCAGCCCTTCCACGGCGATCCCCGCTTCCGCACCACCGTCGAGCCACACCCCAACGCTTACCGCGGCAACCTCGTGAAGGCAGTCGATGTCCTCGTCCAATACGACATGGTCCGCACCACTGACGAGGCCACGCGGACCAACCTCCGCGCTTTCGCCGAAGCCGGCAAAGGCATCGTCATCCTCCACCACGCCATTTGCAGCTTCCCCGATTGGCCCTGGTGGTGGCAGGAGGTCGCCGGCGGCCTCTACCTCAACCAGCCCTTCGAAGGCATCGGCCCTTCCACCTTCCACCACGACGAGAACGTCGAGGTGACGGTCGCCAAGCAACACCCCTGCACGCAAGGCGTCTCCGGCTTCACCATCTACGACGAAACCTACAACAAGATGTGGATCTCCCCCAAGGTCGACGTCCTGCTCCGCACGAATCACCCCAAGTCCGACGGCCCCCTCATGTGGGTCAGCCCCTACGCAGCCAGCCGTGTCGTGGTGCTCCAACTCGGACATGGCCGCGAGGCCAACACTGATCCCAACTGGCAGCGGCTCGTCCGCAACGCCATCGTCTTCGCCGGAAGTAAGACATCCTAGAGGAACCACCATGAACGAATCCCGCCGCCAGTTCATCGAATCCGCCGCCAAGGGCATGACCGCCGCCGCCCTGGCCAAACAGGTGATCGCGCAGACCACGCCCGCCGGCGCCCGCGGATTGCCCACCCGCAAACTCGGCCGCTCCGGCGTCGACGTCTCCATCCTCTGCCTCGGCGGCTGGCACATCGGCGCCGTCAAGGACGAAGCCGAAGCCATCCGCATCATGCACGCCGCCATCGACGAAGGCCTCTTCTTCTTCGACAATGCCTGGGACTACCACGACGGCCACGCCGAAGAGGTCATGGGCAAGGCCCTCAAGCAGGACAACAAGCGCAAGCAGGTCTTCCTCATGACCAAGAACTGCGAGCGCGACTACGCCGGCTCCATGAAGGACCTCGAAGACTCCCTCCGCCGCCTCCAGACCGACCACCTCGACCTCTGGCAGTTCCACGAAACGGTCTACGACAACGACCCCGACTGGATCTTTGAGAAAGGCGCCGTCAAAGCGGCCCTCGAAGCGCGCAAACAAGGCAAGGTCCGCTTCATCGGCTTCACCGGACACAAGGATCCGCAGATCCACTTGAAGGCCCTCGCCAAGCCCTTCGACTGGGACTCAGCGCAGATGCCCATCAACGTGCTCGACGCCTCTTACCGCAGCTTCCAGAAGGAGGTCGTTCCGGTGTGCCTGAAGAAGAACGTCGGCGTCATCGGCATGAAGGGGCTCGCCGGCGGCTACCCGCAAGCCACGCTGCTTGCCGAAGGCGGACTCACCGCCGAGGAGTGCTACCGCTACTGCCTCAGCCTGCCTGTCACCACGCAGGTCGTCGGCGTCACCACCATGGCTCAGCTCAAGGCCGACATCGCCCTGGCCCGCAACTTCAAGCCCATGACCAAGGCGGAGATGGAAGCCTTGCGCGCCAAGGTCAAAGACGTCTCCGGCGACGGCCGCATGGAACGCTTCAAGTCCACCAAGGACTACGACGGCCCCCATCACCGCAAACAGCACGGCTTCGCCGTCTGACCGGCCGGCCCCGCGCCGGACTCTGCCTCCAAACGGAAACCGGGACCGGCGAGGAGGAGTTCGCCGGCCCCGGGTTGACTATGGCTGATCAGGACCAGTTCTCAGCCGAGGGACAAAACGTGTTTGCGCCTCCAGAAGAAGAACGCGAAGCCCGAGGCCACCAGCAGCAGCGTTGCCGCTTCCGGCGTCTCTCCCGTCTCGCCGCCGCCGCCCGGATCGCCGCCGCCGCCGCCCGGAGGCGTGTAGACCGCGCCGTAGGAGACGTTATCCACCAGCAGGATGCTCTGCGCCACGATCGGATTGTTGGTCCCGCCCGTGGTTAAGGCAAGGCGGATCCACTCGATCGGCGTATTCGTCTGCACGCCCCAGAAACTCAATACTGGAGCGTTCTGCGTCTGCCTGATGAAGAACTCGCCCGTCGACAGCTCAATCCGGATGCCGACCGAGTTCGGAAACGCCGTGCCCAGATCGAATCCCACCGAGTACAGGTCAGGCAGCGTCAACTGCATGTACTGCGCGCCGGGGCTGTAGTAGTCGGCGTTCCTCAGCAGGATGCCTGAGCCGAAGTTATTCTCGCCCACCGTCGGGTGGATGGCCAGCATCCCGTAGCCGCCCCCATCCACGCCGACGTAGTTGATCGAGCCGCGTGTCAGTCCGCCCGATGTATTGAAGGTGTTCCATCCTCCGGCCGGCGTGCCGATGGAAGTGAAATCGTCCGTGGTAATGCCCGTGGTCACACCGTTCCAGGTGGGCCTGTCCTCATAAGTGCCAAGCACGGCACCAAAGACTGGGTTCGCGGCTAACAGCGCCGCCATGAGTGCGACAAAAACGAAAATGAATGTCCGAGTGCGCATAAGTATCCTCTGTCCAGCGGGCGGCGCGTATTACAAATGTGCTTCGCCTCAGGAAAACCGCTGAGTTCTGTTTGCTTGCAAACGGGTAGTGGGGGTACTGGTATTCGAATCTCACCAACTGCGGCAAGATCTTAAGAGCTTAGTCCACCGGACTACACCCCTACTTGCATCCGTGCACAGCGGAATCCCACGTGCGGCCCCGCCCCAATCGCCAGGTGCGAATCGCGCCAGCGCAACTGCATGTTCGCCGGAGCGGCTCCATAGCTGCCTCCGCGGATCACACGCCGCGCCGGATCGCCTTGCCACACGTCGGCGCAGTATTCCCAGACGTTCCCCGCCAAGTCGTGTAGTCCATACCCATTCGGCGGGTAGGCCTTCACCCTGCAGGTTGTGCCGATGCCGGAAGCCTGATAGTTGGCAAGGTACGGGGTAGGTTCGGAGTCGCCCCAAGGATAGCGGGGGTTGGATAGTCCACCCTTAGCCGCTTCCACCCACTCTGCTTCTGACGGCAGCCGTTTGCCGGCCCACTTCGCATACGCCTCGCAGGCATACCAGCTCACATAGGTCACGGGGTGTTCGAGCCGCTCATCCGGGCAGCGCCCCTCCGGCCAGTGCTTCAGGTAGTCGCCGTTGTGCAGCTTTGGATCGATGCCCGCGCGTGACCACTCACGGCGCTCGCTCGTGAACCGAGCGAACTCGCGGTTGGTCACTTCCGTGGCGTCGAGCAGCGTCCGCTGTGCCGCCTGCACGAAGGCCGCCAGCAGCATGCGCCTGGTCATGCGCCATGAGACGAAGCAACGCCGCGCGAGGTTAGTGACCCAACGCCACGGCGTGCGTCCAACCGACATGCTTCGGCTCTGGCTCGCCTGTTTCGCCCTCTCCTTCGCTTCGGCGCAGACACCGGCCCGCTGCTCCTCTGCCGAAGCACGCGCCTTCGACTTCTGGACCGGCTCGTGGAACGTCACCGATGCCGCCGGCAAGACGATCGGGGAGAACCGCATCGAGCCGCTGCTCGGCGGCTGTGTGCTGATCGAGCACTGGCGCGACGCGCAAGGCAGGGAAGGCAAAAGCTGGAACTACTGGCACGCCGCATCAAAACGTTGGAAGCAACACTGGATCGACGCCTCCGGCCTCGTCACCGACTACACCGGCGCGCCCACCCCTACCGGCATGCGGTTCAAGGCCGAGGATGCAGGTGTTGTCCGAGTAATGACCTTCACCCGACGAGACAAGGGCACGGTCGAGCAGAAGATCGAGGTCTCGCGCGACGGGGGCAATTCGTGGACGACAGGGTTTGTGGGGATCTATCGCAGGCGCTAGCGGCTCTATACTCGGGGCATGATCGCACGGCTCCTGTTCGCTCTGCTGCCGCGCAGGCTTGGCTGGCTGCCACGGAGTGCGACCGGCTCGCGCCCCTGTGTGAAAGGGTCCGTGCGAATACGGTCCTCATCATTGGTGAACTGAGTCACGCGAAGCGTGAAGTGTCACCCATGAAAGAGGCCCCACACTGGAAGCGCTGCGAGTTCATCGTGCGCGTGACTGAGCCGTTCCTCGGGCTCGATCCTGAGATTCGCGAAATGACGCTGGCGTCGCCCCACGTCATTCCCTTACAGACGCCGGCGCTCTTTCACCTGGAACGTCGGCCGGATGGCGAACTCGACTTCCCCACATGCAGCCGCTCGGTCAGGCTGGACGACACCAGCGTGTTCCCCGATTTCGCGCGCGATTTGGCCTGGCTGCGCAGCCTAAGAAATGGCAAGCCCGATCGCGCCAGCGTGGTCATCTCCTTCGCGCAGGATGTCGAGTCCTTTTCAAAGAAGGGTTTGCTCGAAGGAGTGATTGTGACGCTGAGTAACGATGGGCTGCGCCGGGAATCAGTCAGCCAGAAGGGCCGCGCGCAATTCCATAACTTGCCCGACGGGCGCTATGAGCTTGTTGAAAAACGATTCTCTGATGGTAGGAGGTGGAATCTGGCTGAAGAACTTCGCGCAGAATTGACCTACAACGCGTCGAATCCAACGCGGCAGGCATTTCCTATCCCCTGATCAGAGGCTATTCTGCGGCGGGTTCGAGTTTTTCAACAAGCTCCTATCGAATGTCTGCCCGTCTGGCGGGCTATCAGGACGTGACCGTCGAAGACGCACGCATGATCGAAGTCGGACCGGGCCTGGCATGCAGGACCGCGAACGTGAAGCTCATCCCGCTGGCTGATTCGTCACCAGCAACTTCCCGCCCGCCTCGCGAACGGTGAACAGGCGCCCTTTCCCTACGAGGCGCTCGATGCGCTCGAGCTGTGGGCCTTCCAGGAAGAGGTAGCAACGCCGCGGGCCGCTCCAGCGCACGGCGAGATCGGAGTCTTTCAAGAACACCTGGGGCGCGCCGGGCGCGTAGGAGCCGTATTCGAGATTGTTCACGCGTCCGTTGAGTAACCATGCACCGCCGCGCAGCCTTTTGTGCGCGTAGAAGAAGACCGAGCTGAACGTGTAGTACTGGTTGTCGAGGATGATGTCGCCTTCGGGCGCGGCGAGCAGCGCTTGGGCGAGCGGGCGCGACGAGAGATACGGATCGAAGCTCACCATGGCCACGCGCGAGGCCTGCGTGAAGAGCACCATCATGGCGGCAAGCCCCAGCGCTAGCCGTGCGCCACGGAATCGCCACGCTGCCAGTGCGCCGATGAGGAACGCGGCGGCGGCCATCAGCAGCGGCGTGCGCAGGTAGGCGAAGGCGGGCAGCGTGAGGTCCTTCATGTGGCCGAGCGAGAGCGTGTAGGCGTCGGGGTTGAGCGTAAGCGCGCGTGAGATGTCGCCGGGTGCGGGCAGGTCGCGCACGGCCCACCACAAGGCTCCGAGCACGGCGGCGAGCAGCGTGGTGATGGCGGCGAGCACGCGCGTGCCCCAGGCGTTCCAGCGCGACTCGCGCGTGAGCGCCTCGCCGATGAGCAGCGCCAGCGCCGGATAGGCGGGCATCGAGTAATACTCTTGCGTCGTCGACAAGGTGAAGAAGGCGAGCAGGAATCCGGCCCAGCACCAGGCGAGGAGGCGCGTCTTGGCGGCGCGATCAAGCGTGGCGGCGCCGCCTATAGCCGTTCGCCGGGGCAGCGTGCGCAGGGCTTCCGGCAAATAAGCGCTCCACGGGAAGAGCCAGGCCAGGTGGAGCAGCCAAAACAGGTGGCGCGGCACGGTGTTGTAGTCGCGCGGCCAGCGCATGTTCAGGAAGCGGAAAATGTGCTCGTTGAAGAAGAAGAACCAGAAGAAGCCGTGGTATTCGCCAGGCGCGCTGCGCATGGTGAAATCGAACAGCGGCGGATTGCGGAGCATGGCCAGCACGATCCACGGCAGGCAGATGGCGGCGACGATCAAGATGCCTGGCAGCACGCGGAAGCGCGTGAGCGTCGCGCGGCGGAAGAGTTGGCCCGTGAGCAGCAGGAAGAGTCCCGCGGCGGCGAGAGGGAAGACGAAGGCGATGAGCCCCTTCAGCAGAAAGCCCGCGCCCATGGCGGCCCACATGAGGTAGGGCCATGGGCCGGGGGCGACGGGCTTACCGGCCTCCCTTTCCTCCGTGCGTAGGAACGCCCACATGGCCAGCGCAATGGTGAGCGTGAGCGTCACGTCGGGGATGGTGATGCGCGTGAACAGCCACAGTCCGGCGCAGGCGGTGGTGGCGAGTCCGGCGTAGAGTCCGGCGGCGCGCGAAAAAGCCCAGGCGCCGATGCGGGCGGTGAGGAACGCGAGCAGGATGGCCGAGAGCGCGAAGGGCAGACGCGCGGCCCAATCGCTGACGCCGAACAGCGTGTAACTGGCGGCCATCATCCAATACGGGCCGGGGGCCTTCTCGAGATAGGCGATGCCGTTGAGCCGCGCTGTGACCCAGTCGCCTGAGTCGAGCATGTTGCGGGCGATCTGCGCCTGCACGGCGTCGACGTCGTCCATCAGTCCCGGCGGCGAGAGGGCGCAGCCGAGATAGATGAACGCCGCGAACACGGCGGCCAGCAGGGCGGGGCGTCGGGTTAGCGAGTGATCTTCCATTCCTTCATCCATAGGGTGAGCATGAGGAGTCCCCACAGCGAGTAGCCGTGGTTGGCGCGGCGGGCGTCGTGCTCGTCGAGCAGTTGGCGGATCGAGGGCCAGTCGAGCCCGGCGGCTGTGATGGAGCGTTCGTGCACATAGTCGCGCAGCATGGGGCGCAGGGTGGTGCGGAACCAGTGGTGCGTGGGGATGTCGAAGCCTTGCTTGGAGCGCTTGGTAACGGCGGCGGGGAGCTTGTCGCGCATCAGTTCGCGCAGGATGTATTTCAGATTGCGGCCGCGGATTTTGAGGTCGTGCGGCAGCGTGGCGGCGAACTCGACGATGCGGTGGTCAAGAAAGGCCGGGCGCACTTCGAGCGAGTGGGCCATCGACATGCGGTCGCACTTGTTCAGGATGTCGTCAGGCAGGTAGGCGAGTTGATCGAGATGGAGGAAGTCGGCCGCGGAGCCATCGAGCGGCCATTCGTGCGGCAGCGGGGCGGGGAAGTGGGACGAAGGGAAGGCGCCGTTCCAATAGAGGTGCGCTTCCAGCGGCGGGAGCGCCGCGCCTTCGAGGAAGCGCTTCACCTTGTAGTCGAGGCCGACCTTCTCATCGCTCACCGGCAGCAGGCGCGCGAGCCAGCGCGCGGGGGCGAGCGGCAGCGGGCGCGCGAGGCGGGCGTAGCGGTCGGCGAGATAGGTGATGTACCCGCCGAAGAGTTCATCGGCGCCTTCGCCGCTGAGTGCGACGGTCACCTGGCGGCGGCACATCTGCGAGAGATACCAGACGGGCAGCGCTCCGGCGTCGGCCGAAGGTTCGTCGCTGAAGTGGGCGAGGCGTTCGATGACGGCGGGCAGGTCGTCCTCTTCGGGCTGCAGGTCGAATTCGGAGTGATCGGTCCCATAGTGTTGGGCGACGGTGCGGAAGTAGGGCGACTCGTCGAAGCTGCGGCCGGAGAAGGAGACGGAGAAGGTCTTCAGGGTGCCGGGGAAAAGCTCGGCGGCGTAATGCGTGATGGTGGAGGAGTCGAGTCCGCCGCTCAGCCAGACGCCGAGCGGGACGTCGCTGACGAGATGCTCGCGGACGGATTCGCGGAGCAGGTGGTCGAGTTCGGCCTTGGCGTCGTGGAGCGTGCGCGGTTGTGGCGCGTAGCGCAGTTGCCAGTAGGGCTCCGTGCGCTCGACGCCGTCGCGCCATTCGAGAAAGCAGCCGGGGCGAAGCTTCGAGATGCCGGCGGCCAGCGTGCGCGCGGTGGGGATGTAGTTGTGGCGTAGAAAGAGATTGAGCGCGATGGGGTCGAGCGTGCGCGGGACGGTGGGGTGGGCGAAGAGGGCCTTTAGCTCGGAGGCGAAGTGGAGGTCGCGGCCGTTGCGGTGGAGGTAGAGGGGCTTGATACCGATGCGGTCGCGCGCGAGCACGAGGCGGCGCGCGGGTTCCTGCCAGAGGGCGAGCGCGAACATGCCGCGCAGGCGGGCCAAGCAGGCGGTGTCCCATTGGAGGAAGGCGCGCAGGACGACCTCGGTGTCGCAGTGCGAATGAAACACGTGGCCGAGCGATTCGAGTTCAGCGCGCAGTTCACGGAAGTTATAGACCTCGCCGTTGAAGACGATGGTGGTTCCGGTGGTGGCGTCGGTGATGGGCTGGTCGCCGCCGGAGAGGTCCTGGATCTTCAGGCGCACGGCGCCGAGCGATGCGCAGGTCGATTCGAAGATGCCGTTCTGGTCGGGACCGCGGTGGTGGATGGCGGCGACGGCGCGGCGCAGCGCCCCTTCCGGCGGCGGGCCCTCGCGATGAGTGAAGCCTGCGATGCCGCACATGGGCTATTCGTAGCGGAGCGCTTCCACGGGCATGATGCGCGAGGCCGAGCGCGCCGGATAGATAGTGGCGAGCAGGCTGACGGCGATGGCGACGCCGGCGATCCAGAGGCCGTCGAGCAGGCGCGGTTCAAAGGGCACGAAGGCGAGCGAATAGACGGCTTCGTCGAGCGGGAGCCAGCGATAGTGGTCGGCGAGATAGGAGATCGTGTAGCCGAGGATGAGTCCGATGGCAGTGCCGGTGACGCCGATGAGCAGGCCTTGCAGGCGGAAGATGAGCGAGATCTGTTCGCGGCGCGCGCCCATGGACATGAGGATGGCGATGTCGCGGTGTTTCTCCATGACCATCATGATGAGTGAGATGAGGATGTTCAGCGCGGCCACGAGTTGAATGAGGCCGACGGTGACGACGGTGACGACGCGCTCCATTCTCAGGGCGTTCAGCACTTGCCGGTTCATCTCCATCCAACTGGCGGCGGCGAGTTTCGGACCGACGGCCGCGGACACCTCTTCGGCGATGGTGTTAGCGGCGTAGAGGTCGTCGACGTTGAGTTCGATGGCGTTGGCGACGTCGGCGACGGCGAGCACGCGCTGCACTTGCTTGAGGCTGGTGAAGGCCCAGGAGGAGTCGAGATCGTAGAAGCCGGATTCGAAGATGCCGGTGATGCGGAACTGGTGTTCAATGAGGCGCGGGCCGAAGGGCGTGATCTCGCCCTGCGGGCTGATGATGCGGACGGCGTCGCCGAGCGTGAGTCCGGCGTCGCGCGCTAGCCCGGCGCCGATGACGATGGGCGGCAGGCCGCGCACGTCGTTCCAGTTATCGAGTCGGCCCTGTTTCAACTGCTGCAGCGCGGCCGGCAGCTTCATGTCCTTGGGCTCGGGGATGCCTTTCAGTACGGCTCCGGTGGGTTGGCGTGAGCCGGGGATCAGCACCTGTGTATAGAGCGTCGGCGTAGCCTGCGTGATGTGCGGGCGTTTGGCGAGCGAGCGCGTGAGTTCGCGCCAGTCGGTGATGCCTTCGCCAGGTTCCTTTTCGAGCACCATGATGTGCGCGGTGGCGCCGAGCAGGTTGCGCTGCAGCGTGTTGCGGAAGCCGGCGTTGATGGAGAGCGCAATGACGGTGGCCATGACGCCGGTGGCCACGCCGAGCACCGAGATGACCGTGATGATGCTGATGACGGTCTGCTTGCGCTTGGCCATCAGGTAGCGCAGGGCGACGGATAGCTCGAAGGGAAGCTCCACGCGGTTATCCTTGCGCGGTGTCGAGTTCGCGGAGTTTGGCGGCGAGTCCGATGTCGCCCTCGGGGCGGAGGAGCGGGAAGAGGATCACGTCGCGGATGGATTTGGAGTTGGTCAGCAGCATGGTGAGGCGGTCAATGCCGATCCCTTCGCCCCCGGTGGGCGGCAGGCCGTAGGACATGGCGCGGATGTAATCCTCGTCCATTTGATGCGCCTCTTCGTCGCCGCGTTCGCGCATGCCGAGCTGCATTTCAAAGCGGCGGCGCTGCTCCTGCGGGTCGTTCAACTCGGTGTAGGCGTTGCCGATCTCCATGCCGGCGGCGTAGATTTCGAAGCGGTCGACGAAGGCCGGGTTATCGGGGTTCTGCTTGGAGAGCGGGGAGGTCTCCACCGGGTATTCGTAAATGATCGTGGGCTGGATCAGCTTGTCTTCGCCGACGCGCTCGAAGATGTCGGTGAGCGCTTCGCCGGCGGTGGCCTTGTGCGAGTTGGCAAGCAGCCAGGCGGCATCATCGGGACGCGCAGGCTCGGGGCCGGTCCAGAACTCGCGCACGGCTTCCCGCATGCTCAGGCGGCGGATGTTGCCGAAGTCGAGCGTGTCGTCGCCATACTGCACGGCGGCGCTGCCGGTGGCGTCGATGGCCACCTGCTTCAGGAGCTCGCAGGTGAAGTCCATCAGGCCGTGGTAATCGGTGTAGGCCTGGTAGAACTCGAGCATGGTGAACTCGGGGTTGTGCTGGGTGGAGACGCCCTCGTTGCGGAAGTTGCGGTTGATCTCATAGACGCGGTCGAGGCCGCCCACGACGAGGCGCTTGAGGTAGAGCTCGGGGGCGATGCGCAGGTAGAGGTCGATGTCGAGCGTGTTGTGGTGCGTGACGAAAGGACGCGCGGCGGCGCCGCCATAGAGCGGCTGCATCATGGGTGTTTCGACCTCGATGAAGCCGCGCGACTCCAGTTGGCGGCGCAACGAGGCGACGATGCGGGCGCGGGCGACGAAGACGGCGCGCGATTCGGGCGAAGCGATGAGGTCGAGGTAGCGCTGGCGGTAGCGTAGCTCGACGTCTTCGATGCCGTGGAACTTCTCGGGCATGGTGAGCAGCGTCTTGGCGAGGAAGTAGAGCTTCTCGACGTGGACGCTGAGCTCGCCGGTGCGGGTGCGGAAGAGGTAGCCGTCAGCGCCGACGATGTCGCCGAGGTCGATCAGTTCCCAGAGCTTCCAGTCGGTTTCGCTGACGAGGTCCTTCTTGACGTAGATCTGGAGCTGCGCGCCGTCCTGGGTGAGGTGGGCAAAGCCGGCCTTGCCCATGCGGCGGATGGTGCGGAGGCGGCCGCAGACCTTGACCGGCACGCGGTTGGCGTCAAGTTGCGCGGCTTCGACGGGCGTGTATTCGGCCAGCACGGTGGCCAGCGAATGGGAGAAATCAAAGCGATGGCCGTAGGGCCGGAAGCCGAGGGCTTCTATCTCGCGGATACGGTCGTGGCGTTGGCGTAAAAGATCGTCTTCCAGTGACAAAGGGAAAGCTCCGGTGGAGTGGTGAGACTTCTTATTATAATGGCCCATTGCCGGCCCTTTCGATTGTCATTCCCGCCTACAACGAGCAGGCTCGACTTCCCGACACGCTTGCCCAGGTTCTCGCCTATCTGGATTCGGCGCGCCTGGGCGATGCCGAAGTGATCGTGGTGGACGATGGTTCCCGCGATGGAACCGCCGCGCTGGTGGAGGAGTGGAGCCGCAAGGACGCGCGCGTACGCCTGGTGAAGAACCCCGGCAACCGCGGCAAAGGTTATTCGGTAAAGCACGGGATGCTGGAGGCGCGCAACGAGTGGGTGCTGTTCAGCGATGCCGATTTGTCGGCGCCGGTCGAGGAGTTCGACAAGCTGTGGGTGGCGGTGGAGCGGGAGCAGGCGGTGGTGGCCATCGGGTCGCGGGCGTTGAACCGGGGGCTGATCGGAGTGCGGCAATCGCTGTTCCGCGAGACGGCGGGGCGGTTCTTCAACCTTGTGATGCGGATCGTGTGCGGGCTGCCGTTCTGGGATACGCAGTGCGGGTTCAAGCTGTTCCGGCGCGACGCGGCGCGCGAGGTGTTCTCGCGGCTGCAACTGGAGCGGTTCGGCTTCGACGTGGAGGCGTTGTTCATCGCACGGCTGAAGCGCTACAAGACGATTGAGGTGCCGGTGCGGTGGAACCACGCCGAAGGGACCAAGGTGAGCATGTTCCGCGACAGCGTGGATATGTTCCTCGACCTGCTGCGCGTGCGGCGCAACCAGGTGATGGGGAAGTACAGGTAAAGCGGCGCGTTACTTCAACTGGGCGATGACGGCGTCGGTGAACTCGTTGGTGTTGGCCGTGCCGCCGACGTCGTGGGTGAGGTGTTTGCCTTCGCGATAGACGGCTTCGACGGCTTTCTGCAACTGCTGGGCGGCGGCGTCTTCGTTGACGTGCTCGAGCATCATGACGGCGCTGAGCATGAGGGCGGTGGGGTTGGCGAGTCCTTTGCCGGCGATGTCGGGGGCCGAGCCGTGGACGCTTTCAAAGACAGCGCAGTCGGGGCCGATGTTGGCGCCGGGGACAACGCCGAGACCGCCGACCAGACCGGCGGCAAGGTCGCTGATGATGTCGCCGTAAAGATTGGGCAGCAGAAGCACATCGAACTGCTCGGGCCGCGAGACGAGCTGCATGGAAGCGTTGTCGACGATCAGCTCGTTGTAGGTGATCTGGGGGTACATCTCGGCGACTTCGCGGCAGCACTTGAGGAAGAGGCCGTCGGCCTTCTTCATGATGTTGGCCTTGTGGATGGCGGTGACCTTCTTGCGTCCGTGCAGCTTGGCGTATTTGAAGGCGGCGTTGGCGATCTTGATGGAGGCGGTGCGGGTGATCACCTTGAGGCCGGTGACGACGTCGTTGACCACTTCGTGTTCGAGCCCGGAGTAGAGGTCCTCGGTGTTTTCGCGGAAGATGACCATGTTGATGTCGAGGTCGTCAAAGCGCGTCTTCAGGCCGTGGAGTGACTTCACGGGGCGGATGTTGGCATAGAGGTCGAAGCGCTTGCGAAGGGCGACGTTGACGCTTTGGAAACCGCCGCCGACGGGCGTGGTGACGGGACCCTTGAGGCCGAGGTGGGTCACCATAAGCGACTCGACGGCCGCGGCGGGGATGGATTCGCCGGTGGCGCGGATGATGTCGGCGGTCACTTCGACGCGGTTCCAATCGATCTTGACGCCGCAGGCATCTATGGCGCGGGCGGTGGCCTCGGCGACTTCGGGGCCGATGCCGTCGCCGGGGATGAGGGTCACGTTGTGGGTCACGAAGTTCATTATGACAATGTGCGGGGTGCGCGGAGGATGCGTGCGCGAGCGTTGCGAGGGCGGCGCGGGGTGAACGCGGCCTTGCATGGCACAATAAGAGGTCATGGCGAAAATCGCACGGGCTCTGTTGAGCGTTACGGATAAGACGGGATTGGCCGGGTTTGCCAAAGTGCTGGCCGGGTTGGGCGTGGAGCTGATTTCGACGGGTGGCACGGCCAAGCTGTTGCGCGAGGCGGGGCTGGCGGTGAAGGATGTCTCCGAGGTGACCGGGTTTCCGGAGATGCTCGACGGGCGGGTGAAGACGATTCATCCGCGCGTGGCTGGCGGCGTGCTGGCGATGCGGTCGAAGCCGGAGCACATGGCGGCGATTGCCGAGCATGGGATCCCGGCGATCGACATGGTGGTGGTGAACCTCTACCAGTTTGAGAAGGTGGCGGCGCGCGAGGGCGTGTCGCGCGAGGAGTTGATCGAGAACATCGACATTGGCGGGCCGACGATGATTCGCGCGGCGGCGAAGAACTGGCAGGATGTGGCCGTGGTGACCTCGGCGGGTGACTATCAGGCGCTGGCTGCGGAGCTTCAGGCCACGGGCGGCGAGCTGAGCGAAGCTACGCACTGGCGGCTGATGGTGTCGGCGTTTGAGCTGACGGCCTCTTATGACCGCGCGATTGCGGCCAAGCTGCGGAGCCTGGATGCGGCGCCGGAGGAATTGCCGTTGGTGCTTGACCTGAAGCTGCCGCTGAAGATGGGGCTGCGCTACGGCGAGAATCCGCACCAGAAAGCCGCGCTCTATGGCACGGGCGAGAGCGGCATTGCGGGAGCACGGCAGTTGCAGGGCAAGGAGCTCAGCTACAACAACCTGGTCGACCTCGACGCGGCCTGGCAGTTGATCCAGGAGTTTGACGCGACGGCGTGCGCCATTATCAAGCACACCAATCCGTGCGGCTGCGCCGAGGGGGCGACGGTGGTGGCGGCCTATCAGCGGGCGCTTGAGGCCGATCCGATATCAGCGTTTGGGGGCGTGTTGGCGTTCAACCGTACGGTGGATGGCGCGGCGGCCACGGAGGTGGCCAAGTTGTTTACCGAAGCGATTGCGGCGCCGGGCTACACCGATGAGGCGCTGGCGGTGTTTGCGGCCAAGAAGAACCTGCGGCTGCTCGAGGTGGGCGCCGGGGGCGTGGGCGAGGCGGTGGTGAAGTCGATCAGCGGCGGGGTTCTGGTGCAATCGGCGGACACGGCGCGGCTGGACCGGGCGAAGGCGGCGGTGCGCTCCCAGCGCCAGCCGACCGAAGAAGAGTGGCGGGCGCTGGAGTTTGGCTGGAAAGTGGTGAAGCACGTGAAGTCAAACGCCATTGTGTATGCGCGGGCGGGACAACTGGTGTCGAGCGGGGCGGGGCAGATGAGCCGCGTCGATTCGGTGAAGGTGGGGGCACTGAAGGCGGTGTTGCCATTGAAAGGTACAGTACTGGCCAGCGATGCGTTCTTCCCGTTTCCTGATGGGGTGGTGGAAGCGGCGGCGCATGGCATCACGGCGGTGATTCACCCGGGTGGGTCGGTGAAAGATGCCGAGGTGATTGCCAAGGCTGATGAGCTGGGGCTGGTGGTCGTGCTCACCGGTGTGCGGCATTTCCGGCACTGAGGCGCGGGGCCCGGCAGGGGTGGGCTTGCTTGACACCCTCGTTGAATTCATCGACACTGGTACTGGAACGGCATTCTCCCTTCCGCGGATCATCTGAGCTAAGGCACTTAGTCCGCACACCTGCTTAGCGTGAGTCTACCGAAGGGGGCTGTAATGTTCGATCCGAAGGGGAAATCCACAGGCATTTCTTATACTGCCACGGTCACGCTATTGAGCGTGGCCGCGATCTTCGTTCCCGCCATCTTGTTTGCCTCGAGGCCAATCGGAAACGACATGCTGGGGATTGCCTCGGCCTCCGGCCTGGCTTTCCTGGGCTTTGCGTGGATGAGCTGGAGGCGGTCATCGCGGATGTCGATTCCGACGATCACCGGCGGACGGACGGAGCGCAGGTAATGGCCAGCAGTGCCGCGCGGATGGCGAAAACACGGAGCATGCCGTCCGGCATTCAGCTGCAATTGCAGCCTTCTGAGTTGGAGCTGCTGGTGAGTCTGGCTTCGGATCAGTTATTCCGGCGCGAGTTCATCGATCCGAAGATGCCGGGCTTCAAAACCGATGCCGGGCAGATCACCAAGGCCAAGGAGATCGTAGGACGTTTACGAGCTGCGCTGGAGGGGGACGCCAAGCGGGCCCTGACGCGAGTGGCTGGATGGAAGGGCGGGAAGTAGGCATGCCATTCGGCGAGACAATGCCACGATCATTCCTGGCTTCGGCGGTGCGGATGTACGCGCCGGCGATCTCAGGAGTGTATGGCATTTCCAACGCCGGCGAATGGCTCTATATCGGCTCGACGGAGAATATCCAGGATGCCCTCATGCGACATTTGGGGGAAGCCGGCACGAGTCTT
Source organism: Acidobacteriota bacterium (assembly GCA_017304135.1). GTDB lineage: Bacteria > Acidobacteriota > Terriglobia > Bryobacterales > Bryobacteraceae > JAFLBB01. The sequence continues at coordinate 1,729 of JAFLBB010000090.1, read as the reverse complement.
GCCAAGCGGCTGCCGACTGGCTTTGTGTATGAAGTTTGCGACCAATCGCAGCGTTCCAGGAGGCAGGACGAATTAGTACGAGAGTATGAGCCGGTGTGCAACCGGCACTGGTCCAGCCATAGCTGAGCCGCGGGGCGGCCGGCAAGGAGAAGGTGAGAGGCTTGCAGAACGTCAAAATGCAGTTCGTCCTGAAGGGCTTCCGTGACGCCACGGGGATGCGCGAGTTCGTGTTCGATGGCATCAAGCCGGACCGGACGCGTGATGAGTACACCGTGAGGACCAATCTGGCGTTGAGCCGTCAGTTTGGGATCCGGCTCCAGGAGCTGCCGCTTCTGTGCCGCGGCATGTTGGACCGTTTGGAGCTGGACGAAGGGCAGCGCGCGTTCACGTATAGCGAGTTGGAAATGGGCGAGCACGCCAGCGCGGAAGCGGCCCGGGCGGCGGCGTTGCGCAACCGCAAGCCGCCGAAGCGGCCGCAGAACCAGGATCGCCTGGGCGCGGCCTGGCGCACGGCCGCCCCATTGCCACGGTAGGCCATGATTTTGATTTTTCCCAGTTTTGCGGTCAGGTGGGAGACTCCGTTTCGCAACGCAAGCGGTGCGGAGGTAGTTACTCCTGGTTTCGGTCCGTTGGTTAGGTTCAGTGCGAGTAGAAGAGAAGACCGCGGTCTTCGAGAAAGAGCATTCTGATGGTGAATATTTTTGTAGGTAACTTGAGTTACCAGACGACGCAGAACGAGTTGCAGGCTGCGTTTAGCTATTACGGAGCAGTGGAACGCGTGAGCGTTGTGACGGACCGCGACAGCGGGCAACCGCGCGGCTTTGCGTTCGTCGAGATGACGGACCGTACGGCCGCCGAGGCCGCGATCAATGCGCTGAACGGCACGGACATGAACGGCCGTGCGTTGAACGTGAATGAAGCGCGTCCGCGCGAGGCCGGTGGCGGTGGCGGTGGTGGCCGCGGCGGCAATCGCGGCGGCGGCGGTGGTGGCCGCGGCGGATCGCGCTGGTAGATAGCGGCGAGTCATGCTTCGGATGGCGCCTGTTGTTGCTCGAAAGTGCGGCGGCGGGCGCCGCTCCATTTGAAGCGGTCTCTGGCGGGATGGAATGCGCAGTTTGACGGAACAGTGCTGATTCCATGAGAATAGTAGACAGGCTGGGCCAGGCCCAGTCAGCGAGGAACGAGGTTTCGGCTTCGAGGCTGGTTCTTCGCTCACAATCCGATATTTGGCCGCCGGTGATGTATTTGCTGGAAGGAAGTACGGCGGCGACGACAGGCCTGGTGGTTCCCGGTTTTGCGGTCAGGTAGGAGATGCCGTTTCGCGGCCCTTGCGGCGCGGGTTGGATTGCTCCTGGTTTGTGTCCGTTGGTAAAGTTTGCAGTGAGCAGAGGAAGACCTCAGGTCTTCGAGAAAAGAGTATCCGATGGTGAATATTTTTGTGGGTAACCTCAGTTACCAGACGACGCAGAGCGAGTTGCAGGCGGCGTTTTCCTTCTATGGCAATGTCGAACGTGTGAGCATTGTGACGGACCGCGACAGCGGCCAGTCGCGCGGCTTCGCGTTCGTGGAGATGACGGACCGCGCGGCCGCCGAGGCGGCCATCAACGCGCTGAACGGCACGGACATGAACGGCCGTTCGCTGAACGTGAACGAAGCGCGCCCGCGCGAGGCCGGTGGCGGTGGCGGCGGTGGCCGTAGCTTCGGCAATCGTGGCGGCGGCGGCGGTGGC
>JAFLBB010000089.1 GCA_017304135.1 Acidobacteriota bacterium | reverse complement strand
GCTGGGGGATTCGAGCCGGTTGATGTGGTTGAAGCTGCCCTATTGCGAAGGCTACGAGACGGTGGCGAACTCGACGACTCTTCCAATTTTGCTGCTGGGCGGGGAGTCGGCGGGCGATCCGTCGCCGTTCTTGCGGCAGTTAGGCGCGGCGATGCAGGCGGGGCCGAGTGTGCGCGGGGCGCTGGTGGGTCGCAATGTGTTGTATCCGGGCGCGGAGGATCCGCTGGCGATGGCTGAGGGAGCGGGGGGCATCGTGCACGAAGGGTGGACGGTGGAGAAGGCGTTGGAGTCGATGGCGGCGGTGCGGGGGATGGAGATGGACCGGTTGTCGAGGGTGTTTGCGGGATGAGGCAAGGAGGTTCACGGTGAGAACACGTCGCGCCACGGTTGCGCAGGCCTTGATTGGCTTTTTGAAGAACCAGTATGTGGAGCGGGACGGCAGGGAGACGAAGTTCTTTGCCGGAGTGCTGGGCATATTCGGGCATGGGAATGTGGCGGGCATCGGGCAGGCGCTGCAGCAGAACCCGGACTTTCCGTATGTGATGATGCGCAACGAGCAGTCGTCGGTGCACCTGGCGGCGGCGTTTGCCAAGACGAGCAACCGGCTGAAGACGTACGTGTGCACGTCGTCGATTGGGCCTGGGGCGACGAACATGATCACGGGCGCGGCGATGGCGACGATCAACCGGCTGCCGGTGCTGTTGTTGCCGGGCGATATTTTCGCGCGGAGGAACGTGGCGCCGGTGTTGCAGCAGTTGGAGTCGCCGGGGACGCAGGACATTGGCGTGAACGATTGCTTCAAGCCGGTGTCGCGGTATTGGGATCGCATCTACAGGCCGGAGCAGTTGATCACGGCGCTGCCGGAGGTGATGCGGGTGTTGACGTCGCCATCCGATTGCGGGGCGGTGACGCTTTCCCTGCCCCAGGATGTGCAGGCCGAGGCGTGGGATTTTCCGGAGGAGTTGTGGGAGAAGCGGGTGTGGTTGATCCGGCGGCCGGAGGCGGATGGGGAGTCGTTTGGACGCGCGGTGGCGGCGATTCGCGAGAGCAAGAAGCCGCTGATTGTGGCGGGCGGCGGGGTGTTGTTTAGCGAGGCGTCCGATGCGCTGGCGGCGTTCTGCGCGCAGACGGGGATTGCGGAGTGCGAGACGCAGGCGGGCAAGGGTTCCCTGCCCTACGACCATGCGCAGTGCATGGGCGCGGTGGGGGCGACGGGGACGCTGGCGGCGAACCGGTTGGCGCGCGAGGCGGATTTGATCATTGGCGTGGGGACGCGGTATTCGGATTTCACGACGGCGTCGATGACGGCGTTTCAGAATCCGGATGTGAAGTTCGTGAACATCAACACGGCGGAGTTCGATGCCTATAAGGTAGGCGCGGTGCCGTTGGTGTGCGATGCGCGGGTGGCGTTGGAGAAGCTGGCGGCGGCGCTGAAAGAGTACAAAGTGCCGGCGGCGTATGCGAATGAAGCGGCGGCGCTGCATGGCGCATGGGACAACGAGGTGGAGCGGTTGTTCCACCTGGGCAACGAACCGAAGCCGGCGCAGAGCGAGGTGATCGGGGCGATGTGGGAGGCTTCGGGGCCTCGGGATATCTTGCTGTCGGCGGCGGGGAGCCATCCGGGCGATTTGCACAAGCTGTGGCGGACGCGGACGCCGAATGGGTACCACATGGAGTACGGGTATTCGTGCATGGGTTATGAGATTCCCGGCGCGATGGGCGCGAAGCTGGCCGATCCGACGCGCGAGGTGTTTGTGTTTCTCGGCGATGGGACGTACCTGATGATGCCGAGCGAGATTGTGACGTCGGTGCAGGAGGGCGTGAAGATCATCATCGTGCTGGTGGACAACCACGGGTTTGCGAGCATTGGCGGGTTGAGCCGGTCGCTGGGGCAGGAAGGGTTTGGCACGAGCTACCGGCACAGGAGCGCGCAGTCGGGCCTGCTGGATGGCGAGGTGTTGAAGGTGGACTTTGCGGCCAATGCGCGGAGTTTGGGCGCGGAAGCGATTCCGGTGACGACGCTGGCAGAGTTGAAGGCAGCGCTGGAGAAGGCGAAGTCGAATACGCGGACGACGGTGATTGTGGTGGAGACGGACACGAGCGCGAAGGTGCCTGGCTACGAGTCGTGGTGGGATGTGGCGGTGGCCGAGGTATCGGAATCAGAGAGCGTGCGTGCGGCGCGCGCGGCGTATGAAGAGGCGCGGAAGAAGGAGCGGTATCACCTGTAGGGCTTGGTGGCCGGGCTTGGCGGCCGGGTGGCTGGGTGTGCTGAGGAAAGAGGAGACACAGAGATGGCGGAACGTTTGCAGAATTTCATCGATGGCGGCTGGCGGGATGCGGGCGCGGCGGCGTGCGTGGATGTGTTGAATCCGGCGACGGCGCGCGTGCTGGCGGAGGCTCCGTTGTCGCCGGCCGAGGCGGTGGATGCGGCGGCGAAGGCGGGGGCGGCGGCGTTTCGCACATGGCGGCGGACTCCGGCGGGGGAGCGGATTCAGCCGTTGTTCAAGCTGAAGATGCTGATGGAGGAGAACCTCGACGCGATTGCGCGGACGATTACGGAGGAGTGCGGCAAGACGTATAACGAGAGCGTCGGCGAGATGCGGCGGGCGATTGAGAACGTGGAGGTCGCCTGCGGGATTCCGTCGTTGATGCAGGGCGTGAACAACGAGGACATTGCGCCGGGCATTGATGAGCACATGATCCGGCAGCCGCTGGGCGTGGTGGCGGCGATTACGCCGTTCAACTTTCCGGGGATGATTCCGTTCTGGTTTTTGCCGTATGGGGTGGCGACGGGGAACTGCTTTTTGTTGAAGCCGTCGGAGCGGGTGCCGATGACGTCGGCGAAGCTGTTTGCGTTGATCGAGGCGGCGGGCTTTCCGAAGGGCGTGGTGCAGTTGGTGAACGGCGGGCGCGAGACGGTGAACGCGATTCTGGATCATCCGGAGATCAAGGCGGTGAGCTTTGTGGGGTCGACGGCGACGGCGCGGTACATTTACTCGCGGGCGTCGGCGAATGGGAAACGCGCGCAGTGCCAGGGCGGAGCGAAGAATCCGGTGGTGATCATGCCGGACGCCGATATGGAGATGACGACGAAGATCCTGGCCGATTCGGCGTTTGGGTGCGCGGGGCAGCGTTGCCTGGCGGCGTCGGTGGCGATTCCGGTGGGCGGTGCGCGCAAGGAATTGAGCGAGCGGATGGCTGAGATTGCGCGGACGCGCAAGGTGGGCTATGGGCTCGAAAGCGGCGTGGAGATGGGCCCGGTGATTTCGGCCGAGAGCAAGGCGCGAATCGAAGGGCTGATTGGGAAGGGCGTGGAGGAAGGCGCGTCGTTGATGGTGGATGGGCGCGGGCGGAAGGTGGCGGGGTGCGAAGACGGGTTCTTCGTGTTCCCGACGATTCTGGACAATGTGCCGCCGGGGGGCGAGATTGCGCGGACGGAGATTTTCGGTCCGGTGTTGAGTTTGATGCACGCGCAGACGATGGATGAGGCGATTGACCTGGTGAATGCGCGGGCCTACGGCAACATGGCGTGCATTTTCACGAGCGATGGCGCGAGTGCGCGGCGGTTCCGCTACGAGGTGAACGCGGGCAACGTGGGCATCAACGTAGGCGTGGCGGCGCCGATGGCGTATTTTCCGTTCAGCGGTTGGGGCGAGAGTTTCTTTGGCGATCTGCATGCGCAGTCGCACCATGGCGTGGAGTTTTACACGCAGACGAAGGTGGTGGTGGAGCGGTGGCCGAGGGACTGGAGCCGGAAGTTTTAGTGAGTTGGGCGGCGGGCCGGAGAGGCTGAGCCGCGGAAAGGTGACGTTCGATGCCGGGATTCCGGTTTGGAAACGCCCCGTGTTCGTGGGGCACGTTGGAGTTTGAAGATGCGAAGGGCGAGCAGATTGGCTTTGCGCGGATGCTCGATGAGCTGGCCGAGACTGGCTACACGGGCACGGAGTTGGGCGACTGGGGCTACATGCCCGCGGAGCCGGAAGCGCTGCGGGCGGAGTTGACCAAGCGCGGACTGGTGATGCTGGGGGCGTTTGTGCCGGTTGCGTTGAAGGAGAAGAGCGCACATGCGCCTGGCGTTGCAAACGCTGTCAAGACGGCGCGGCTGTTGCAGGCCGTGGCGGCGGAGCCGCTGCCGTATCTCGTGCTGGCCGATAACAATGGCACGGTGGCCGAGCGGACGCGGAATGCGGGCCGTGTGACGGCGGCGATGGGCTTGAGCGCCAGTGAGTGGAAGACGTTTGCGGCGGGGGCGAATGAGGTGGCGCGGGCGGTGCACGGGGAGACGGGTCTGCGGACGGTGTTTCATCATCACTGCGCGGGTTACGTGGAGACGACGGACGAGATTGCGACGTTTCTCGAGTTGACCGATCCCAAGGTGGTCGGGCTGGTGTTCGATACGGGGCATTACTGCTTTGGCGCGCAGGATGTGGATGTGGTGGGCGCGCTGCGGCGGTTTGCCGAGCGGGTCTGGTATGTGCATTTGAAGGATTGCGAGCCGGAGGTGGCGCGGAGGGCGAGGGCGGAAGGGTGGGATTATTTCTCCTCGCTGAAGCACGGCGTGTTTTGCGAGTTGGGCAAGGGCTGTGTGGATTTCGGCGGCGTGCTGCGGTGGTTAGACGAGCGCGGCTATGACGGCTATGCGCTGGTGGAGCAGGACGTGTTGCCGGGCATGGGCGCGCCGAAAGAGAGCGCGCGGCGGAACCGGGAGTATTTGCGCTCGCTGGAAGCGAGCGTGGTGGGGACAAGGAGCTAAGAGATGACGAAGACACTCGGCGCCGGGATCATCGGCGCGGGACGCATTGGACGTGTGCATGCCGAGACGCTGGCGTTCCGGCTGCCGGAGGTGACGCCGCTGGCGATTGCCGATGTGAACCGGGCGGCGGCCGAGGATGTGGCGGCGCGGTGTGGGATTCCCACCGTGGCGGCGAGCGCGGAGGAGATTCTGGCGCGGCCGGATATTGAAGCGGTGTTGATCTGCTCGTCGACGGACACGCATGCCGATTTAGTGGTGAAGGCGGCCGAGGCGGGGAAGCATATCTTCTGCGAGAAGCCGATTGACCATAGTCTGGAGAAGATCGACCGGGCGCTGGCGGCGGTGAAGAAGGCCGGGGTGAAGCTGCAGATTGGTTTCAATCGGCGGTTTGACGCGAACTTTGCGCGGGTGAAGGCGGCGGTGGCGAGCGGGGAGATTGGCGTGCCGCAGTTGATGCACATCATCAGCCGCGATCCGGCGCCGCCACCAGTGAGCTATGTGAAGGTGTCGGGCGGGATGTTTCTCGACATGACGATTCACGACTTCGACATGGCGCGGTTCCTGATGGGCTGCGAAGTGGAAGAGGTGTATACGGCGGCGGCGGTGATGGTGGACCCGGCTATTGGCGAGGCGGGCGATGTGGATACGGCGGTGGTGACGCTGCGGTTTGCGAATGGCGCGATCGGGACGATCGACAACAGCCGCAAGGCGGTGTATGGGTATGACCAGCGGGTGGAGGTGCTCGGCAGCAAGGGTTCGATTGCGACGGCGAACTGCTATCCGAACCAGGCCGTGGTGAGCACGGCGACGGAGGTGCGGCGGGATTTGCCGTTGAACTTCTTCATGGACCGTTACACGGAGAGCTTCGCGAATGAGCTGCGGGCGTTTGTGCAGGCCGTGGTGAAGGACACGGCAACTCCGGTGACGGGGATCGACGGGCGCATTCCGGTGGTGATGGGGATGGCGGCGCGGCGGTCGCATGACGAGAAGCGGGCTGTGAGGCTGAGCGAGATCGGGTAGGCGGGGGTGGGGATTGGCAGCGGTTGGCGCGGCGGGCGCGTGGCGTGTGGTTGCTGATATGATTTGTGGCAAATGCACACACTGAGGATCGTGTGCCTGGGCACTGGGCTTGTGCTCGCCCAGGCCGTCGCGCAAACGGCCGGATCAGACGCGGGAGAGGCGTTCTACGAATCGACGGTACGCCCCATTCTGCGCACGAATTGCTACGCCTGCCATACCGATAAAAACGTGAATAGCGGGCTCTCCGTGGAGACGCGGGAGTCGCTATTGAAGGGCGGCAATCGCGGGGTGGTGGTGGAGCCGGGTGCGCCGGAGAAGAGCCTGCTTGTGAAAGCTCTGCGGCATGAGGGCGATGTGAAGATGCCGCCGGGGAAGAAGCTGGACGAGGCAAAGATCGCGGCGGTAGAGAAGTGGGTGAAGGACGGCATGGCGATGCCGGAGAAGTACCGCAAGGCGAAGCGGCAGGGAGCGGACCATTGGGCGTTTCAAGCGCCGAAGCGGGCGCCGCTGCCGGAGGTGAAGAACGCGGCATGGGCGCGGAATGCGATTGACCGGTGGGTGCTGGCAAAGATTGAGGCGGCGAATTTGACGCCGTCGCCGGAAGCGGACAAGGCGACTTTGCTGCGGCGGGTGAGTCTCGATCTGGTGGGCTTGCCGCCGACGCGGGAAGAGCTGAACGCGTTTTTGGCGGACACGCGGCCGGATGCGTATGAGCGCGTGGTGGACCAACTGCTGGCTTCGCCGCATTATGGCGAACGCTGGGCGCGGGACTGGTTGGACATGGCGCGGTATGCCGATAGCGATGGCTACACGATCGACGCGCCGCGGGACATGTGGCCGTATCGCGACTGGGTGATCCGGGCGATGAACGCGGACATGCCGTTTGACCGGTTTGTGATTGAGCAGTTCGCGGGCGATTTGCTGCCGAACGCGACGCGGGACCAGATCATCGCGACGGGGTTTCATCGCAACACGCCGAGCAACTACGAGGGCGGGATCGATTTCGAGCAGTATCGCGTGGAGGCGGTGGCGGACCGGGTGAATACGACGGGCGCTGTGTTTCTCGGGCTGACGATGGGCTGCGCGCGGTGTCATGACCACAAGTACGATCCGGTGAGCCAGCGCGAGTATTACCAGATGTTCGCGTTTCTGAACAATGTGGATGAGATCGATAAAGAGGCTGATCGGAAGTATTTCAACCGGCCGTTCCTGGACATTGGGACGGAGGAGCAGGTTGCCCAGTACAACGCGTGGGAAGAGAAGGTGAAGGATCTCGAGGACAAGATCAACATCTACATCGGGCAGTTTGTGGGCGATGCCGAGAAAGACGAAAAGCTGAAGGCGATGCGCAAGGAGGCCGGGGCGCTGCGGCGGAAGAAGCCGCCGGTGGTGCGGGCGCTGGTGATGCGCGACCGGGCCGAGCCGAGGCAGAGCTACATTCACCTGGGCGGCGATTTTCTGCGCAAGGGCGCGACGGTGGAGCCGGGTGTGCCGGCGGCGGGGTTGACGCCTCCGTTGACGCTGACGGGTGAGAAGCCGACGCGGCTGGATTTGGCGAAGTGGCTGGTGAGACCGGACCATCCGCTGACGGCGCGGGTGACTGTGAACAGGTTGTGGCAGCGCTATTTCGGGCGCGGGATTGTGGATACGGAAAATGATTTCGGGACGCAGGGCGATAAGCCGACGCATCCGGAGTTGCTTGATCATTTGGCGATGGAGTTTGTGCAGAGCGGCTGGAGCCAGAAGGCGATGCACCGGATGATTGTGACGTCGGCGACCTACCGGCAGGCATCGAGGTATCGCAAGGACGCGGCGGCGGTGGATCCGGACAACCGGCTGCTGGCGCGGCAGAACCGGCTGCGGATGGATGCGGAGATCATTCGCGATGCTTCGCTGGTGGCGAGCGGGCTGTTCACGGCGAAGCTGGGCGGGCCGAGCGTGTATCCGCCGATTCCGGCGGGGGCGAATTCGGTGACGCAGGTGAAGCGGGAGTGGGCAACGGCGACGGGCGAGGACCGCTACCGGCGGGGGATGTACACGTATTTCCAGCGCTCGGCGGGGCATCCGGGGTTGATTGTGTTTGACGCGCCGGATGGGTCGGTATCGTGCACGCGGCGGGTGCGGTCAAATACGCCGCTGCAGGCGTTGACGCTGTTGAACGATGAAGCGCATGTGGAGTTCGCGGCGGCGCTTTCGGCGCGGGTGAGGAAGGAAGCGGCGACGGATGCGGAGCGGTTGAAGCTGGGCTATCTGTATGCGCTGGCGCGGGAGCCGCGGGCGGCGGAACAGGAGCGATTTCTCCGATTTATCCAGGCGCGGCGGGACGCGGTGGCGGGCGGGGCGGCGGAGGAAAAGGTGTGGAACGCGGCGGCGCGGGCGCTGCTGAATCTCGACGAGTTCATGACGCGGGAGTAAGAGGGCGATGACCTACGACGAACGGTATATGCGAGTGCGCACGCGGCGGCAGTTGTTTCGCGACTGCGGTGTGGGCGTGGGCAAGGCGGCGCTGGCGAGCCTGCTGGTGGGCAACACGATGGGGGCGACGCGGAAGCCGCATTTTCCGCCGAAGATCGACAGCGTCATTTACTGTTTCATGGCGGGCGCGCCGAGCCAGTTTGAGTTGTTCGATTACAAGCCGGAGTTGCAGAAGTGGGACGCCAAGCCGGCGCCGGATGCGTTTATGAAGGGCAAGCGGTTCGCCTTCATGGATACGTTCGCCAAGGAGACGCCGAAGCTGTTGGGGAGCCGGCGGAAGTTCCAACAGTATGGCAAGAGCGGGTTGTGGTTTTCCGACCTGTTCCCGAATGTCGGCTCGATTGCCGATGATGTGACGCTGGTGAGCGGGATTTCGACGGAGAACTTCAATCACGGGCCGGCGAAGCTGTTTTCCAACACGGGGTCGGTGAGGCCGGGGCGGCCGAGCATGGGCTCGTGGGTGACGTATGGGATTGGGAGCGAGTCAAACGATTTGCCGGGGTATGTGGTGTTGCAGTCGGGTCCGCGGGGGCCGCGAGGAGGGGCGGCGTTGTGGGCGTCGGGATTTTTGCCGACGTCGTACCAGGGGGTGCCGTTCCGGTCGGCGGGCGATCCGATTTTGAATTTGTCGACTCCAGGAGGAGTGGACGGGCATGAGCAGAAGTCGACGCTCGACCTGATTGGCGACATCAACAAGCTGGAGCTGGCCGAGACGGGAGATTCGGAGATTCAGACCCGAATTTCTCAATATGAGATGGCGTACCGGATGCAGTCGAGCGGTCCGGAACTGATCGATTTTTCGAAAGAAAGCGCGGCGACGATGGAGATGTACGGGGCCGAGCCGGGCAAGGCGTCGTATGCGAACAACTGCCTGCTGGCGCGGCGGCTGGTGGAGCGGGGCGTGCGGTTTGTGCAGTTGTATCACGCCGATTGGGATCATCATCAGGATTTGGATGAGCCGCTGACGAGCGTGTGCAAGGAAGTGGACCGGCCGACGATGGCGCTGATTCGCGATTTGAAGCAGCGCGGGCTGTTGGAGCGGACGCTGGTGATTTGGGGCGGCGAGTTTGGGCGGACGCCGATGGGCGAGGTGCGCGAGAAGGGCAAGATCGGGCGCAATCACCATATCGATGCGTTCACGATGATGTTCGCCGGAGGCGGACTGCCGCCGGGGCGTGTGGTGGGCGGGACGGACGAGTTTGGGTTCAGCCCGACGGGCGACCGCATCGATGTGCACGATGTGCAGGCGACGGTGCTGCACCTGTTGGGGCTGGATCACGAGAAGCTGACGTACCGCTTCATGGGGCGCGACTTCCGGTTGACGGATGTGGCGGGGCACGTGATTAAGCCGCTGGTATCCTGACAACGCAATGAAGACCACGATGTGGACGAGACGGCAGGCAGTGAGCGGCCTGGTGGGGGCGGCGTGCGCGTGGGGCGCGGCGGCGGGTGAGCCGGTGACGACTGGGGAGGTGTTCCGCTCGGGCGAGGGCGGGTATCACACGTATCGCATTCCAGCCTTGCTGGAGACGAAGAAGGGGACGCTGCTGGCATTTTGCGAGGGGCGGCGCGGGTCGCGGAGCGATACGGGGGACATTGACCTGCTGCTGAAGCGGAGCCGGGATGGGGGCAAGACGTGGGGCGCGGTGCAGGTGATTTCGGACATGGGGCCGAACACGATTGGGAATCCGTGTCCAGTGCAGGATCGCAAGACGGGGCGCATTCTGCTGCCGCTGACGTTCAATTTGGGGAACGTGACGGAGAAGCAGATGATCGACCGGGCGGTGGAGGCGCGGCGGACGGTGTTTCTCTGCCATAGCGACGATGAGGGAAAGCGGTGGAGCACGCCCAGGGAGATTACAGATTCGACGCGGAAGGCGGACTGGACGTGGTATGCAACGGGTCCGGGGAATGGGATTCAGACGAAGAAGGGGCGCATTGTGATTCCGTGCGATCACGTGGAGGAGGGGACGAAGGAGAAGTACTCGCACGTGATTTATAGCGATGACGGCGGGGGGGCGTGGAAGATCGGCGGACGGGCGGGGGCGGGGACGAATGAGTGCGCGGTGGTGGAGTTGGGCGATGGTTCGCTGCTGCTGAACATGCGGAGCTATCACGGGAAGAACCGGCGGGCGGTGGCGGTGAGCCAGGATGGCGGGTTGACGTGGGGCGAGACGCGTTGGGATGAGGCACTGGTGGAGCCGGTGTGCCAGGCGAGTTTGATTGCGGCGGGGGGCGTGCTGTATTTTTCGAATCCGGCGTCGGTGAAGCGGGAGCGGATGACGGTTCGGGCGTCAAAGGATGACGGGGCGACGTGGGCGGAGAGAGTGCTGCATGCGGGTCCGGCGGCGTATTCGTCGCTGGCGACGGTGGGCAAGCGGGATTTGGGGTGTTTGTATGAGTGCGGGGAGCAGGGTCCGTATGAGCGGATCGTGTTTGCGCGGTTTGAGCGAGGGTGGCTGTAGCCGGATTGAGTATTTAGTGGCGCAGCGTGGCGAGCACGTGCTGGTAGACGGGCTTCAACCACTTGGCATAGCGTTCATTGCGGCCGTGGACGGCGGCGGCGTAGACTTCGCGCATGCGGCGGGCGACGGGGCCGACCGTGCCCTTGCCGACGAGGCGGTGGTCGACACGGGTGACGGGGGCGATTTCTACGGCGGTGCCGGTGAGGAAGACTTCGTCGGCGATGTAGAGTTCGGTGCGGTCGACGGGGCGCTCGATGACATCGAGGTGGAGTTCCTGATGGGCGAGTTCAATGACGGAGGCGCGCGTCAGGCCTTCGAGGATGTTTTCCGAGGCGGCTGGGGTGACGAGGGCGCCGTTGCGGACGAGGAAGAGATTGCAGGCCGAGCCTTCGGCGACGTGGCCGCTTTCGTTGAGGAAGATGGCTTCGTCGAAGCCGTTGGCCTGGGCTTCCATGGTGGCGAGGACGCTGTTGACGTAGGCTCCGCAGATTTTGGCGCGGCTGGGGATGGCGTTGTCCTCAAGGCGGCGCCAGGAGGAGACGCAGGCGTGAATGCCGTTGTCGCTGGGGAGGTAGACGCCGAAGGGCATGGCGGCGATGAGGAAGTTGGATTTGCCGTCGGGCTTGACACCGATTTTGGGCGTGGACATGTAGCAGAGGGGGCGGACGTAGACGTCGGTGCGGAAGTGGTTGAGGCGGATGATCTCGCTGGTGAGGTCGACGAGTTCGCGGGGCGTCTTGCCGGGGTCGATGCCGAGGATGCGGCAGTTGGCGATCCAGCGATGATAGTGCTCTTCGCAGCGAACGAGGAACATCTCGTCGCGTTCGGCTGACCAGTAGCCACGGATGCCTTCAAAGACGCCGGTGCCGTAGTGGAAGGCGTGGGTCAACACGGGGACGCGGGCCTGGGAGAGGGGGACGATGTCGTTCTCAAAGTAGACGAGGGTATCGGGGCTTGTATCAAGCATGGACGAACTCCTCGGCGGGAACGCGTTCACGGCCGACGGCGAGGGCGCGGCGGTCGAGTTCCAGCCAGCGCTCGGACTTGACGAGGCGCTTGAGCGCGCTTTCGATGGGGGAATCGGGCAGGGCGTGGGAGAGGGAGAGGAAGGCGCCGAGCATGACGATGTTGAGGGCCTTGGCGCTGCCGAGGGAGTCGGCGATTTCGGCGAAGGGCTGGGCGACGATGCGGAGGTCGTGGCGGGAGCAGTCGGCGGGGATGGAGTCGCCGTTGTAGATGACGACGCCGCCGGGCTCGACTGTAGCGATGAACTTGCGCAGGCTCGGTTCATTGAGGGCAAGGAGGGCGTTGGGGCGGGAGACGACGGGGGAGTCGATTTCGCTTGAGCAGAGGCGGACGTGGCAGTTGGAGGTGCCGCTGCGCATCTCAGGGCCGTAGCTGGGGAGCCAACTGACGTGGAGGCCGGCGTCCATGCCCGCTTCGGCGAGGAGCTGCCCGAGGAGGAGGACGCCCTGGCCGCCGAAGCCGGCGACGCGGATGCGCCAGTCGAGGGGTTCCTCGGAGAAGTGCAGGGGCGCGGGCTCGGTGGAGGGGAGGCGGAGGATGCGCGGGAGGTCGGTGAGCGGCGTCATGGGGGCGGGCTCGGGGGGCGCGGTGCGTTCGGCGATGCGGTCGCATTTGACGCCGAGCGGGTAGTGCTTTTCCATGACGTCGTGGACGTGCTTTTGGGCGTCGACGGGGTCGAGCTTCCAGATGGTGGGGCAGGGGCTGAGGAACTCGACGAGGGAGAAGCCGAGGCCGGCGATCTGGGTTTCGAGCGCCTTGCGGATGGCCTTGCGAGCGAGCATGATCTGCTTGACGTTGCCGAGCGAGACGCGCTCGATGTAGGTGGGGCCGTCGAGGGCAGAGAGCATTTCGCCGACCTTCATGGGTGCGCCGTCGTGGTGGAAGTCGCGGCCGGTGGGCGAGGTGGTGGTCTTTTGGCCGAGGAGGGTGGTGGGGGCCATCTGGCCGCCGGTCATGCCATAGATGGCGTTGTTGACGAAGATGGTGGTGATGTTTTCGCCTCGGTTGGCGCAGTGGAGGATTTCGGCCGAACCGATGGCGGCGAGGTCGCCGTCGCCCTGGTAGGAGATGACGATGGAGTGGGGGTGGGCGCGTTTGACGGCGGTGGCGACGGCGGCGGCGCGGCCATGGGCGACCTGGACGTTGCCGACGTCGAAGTAGTAATACGCAAAGACGGAGCAGCCGACGGGGGAGATTAAGATCGTACGGTCCTGAATGCCGAGTTCGGTGATGGCTTCGGCGAGGAGCTTGTGGACGATGCCGTGGCCACAGCCGGGGCAATAGTGAGTTTGGCGGTGGAGTTCGCTCTTGCGTTCATAGTCCTCGTAGAGGCACTCGGGCTTTTCGTGGAGGATGGCGTAGTTAGGCATGGAGGGTCACCTCTTCGCGGATGCGGCGCAGGACGAACGATGCGATCTCTTCGGCGGTGGGGAGGTTGCCGCCGCAACGGCCATAGAACTCGACGGGGGCGCGGCCGGCGAGGGCGAGGCGGACATCGTCGACCATCTGGCCGGTGCTCATTTCGGAGACAAAGAAGTGGTGGGCGCGTTTGGCAAGGCGGCGGAGCTCTTCATCCGGGAAAGGGTACAGGGTTATGGGACGAAGGAGCCCCACCGCGATGCCGCGCGCGCGAAGGTCCTCGACGACGTGTTTGAGGATGCGGGCGACGATGCCGTAGCCGACGAGGATATAGTCGGCGTCGTCGGTACGGTAGCGCTCGAAGCGGACCTCATTGCGTTCAGCGAGTTTGTATTTGAATTCGAGGTGGCGGATGTGTTCCTCGAGTTCGTCGGGTTGAAGGAAGATGCTGCTGACGAGATTCTTGCGGGTGGCGGCGTCGCCGCGGACGGACCATTCGGGAGGCGGTGGCAGGACGGGGGCATCGGGGAATTCGACGGGCTCCATCATCTGGCCGATGACGCCGTCGGTGAGGACGAAGACTGGGTTGCGGTACTGATCGGCGAGTTCGAAGGCGAGGCGGGTGAGATCGGCCATCTCCTGGACGGAAGCGGGGGCGAGGACGATGGTGCGGTAGCAGCCGTGGCCGCCGTTTTTGACGACCTGCCAGTAATCGCTTTGCTCGGGGGCGATGTTGCCGAGGCCGGGGCCGCCGCGCATGATGTCGGCGATGACGCAGGGCAGCTCGGCTCCGGCGAGGTAGCTGATGCCTTCGCTCATGAGGCTGATGCCGGGGCCGCTGGAGGCGGTCATGACGCGTTGTCCGGAGGCGGCGGCGCCATAGACCATGTTGATGGCGGCGACTTCGCTTTCGGCCTGGAGGAAGACGCCGCCCGATTGCGGCAAATACCAGGCGGCGGCTTCGGTGATCTCATTGGCGGGCGTGATGGGGTAGCCGTAGAAGGCGCGGCATCCGGCGAGGATGGCCCCCTTGACGATGGCTTCGTTGCCCTTGAGGAGTTGTTTGGCCATGGCGGGTTCCTTTCTCACGCGGCGGCGGCTTCGCGCTTGAAGACGCGGAGGGCGCCGGGTTCGGGGCAGGTGTAGAAGCAGAGTCCGCAGCCGTTGCAGCCGTGGCCGAGATATTGAGCGGGATGGTAGCCGAGGTGGTTGAGGCGATCGGCCATGTGGAGGACCTTGGGGACGCAGGAGGCGACGCAGAGGCCGCACCCCTTGCACTCTTCGGGGTTGATCTCGACGTAGCCGCGGTCGCCGTTGGCATTCTCAATGAACATCGTTGTTCCTCACTTCATCAGGACGGGTTTGGGATCGAGGTAACGGGCGCGGACGGCGAAGTCGTGCAACTGGTCGCGGAACTTGGGTTCGGCGATCTCGATGAGGGCTTCGGCGCGCTGGCGGAGGGTTTTGCCGTGGAGGTTGGCGATGCCGTGTTCGGTGATGACGTAGTGGACGTCGGCGCGGGAGGTGACGACGCCGGCGCCGGGGTCGAGCACGGGGGCGATGCGGGAGATGGTTCCGTTCTTGGCAGTGGAGGGGAGGGCGATGATGGGGAGGCCGCCGCGGGAGTGGGCCGCCCCGCGGATGAAGTCGACCTGGCCGCCGAAGCCGGAGTAGGGATGAGTGCCGATGGAGTCGGAGCAGACCTGGCCGGTGAGGTCGACCTGGAGGGCGGAGTTGATGGCGACCATCCGATCGTTTCGCGCGATGATGAACGGATCGTTGGTGTATTTGATGGGGTGGAATTCGAAGAGCGAGTTGTTGTCGATGAAGTCAAAGAGCGTGCGTGTGCCGAGCATGAAGCCGGCGATGAGTTTGCCGGGGTGGAGGCTCTTGCGGGCCCCGTTCATGACGCCGCTCTCGATTAAGGGGATGACGCCGTCGGAGAACATCTCGGTGTGGAGGCCGAGGTTGCGGTGGTTGGCGAGGCAGGCGAGGACGGCGTCGGGGATGGCGCCGATGCCCATCTGAAGCGTCGCGCCGTTGGGGATGAGCGAGGCGACGTGTTCGGCGATGCGGAGTTGGACGGGGTCGGCCTTTTCTAGCGTGAGTTCGGGCAGTTCGTGTTCGGCTTCGACGATGGCGTGAACGTCCTGGACATGGAGGAAGCTGTCGCCCATGGCGCGGGGCATGCGGGGGTTGACCTGGGCGATGACGAACTTGCCGTGCTTGGCGGCGGTGAGGGTGCAATCGACGCTGACGCCGAGGCTCATGTTGCCGAAGCGGTCAGGCGGGGAGACCTGGAGGAGGACGACGTCGAGTTCCTTGGCGCCGGTGGAGAAGAGCGCTTCGATTTCGTGGAGGAAGATGGGCGTGTAGTCGGCGCGGCCTTCGTTGACGGCGCCGCGGACGTTGGGGCCGATGAAGAGGGCGTTGGCGCGGAAGATGCCGTCGTACTCGGGGCGGGTGTAATCGGCGTTGCCCAAGGTGAGCATATGCACGATCTCGACATTGCGGAGGCGGGGGGCCTGGCGGACGAGGGCTTCGACGAGGGCGTTGGGGGTGCCGCTGCCGGGGTGGATGTAGACGGTGTCGCCGGAGCAGACGGCCTGCATGGCGTGGTCGGCGGTGGTGAGTTTGGATTGGTATTCGTTGAGCCAGCTCATGGCGTTGACGCAAATTATTCGATTCGCTAATGACCGAATAAGTGCGCTTCCTAGCCTTAGAGTGCGCCTCGAAGAACGGCTCGTCAAGGACTATTTTTCAATTAGTTGGGATAGGAACCACTGCCGAGTGGGTGTGTATCGGTGATGTTGTTTGCAGACAAGGGATTAGGGGGATATGGCGCAGCGGGGAGGTGGCGGGAGGGGAACGTCAGGCTGTGCGAGACCGGGCCGGCGGCTGATGCTGGATTGTGAGGACTGCCTGCAGCGGGTGTCCGGGAGTGGGAGTGGGGAGGAGGGGGTACGGATCTTCGTGACGCGGTGGCGTCTTGCGCGAGTCATCGGGCCGCCGTGGGGTAACGGATGTCTCCTGGAAGCAGGTTACTCGGGCGTGCGTGGAGGCCGACTAGCATCCGCGAACGCTCCAGAACAGAGAGCGTGCAGAGCGCCTATCGCGCTGACGGCGTGATGTCCCCAATGTGTCTCAAACGAAAATCGCCAGTGCCACACAACGTCAGGGATCAAATCCGGCGTTCCGCCGCCGATCGCTTCGACGCCGGGTTTCAGATCTCGCCATATGTCCGCGAGATCATCAGAGAGCAATCCGACAACCGGCTCGGGCGGCTCCGATTCCAGAGGCTCACCCACCATCCAATAGGAATCCTGAGCGATACGCCGCGCGAGGTTCTCCCGCACTGCGGTCGAGGTCTGGTGATCGATGTCCTCCAACAAAACCCCACTCGCCGGCTCTACCTCGGGCAGTCGCAATGCCAGGTGGTAAAGACCAAGCACCTCACTCAAGCACGTTTGGGCGAAGATCCACGAGTTGGTAGCGCGGGTGTCCTCCACAAACGCGCAATACTGGCGTGCTTTCGCAGTGAACGCGCCGATCGCGTCGTCCATGATCGTCGCCTGCCTAGGCGAAAACCAGACGCCGGCCAATGGGCTCCGGGATCGGATCGCCAAATTCCTTGGCGGTCTCAATCCACAAGCTGATGGCCTCTTGGGCGTTGCGCAAGGCTTCTTCCTGTGAGTCGCCGTGAGCCGCGCACCCGGCAAGTTGAGGGACCTCCGCAATGTAAGCGTCGTCTTCCTGACTCCAGTAGATGATGACTTCGTATTTGTTCATTCGCCACCTAGCTTAGCTTCGAGAATCGCCGCCCGGACCTGCTTCACCTGATACGGCTTGGCCTGCGCGCCCGCTCGTTGGAGGTTGATCTTGGCGGCAACACCGTTCTTGCGAAAGATGTGATGGCCTCCGCGAACACGCTTGTCAAAACCCAAGCTCTCAAGTAGATGACACAAGTCGTCGAAACGAATCGCGGCGTCGGCTGTCCCGCTCAGAACCCGTCGAAGGACTTGGTCTGATGCCACGCCAGTATCTTACCAATTGGTGCGAGATGTCGAGAACTCGCGGGAAGTGGCGCAGGATGGGCAAACCGGTACGAATCAAGGCATCGCGCCGAGTGTTCATCTGTCCGGGCGACAGGTAGCGGCGCGGGGAACTAGGGCTTGGCGGGAGGCGGGAGTTCGGAGATGCCGGCGATCCAGTAGGAGAGGTCGGCGTCGTTTTGATGGACGGTGGCTTTGATGCGCTGGCCGGTGTGGAGGCGGGCGAACTCGGCGGGGTCCTTAACGGGGAACTCCATGGTCATGGCGCCCATCCAGAGTTTGCCGGAGGCGTCTTTGATGTCGTCGTGTTTGATTTCGGCGATGTTTTTGGAGGGGTCGAGGCGGGTGACTTCGCCGGTGAGGTGGAACTGGGAAAAGGTGGCGGGTTTCTGGTAGGCGCAGGCGGCGAGGAGGAAGGCGGCGAGTGCAAGGAGTGCGGGTTTCATGGCTCCAATTCCATTATGATGTACGGCAGCAGCGGGCTGACGGCCGGAGGCCCAAGTGAAGGAGATCGAGATGAGTTTGACGAGACGCGATTTAGGGCGGATGACGGCGGCGGCGCTGGCGGCGGGGCCGCTGATGGCAAAGCCGAATTCGACGTTTGGCGGGGTGCGGATCGGCGTGATTACGTACAGCTTCCGGGCGTTGCCGGGGAGCGCGGAAGAGACGCTGAAGCATATCACCGAGTGCGGCATCAGCCAGATTGAGTTGATGAGCAACGTGGCCGAGAGCTTTGCCGGCGCGCCGTTGCCGGTGATGCGGCCGATGATGGGCGGCGGGATGAAGAAGGGCGGCGGCGGGAAGAAGATGGGTCCGACGCCGGAACAGATCGCGGAGCGGAAGAAGGCGGCCGAGGCGGTGTCGGCGTGGCGGTTGAAGGCGCCGATGGCGAAGTACAAAGAGTTCCGGAAGATGTATGAGGATGCGGGGGTGAAGATCTATTGCTTCAAACTGCCGCCGACGTTGGAGATGTCCGATGCCGAGTATGAGTACATCTGGAACGTGGCCCAGACGTTGGGGGCGGATCACATCACGATGGAGCTGCCGGAGAACGATGAGTTGCTGAATCGCGTGGCGGCGTATGCGGCGAAGCGGAAGCTGGCGATTGCGTTTCACACGCACGGACAGGGCGGGTCGACGATGTTCGATAAGGTGCTGGGGGCGTCGGCATACACGGCGTTGAATTTGGATGTGGGGCACTACTTTGGGGTGACGGGCGAGTCGCCGGTGCCCATCGTGGAGAAGTATCAGGCGCGGATCAAGAGCTTGCACCTGAAGGACAGGAAGGCGCCGGAAGGCGGGCGGGGCGGGGCGAATGCGCCGTGGGGTCAGGGCGGGACGCCGTTGAAGGAGCTGTTGCAGGTGATGAAGAAGAAGGGCTACAAGTTCCCGGGCAGCATTGAGTATGAGTATGAGACGCCGGAGGGATCGAGCGTGATCGCCGAGGTGAAGAAGTGCGTGGAGTATTGCAAGGCGGCGCTGGCGTGAGACGGCGGGAGTTTCTGGCCGGCGCGGCGGGCGCGGGACTGGCGGGGGCTGGGCTGGCGATGGCCCAGTCCCCGCGCAAGCCCAATGTCGTGCTGATCATGGCCGATGATTTCGGCTATGAGTGTTTGGGGTGCAATGGGGCGACGGCGTACAAGACGCCGAACCTGGATGCGCTGGCGCGGCGGGGTGTGCGGTATACGAACGCGCATGCGACGCCGTTGTGCACGCCGACGCGGGTGCAGTTGATGACGGGGAAGTACAACCATCGCAACTACACGGAGTTTGGGGCGTTGAAGCCGGGCGAGTTCACGTTTGCGCACATGATGCGGAAGGCGGGCTACCGGACGTGCGCGGTGGGCAAGTGGCAACTGGCGGGGAGCGTGCCAGGGACGAAGCAGCGCGGCGTGGGGCAGTTGCCGGACGAGGCGGGGTTTGATGAGCATTGCCTGTGGCAGGTGAAGACGCGGGGGGAGCGGTATTGGGACCCGGTGCTGGTGGCCAACGGCAAGGCGCTGCCGGAGAAGCAGGGGCAGTTTGGGCCGGATGTGTTCGCGGAGTTTGCGACGCAGTTCATGGAGGCGAACCGGGCGCGGCCGTTCTTCCTGTATTACCCGATGGCGTTGACGCATGATCCGTTTTTGGCGACGCCTCGGAGTAAGGGGTTCAGCGAAGAGGATAAGCGGCGGAGCGATCCGAAGTGGTTCGCCGATTTCACGGCGTATATGGATGAGAAAGCGGGGCAGGTGATTGCGCAGGTGGACAAGCTGGGGCTTGGGCGCGACACGCTGATCCTGTTTACGGGCGACAACGGGACGAGTCCGGTAATTACGACGCCGACGGTGAACGGGCCGTACAAGGGCGGCAAGGGCGGGACGCTGATGAACGGGACGCATGTGCCGCTGATTACGGCTTGGCGCGGGCGCGGGGCCGAGGGGAAGGTGAATGAAGACCTGATCGATTTCACCGACATGATGCCGACGATGGCCGAGGCTACGGGGGCGGCGATGCCGGCAGACCATCCGCGCGATGGGCGGAGCTTTCTTGGGCAGATTGAGGGGAAGAAGGGGAATCCGCGGGAGTGGATCTTCTGCCATTACGAGCCGCGCTGGGGCGGGCGGGCTTCGGCGCGCTGGGTGATGGACAAGCGGTGGAAGTTGTATGGCGACGGGCGGTTCTTCGACTTGCAGCGGGATGCGGAGGAGAAGTCGCCGATTGCGGAGTTGACGCCGGAGATGCGGTCGGTGCGGGCGCGGTTTGAGGGCGTGCTGGCGAAGATGAAGGCGTAGGCGGGCGGGGCCCGCCACTTATCGATGCACGGCGGGGCGGCGGGGCGGGCGCTTCAGCCCTTCGGGGAAGTCGGCTGCCTGGGAGGCCTTGGGATTGCGGAGGTTCTGCGCGCTGCCGCGGTCAGGCCAGAGGGGCATCTGCATGCCTCCGGTTTCCTCAAGGACTTCGAAGAGGCGCTTGCGCATCTGATTGATGGTGGGCTGGTGGGCTTCGCTGAAGATGAGGTTGTTGGATTCGAGCGGGTCCTGCTGGAGGTCGTAGAGCTCGTCGGTGTCCCAGATGCCGTGGTAGCGGATGAACTTGTAGCGGTCGCCGCGGAGGGCGTGGATGGTGGGCGTTTGGGGGAAGTTGCGCTCCCAGTAGTATTCGTAGAGGAGTTCCTTGCGCCAGTTGGCGGGGGCGTTGCCGGAGGCGACAGGGAGCCAGCTTTGGCCGTCGCCGCCTGAGGGGGCATTGAGACCCATGGCGTCGAAGACGGTGGGCATGATGTCGAGGTTGGCGACGACTTCGCGGGCGGTGCGGCCGCCGGAGAAGAGTTCGGGGCAGCGGGCGAGCAGGGGGACGCGCATGGACTCTTCGTAGGCGGTGCGTTTGTCGATGAGGCCGTGTTCGCCGAAGGCGAAGCCGTTGTCGCCCATGTAAATGACGAGGGTGGAGTCGAGTTCGCCGCGGGCCTTGAGGGCGTCGAAGACGCGGCCGATGGAGTCGTCGACGGAGCAGAGGGCTTCGGCGTATTGCTTGTAGAAGTGGGCGATGTCGAGATCGGAGTGATAGGGGTATTCGACGCCGTGCCAGGAGTTGCGCTGGTTCTGGACCCACATGGGGCGGCCGCGGGCCATGTCGCCGGTGGCGGCCATGGTGGCGGGGTATTTGAATTCCTTGTTGGCGTACTTGCCTTTGTGGCGCTCGGCGACCTCGAATTCGGCGTGGACGGCTTTGTGCGAGAGGTAGAGGAAGTAGGGCTGATCCTGTTTGCGGGCGTTGAGCCACTCGAGGGCGTAGTCAGTGAGTTCGTCGGTGATGTAGCCCTTTTGCGGGACCTTCTTGCCGTTGACGTTGAGGCCGTTGGGCGAGGGCGAGTAGGTGCCCTGGCCGCGGAAGCTGACCCAGTGGTCGAAGCCGGGCTGGGGGGCGTCGGATTCGCCGCCCATGTGCCATTTGCCGACGAAAGCGGTGGTGTAGCCGGCTTGTTGGAGGAACTGTGGGAAGAGTGTGGTGCCGGGCGGGATGGGGGTATTGTTGTCGATGATGCGGTGTTTGTGGGCGTACTTGCCGGTGAGGACGGAGGCGCGACTGGGACTGCAGAGGGCGGTGGTGACGAAGGCGTTGGGGAAGTGGCAGCCTTCGCGTGCCATGCGATCCA
>JAFLBB010000088.1 GCA_017304135.1 Acidobacteriota bacterium | reverse complement strand
CTCACGCCTCTTCTCCGTCCCCCTCTCCGGCGGCCCCCCCGCTCCCCTCACTCCCATTCACAAAATCCCCGGCGGTCAGGTCGCCCCTTGCTGGCCCTCAGGCTCAAACTCCCTCTATTTCCTCACCGGCAGCGCCCTTACCTCCTCTACCCTCTGGCGTCTCCGCATGGACAAACCCTCCCAACCCGAACCCGTCCTACGGGCCGGCAACTTCTCCTGGTTCTCCCTCGCCTGCGCCCCCGGCGGCCGCGACCTCTACCTCTCCTCGGCCTCCCCCACCAACGAATTCCAGCTCATCCGCATTCCCACCGCAGCCTCCCCCTCGCCACAGCCCGTCCTCACCACCGGCCTCCTCATCCCTCGCAACCTCGCCGTCTCCTCCTCCGGCAGACTCGCCTACACCCTCATGCTCCCCATCTCCAACCTCTTCCGCCTACCCCTCGACCCCCGTTCCGGCCGCCCCTCCGGGCCTCCCACCGAACTCACCCGCGAAACCGGTACCCGCGTCACCCTCCCCACCTTCTCCCCCGACGGATCCCTCATCGCCTACAACGCCCGCCGCCTCGGCGTCCAGTCCGACATCTACGTCGTCCCCTCCACCGGCGGCGATCCCGAGCAGATCACCTCCAACCCCGCCCCCGAGGTCATGCCCAACTGGCTCGCCGATAACCGCACCCTCGTCTTCACCCGCAAATCCGGCGACTCCGCCTCCCTCGTCAAAGTCTCCGTCGGCGACGCCCGCACCACCGAACTCATCCCCCTCGCCCACGGCCCCAACATGGCCCGAGTCTCCCCTTCAGGCGACCGCTTCCTCTTCCAATCCTGGTCCTCCGGACACCTCAGCCTCTTCCTCTCCGGCATCGATCACAACCCGCCTCTCCGCCTCTCGCCCCCCAACCTCGACATCGGCTACGCCACCTGGTCCCCCAACGGCGCCCGCATCGCCGCCGAGATCTTCGAGAACGACCACACCCACCTCATCGTCCTCGACACCAAAGGCGGACCCATCCGCCGCCTCACCAACGTCCCCGGCCAATCCTGGCCCAATAGCTGGGCCCCCGATAACGACCACATTGCCATCGCCGGCCAGCGCAACGGCCTCTGGGGCCTCTACTCCGTCTCCGCCTCCACCGGCAAACAAGTCACCCTTCTCGAACCCGGCCTCGCCCGTGGCTTCGTGCGTTATCCTGGTTGGTCCCCGCGCGGCGACAGCCTCGTCTACGAACGCGCCGAAGCCCGCGGCAACCTGTTCATCCTCGACTTACCCTGACATGCCCGTCCCCGCCGTCAACCTCAAACCCTGCCTCGATGCCACCGAGCCCGCCTGGCGCGCCCACCTCGCCGACCTCTTCGCCCGCTCCCACTTCATCCTCGGCCACCACGTCCACTCCCTCGAAGCCGAACTCGCCCCCGCCTTCCACGCCCGTCACGCCATCACCGTCGGCAACGGCACCGCCGCCATCGAACTCTGCCTCCGCGACGCCGCCATCACCCGTCCCACCCAGGAGGTCCTCACCACCGCCCTCACCGCCCCCTTCACCGGAGTCGCCATCGCCACACCCGGCTGCCGCATCCGCTTCGCCGACGTCGATCCCGAAACCCTCCTCCTCGACCCCACCGACGCCGCCAACCGCGCCACCAAGCGCACCGCCGCCCTCGTCCCCGTCCATCTCTACGGCCAGCCCGTCCCGCTAGCCCCCTTCCGCAAACTCGCCCGCGACCTCAAAGCCGTCCTCATCCAGGACGCCTGCCAGGCCCACGGCGCGCAACACAACGGCAAGCCCCTCACCGCCTACGGCCCCTACGTCTGCTACAGCTTCTACCCCACCAAAAACCTCGGCTGCCTCGGCGACGGCGGCGCTATTATGACCAACTCCCCCGCCATCGCCAAACGCCTCCTCTCCCGCCGCGACGGCGGGCGCCGCGGTGGCCAAATCGCCTACCTCCCCGGCATCAACTCCCGCCTCGACGAAATGCAGGCCTGCTACCTCCGCGCCTTCCTCCCTCACCTCGATGACTGGAACAACATGCGCCGCCGCACCTCCGCCCTCTATGAAGAAGGCCTCCGCGACTGCCCCGGCGTCACCCTCCTCCGCACCTCCCCCGAATCCGTCCGCCACCTCTTCGTCCTCCGCGCCCAACGCCGCGACCGCCTCCGCGACCACCTCACCGCCCAAGGCATCGGTACCGGCATCCACTACCCCGCACCCCTCCACCTCATGCCCGCCTTCCGCGACGCCGGCCTCCGCCGAGGCGACCTCCCTCACGCCGAACGCGCCACCCGCGAAATCCTCTCCCTCCCCATCTACCCCTACCTCCCCACCTCCGCCGCCCACCAAGTCATCGAGAGGGTTAGAGCGTTCTACAAATAGGGACAGTCACCGCTATTCCCAATTACCAAGTGAACCGCGCCTAAACGCGGATCAATTCCTCCTGTTCCCCATCCGCGTTCATCGGCGGCCCATGAAGTCGCCCACCCCAAACGCGCAGTCACCGCCGATCCGCCCCTATTTCTCCCCAAATAGCAACCACTTACAAATTCACCCCCCTCCTTCCGCTCCCCCCTCATACGAAACTCGCCCCAGGAGAGCTTTCCTATGAATTCCGCCACCGCGGCAATCGAAACAATCGAACAGCGCACCGAAATCCTCGTCCACGAATTCAACGCCAAAGGCGCCCTCGAACGCAGCTTCTGCCGCGACCTCGCCTCCAGCCAGGTCACCGCCGAATCCTACGAACGCACCATCCTCCACTTCCAGGAAGCCGAAACTCCCAACGGCCGCGACGTCCACCGCTTCCAACTCGCCAAATCCCACGCCCTCCGCGACGGCCGCAACGCCCTCAAGGAACTCAAAGGCCTCCAGGACCGCCGCAACGAACTCGAACGCTTCCCCGACCAGACCAACCACTGCCCGCCCCTCGCCAACCACGCCCTCTACATCGGCGCTCTACCCAAGATCAAACCCATCGCCCCCATCCTCCGCACCACCATGGCCAAACCCACCGACAACACCCAGCGCCACCCCGTCAAACACCCCAAGGACAAAGAACTCGACGACCTCCTCAACGGCGCCTTCCCCCTCGATAAACTCCCCAAGAAGCCCAACAAGGACCTCAACCCCACCCTCAAACACCCCTAACGGAGCACCCCAACGCGGACACAAATCACCCCAACCAAATACTGATCTCGGTCCACATCGACCCTAGCCGCACACTGCCCCTCGGCCGGAGGCCGGAGGCCGTGCGGCTAGCACCCGGTTAGGCCCGCCGCCGCCAGTCCCGCGCGATCCGTTCCCCCACCCGGAACCCCAGCGCCATAATCGTCAGCGACGGATTGAACCCGCCGTTGGTCACATGCAAACTCCCATCGGCCACATACACGTTGTCCACGCTATGCAGCCGCCCATAGGAATCCGTAACGCTCGTCTTTGCGTCCTTGCCCATGCGGCACGTCCCGGCCTGGTGCTGCCCACCCGTCCCGCCAAGGCCCGCCACCGACAGCCACGTCTCCACCGCGCCCGCGGCCTTCAGCCACTCCGCCGCCCGCTCGGCCATGAACTTGCCCGTTTCGGCGTCCATCGGATGACGCCGCGTCGTGATCGCCGCCACCGGAATGCCCCACTGGTCCTTCACCGCTTCATCCACTTCCACGCGGTTCTCCCACAACGGCATCTCCTGCACCGGACCCTTCACGCCCGCCGTCCGCTTATACCCCTCACGCACCCATTTCTTAAACTCCAACCCATACCGAGGCACCCTCGCCGGCCGCACCCCGCGTGCAAACAGATACGGCATCCGGATGAACTCGTTGGCCAGCATCGAGCCGCCCACCACGTCCTTGTTCCCGTGATTGAAATCGCACAGCGCCACTCGCGCCGCCGGACCCGTCCCGTCGAACACCTCTTCCTCAAAAAGACCATACGCTCCGGAATAGGCATGCCCCTGCAAATTCCGCCCCAACCAGTCGTTGTGGTTCCCGAGGCCCTTGGGGTGCATCTTCGACTTCGAATTCAGCAGCAGCCTCGGCGTCTCCGTCGCCGAACACGCCACCACCACCACCCGCGCCGGCTGCTCCACCAGCTCGCCCTTGTGGAAGTACGCCACCCCCGTCGCCTTCCCTTGCTCGTTCGTCAGCACCTCCTTCGCCACCGCCTCGGTCAGCAGCGTGCAATTGCCCGTCTTCACCGCCCGCGCCACCACCGTGTTCTGCGTCCCGTTCTTCGCATCCACCTCACAGCCAAAGCCCACGCAATGAGGACACGCAATGCACCCCGCGCGCCCATCGCGCTCCACCGAGTTGATCAACATCGGAATCGGAAACGGATGCCAGCCCTTCTTGCGCGCCGCTCCGGCCAGCAGCGTTGCCTCTTTGTTGAATGGCAGCGGCGGCATCGGATAGCCCTTCTTCCGCGGACCATCGAACGGATTCGACCCCGCCTTTCCCGATACGCCGATCTCATACTCCGCTTTCTCGTAGTAAGGCTCCAGCTCCTCGTATGTGATCGGCCAGTCCTCCAACGTCGACCCCGCCACCAGCCCGTACGTCGACAGCATCTGGAAGTCCTTGGGGTGGAACCGCCACGCCATCGCCCCGTAGCTCGCCGTCCCCCCGCCCACGCACGCCGCCACGTTGTTGTACGCGTTCTCGTTCGCCCGCACCTTGTAGAACTTGCCCGTCAGCGGGCTGTTGATCATCCGCACCTGCTCCGAGTCCGGCCCGAACGCATTGCCCAACACCGTCGTCCGCTGGCTCCGCAACTCATCGTGCCCGCTCTCTTCAAATGGGATCTGCCGCCCGCGCTCCAGCAACACCACGCGCAGCCCGGCCTTCGCCAGCACATACGCCACCACGCCGCCCCCGGCCCCCGCGCCCACCACCACGGCATCGACAGGATCGAGCTTCACTTCGCCACCCCCTTCGCCCCGTGCCCCGCATGATCGTTCACGCCCATCACATCCTCGATCTTCATCATCGACCACGACGCCTGCTTCCAGTTCCCCCCATGCTCCGGCGAACCGAAATAGCCCTGCAGAGTCAGGTCGTACATCAGGTCAAAAATCGGCCGTAGCGCCGGCACCTGCCCCTGCGCGATCCCGTCGATGAACTCCTTCTGCTCCTCCGGCTTCAACAACAAAAAGCTCCGGTTTTGAAACTGGTGCTTGGCTACCGAATTGAACGTGAACAGCCCCGTCCGCCACTCTTCCAACTTGTGCTTCAGCGGACCCTGCATCTGCTTGTCGATGTAGTATGCCGCCCCCGCATCGCCCGCCCCCGGATACTCATCCGGCGGGATGATCACGTTGGCGAAGATCTCCACCAGCTTCGCCCCGGCCGGTGTGAAGAACCCCAGCTTTGGTGGCTCGGCCGGCCCTTGCGCCTCCAACGGCAATACAAACGCGGCCAGCGCCGCTGCTGCTTCTCGTCGTGTCATGGACATGGTTTGACGATCCCCATGCTACCCTGAAAAGACCCTGGGGTTCATGGGCGACTCATCCATTCCGCCACCGTCTGATCAGCCCTCTGCGCACGCTCACGCGGCGCAAGCCTTCGCGCGGCTGCTCTCCCTCATGGCCCAACTCCGCGCCGAAAACGGTTGCCCCTGGGACCGCGAACAAACCTTCGATTCCATCAAGCCTTACACCCTCGAAGAGACCTACGAAGTCCTCGACGCCATCGATCGCCGCGACTTCCCCGGCCTCTGCGAAGAGCTCGGCGACTTCGTCCTCCAGGCCGTCTTCCACGCCCAGATGGCCTCCGAACAGGGCCTCTTCACCATCGCCGATTCGCTCGACGCCATCAACGAAAAGCTCGTCCGCCGACACCCCCACATCTTCGCCGACTCCATCGCCGAAACCTCGGCCGACGTCAAGCACCGCTGGGACGAAATCAAGAAGCAGGAGAAGGCCGCCAAGGGCATTCAGGAGCAAAGCCTCCTCGATGGCGTCCTCCGCTCCGCGCCCGCTCTCGTCGAAGCCCAGGAGATCTCCAAGCGCGCCGCCAAGGTCGGCTTCGACTGGCCCGACATCTCCCAGGTGGCCGCCAAGGTCCGCGAGGAGCTCGACGAACTCGCCGAAGCCCGCGACGCCCAGGACGCCGCCCACATCGAAGAAGAGTTCGGCGACCTCCTCTTCTCCGCCGTCAACCTCGCCCGCTTCCTCCACGTCGACGCCGAGCAGGCCCTGCGCAAAGCCAACGCCAAGTTCCGCCGCCGCTTCGCCCACGTCGAACACGCCCTCGCCGCCGAAGGCAAACAACTCAAGGACTCCACCCTCGACGAAATGGAAGCCAAATGGATCGAGGCCAAACAACAATCATGAGCACCCCCGCCACACCCTCCGGCATCACCGTCCGCGCCCTCCACGACCCCAAGGAGATGGACGAAGCCGTCGCCCTGCAAAAGAGCATCTGGGGCTTCGAGGACGTTGACCTCCTGCCCGCGCGCCTCTTCGTCGTCGCCACCAAAATCGGCGGCCAGGCCTTCGGCGCCTACGACGGCTCGCGCATGGTCGGCTACTGCCTCTCCATCCCCGGCCTCAAACCCGGCGGCCTCTACTACCTCCACAGCCACATGCTCGGCGTGCTCGACGATTACCGCGACCAAGGCGTCGGCCGCACCCTCAAACTCGCCCAGCGCGACGACGCCCTCGCGCGCGGCGTCGACCTCATGGAATGGACCTTCGATCCGCTCCAGGTCAAGAACGCCTTCTTCAACATGGAGCGCCTCGGCGCCGTCGTCCGCCGCTTCGTCCGCAACCAGTACGGCATCACCTCCAGCCAGTTTGACCAGGGCATGCCCACTGACCGCTGCACCGCCGAATGGTGGATGCGCCACCCGCGCGTTCTCGCCACCCTCGCCGGCACGCCGCCCGGGCGCCCACCCATCGAACGCCGCATTGAAGTCTCGCTCGCCTTCCCCGAATGGCGCCGCACCGATCCCAAACGCGCCCGCGACGAGCAGGCCCGCGTCAGCGACCAGTTCCAGGAAGCCCTCGACGCCGGGCTCACCGTCGTCGGCGTCGAACGCGGCCCAGGGTCAGGCGCCTATCTACTCGCCAAGTGGTCCCCCACGGAGTAACCCATCCCCATGCCCTTCACCATCGAACGCGTCACCCTGCGGCAGATCAAGTTGCCGCTGGTCCACTTCTTTGAAACCAGCTTTGGCCGCACCTATGAGCGCCACATGGTCCTCGTCGAAGTCCACAGCGAAGGCCTCTCCGGCTGGGGCGAAGTCACCGCCGGCGAGAACCCTTTCTACAACGAGGAGTGGACCGAATCGGCCTGGCGCATCGTGCGCGACTACGCCGCCCCGCGCATCGTCAACCACAAGCTCGAATCGGCCCACGGCGTCTCGCCGCGCACCGCCCACATCCGCGGCCACAACATGGCTCGCGGCGGACTCGAAGCCGCCGTGTGGGATCTCGAAGCCCGCCGCAACAACCTCCCCCTCTGGCAACACATCGGCGGCGGCGCACGCCGCGAAATCCCCTGCGGTGTGTCCATCGGCATTCAGGACTCCGTCGCCCAACTCCTCGACAAGATCGAAACCGAACTCAACGCCGGCTACCAGCGCATCAAAATCAAGATCAAACCCGGCTGGGATGTCGACGTCATCCGCGAGGTCCGCAAAAAGTTCCCCAGCATTCTCCTGATGGGCGACGCCAACTCCGCCTACACCCTCGCCGACATCGACCGCCTCAAGGCGCTCGACGAGTTCAACCTGATGATGCTCGAACAGCCGCTCGCCCACGACGAGATCATCGATCACGTCCAGCTCCAGGCCGCACTGAAGACGCCCATCTGCCTCGACGAGTGCCTGCGCAATGCCCACCAGGCTGAACAGGCCATCCGCATGAACGCCTGCCGCATCATCAATATCAAGCTCGGCCGCGTCGGCGGTTTCTCAGAGGCCAAAAAGCTCCACGACGCGGCGCAAGCCCATGGCATCCCCGTCTGGTGCGGCGGCATGCTCGAAGCCGGCATCGGCCGCGCCCACAACGTCGCCCTCGCCTCGCTCCCCAACTTCACGCTCCCCGGCGACGTCTCAGCCAGCAAGCGCTATTGGAAGCGCGACATCATCGAACCGTGGGTGGAAACCACGCCCGCCGGCACCATCACACTGCGCGATGAGCCCGGCTTCGGCTACTCGATCGACCACGATTTCCTCAAGTCCATCACCATCCGTGAGGAAACGGTCGCGTGAGCGACCCCGCCCATCCTCACCCTTCCAACGCCAAGCTCTACGGCCTGCTCGCGTTCATGCTCGTGTTGTGGTCGGCCAACTACATCGTCGGTAAAGTGATCCTGCGCGAAGTCCCCGCCGTCCTCGCCAGCGGCCTGCGCCTCGCGTTTTCCTCCCTCGGCATGGTGCCCATCTATCTCTGGTCGCGCCATCGCGGCGTCTCGCAGCCCCACCCTGGCCGTGCGCTGCTGAAGCTGTCTCTGTTGGGCATCGTCGGTGTTGGGCTTAACCAGCTCACCTTCCTCGCCGGACTCTCCCGCACCAGCGTCGGCCACGGCGCGTTGATCATCGCCCTCACTCCAGCCCTCGTCCTGCTCATTGCCGCCATCGTCGGTTTGGAGAAGATCACCGCGCGCAAGTTGGGCGGCCTCGCGCTTGCCATCGCCGGCGTCGGCGTCCTGCAAATTCAACCCGGCAAGTTCGAGGGCGCTTCGCTCCTCGGCGACTTCTTCATGTTCCTCTGCGCCTTCTCCTTCGCCGGCTTCACCGTCGCCGGCAAAGGCATCACGGCGCGCTTCGACACCGTCACCGTCACCACCTTTGCCTACTGTGCCAGCGGCCTCACCGTCTCGCCCGTCATCCTCGCCTACTATCGCGACTTCCCCTTCGCCTCCATCAGCGCCTTCGCCTGGATCGCCATGATCTACATGGCCTGGATCCCCTCGCTGCTCGGCCTGTCGATTTACTACTACGCGCTCCGCTACATCCCCGCCTCGCGCGTCTCGCTGCAAAGCTATGCGCAACCCCTCGTGGCCACGCTGCTGGCCGTCGTTCTTCTCGGCGAGCCCATCACCGCCGGCCTGCTCGCAAGCGGCGGGCTCGTGCTCAGCGGCGTGTTCGTCGCGGGACGGCGCTAGATGCGCGACTTCTGGCTACTCCTCCAACGCAACCGCGGCTACCGCTACCTCTGGCTCGGCCAGATCGTCAGCGAAATCGGCGACCACTTCAACACCATCGCCGTCTTCCACCTTGCTCTGGAAATGACCGGCTCCGGCTTTGTCGTCAGCGGCGTCCTGCTCTCACGCGCCATCGCCGTTGTCTCCGCCGGACCGCTCGCCGGCGTCCTGCTTGACCGCATGGACCGCCGCCGCCTCATGATCGCCAGCGACCTCTTCCGCGCCGCCATCGCGGTCTGCTTCCTCCTCGCCCTGCGCTATCCGCACGTCTGGCTGCTCTACCTGCTCAGCGCCCTGCTCATGTTCGCCTCGCCCTTCTTCACCAGCGGACGCGCCTCCATCCTGCCCGTCATCGCCAGCAAGGACGAACTCCACACCGCCAACTCCCTCACCCAAACCACGCAGTGGACCGCCCTCACCCTCGGCACGCTGCTGGGCGGCACCAGCGTCATGGGCTTCGGCTACGCCGCCGCCTTCCTCTTTAACGCCGGATCGTTTCTCGTCTCGGCCTGGTGCATCTCGCGCATCCGCGCTGAGCGCGCCTTCACCGCGCGCCAGCTTGCCGAACGCGCCCAGCGTTCGGCCAAACCGCTCGACGAATACCTCGACGGCTGGCGCTACCTGCGCAGCGTGCCCTTGCTGTTCGCCCTCGCCCTCATCAACGTCGGCTGGGCCAGCGGTGGCGGCACGGCACAAGTCATGTTCAGCCTCTTCGGCGAAAAGGTGTTCAACCAGGGCGCCGCGGGAACGGGCGTCATCTGGAGCTGCGCCGGCGTCGGACTGCTCTGCGGCGCTCCCATCGGCCACTACCTCGGACGCACGCTTAGCTTCGCCCACTACCGCCGCGCCATCGCCATCTGCTACTTCATTCACGGCGCGAGTTACGTGCTGTTCGCGCAATCGGGCGGCTTTGCCGCCGCCTGCTTCTGGATCGGCGTCTCGCGCGCCGCCGTCGGCATCACCAGCGTCCTCAACATGGCCAAGCTGCTGCGCCACGTCGACGACAGCTACCGCGGCCGCGTCTTCTCCACCCTGGAGTCGCTCAACTGGGGCACCATGATGCTCTCCATGACCGCAGCCGGCGCCGCTTCTGACTTCTACCCCATCCGCACCATCGCCAGTGTCGCCGGCATCCTCAGTGGCTCCACCTCGCTATTCTGGGCCTGGGCCAGTTGGCGCGGGAAGATCCCCGAGCCGCCGCCCGCACATGACCGCCATGCATGACGCCTTCCCTCTCTCCGGCAAACGCGTGCTCGTCACCGGCGCCGCCCGCCGCATCGGCCGCGGCATCGCGCTCGCTCTGGCCCAGGAAGGCGCGCGCGTGGCCATCCATTACTCCACCTCGCGCAACGACGCCGCCGAAACCGCCGCCGAATGCCAGCGCCTCTCCGGCCATGAACCTCTGCTTGTCCACGCCCGCCTCGAAGAGGTCGCCCAGATCGCGGCCCTGTTTGAGACCATCCGCTCCGATTGGAACGGCCTCGATGCTCTGGTGAATAACGCCGCCCGCTTCACCCGCCGCAATGTCCTCGACATTACCGAAGCCGACTGGGACGAGGTTCACAACGTCAACCTCAAGGCCGCCTTCTTTTGCGCCCAACACGCCGCCCGCCTCATGCGCGCCGAAGGCGTCCCCGGCCGCATCGTGAACATCAGTTCGCTCGGAGGCCTGCAGGCCTGGGCCGAGCATGTCCACTACAACGCCTCGAAAGCCGGCGTCATCCACATGACCCGTGCGCTGGCCAAAGCCCTCGCCCCAGACATTACGGTGAACTCCGTCGCCCCCGGCTTCATTCCTTTCGAGGAGCGCGACTACTCGCAAACCAGCGAAGGCGCCGTAAGCCGCACGCCCGTGCAAAGAGCCGGCCGCGTGGAAGAAGTGGCGGACGCCGTGCTCTTCTTCCTGCGCTCGGCGAATTACATCACCGGCCAGACGCTGTCTGTGGATGGTGGCTTGAGCATCCGCTGACGCCGGCCGCCGCGGTCAGAACTCGATGCTGGCGAACAGTTCGCTCGGCTTCTTGTCAAACGCCCGGCAGATGGCGAGCATGCTTTCCACGCTCGGCAGATGCGCCCCGCGCTCAATCGAGCTGATCTGCGACACGCTCAGCTTTGTGATTGAGGCCAGATCCTTGAGTGACCATCCGCGCTCGGTCCGCAGCAGTTTGATGCGCTGGCCCAGCCGTTCGCGCAAACGGTCCAACTGCGTCCGCCCCAGCCCGAACGTCTCAATCGCGTTGGCCAGCGCGGCGCGCAGATCGGCCAGCGAAAACGGCTTCGACAGATAATCGAACACCTTTTTCTTAAACGTCGCCCGCATGTCTTCCAGCGACGGAAAGCCGGTGATCACGATCACGCACAGGTTCGGCCAGCGCACCAGCAACTGGTCAATCACTTCGCCGCCCTGAAACTCACCCATCTTCATGTCGATGAGCACGATGTCGGGAATGCGCGCTTCAGCCGCCTCGAATAGCTCCCGCGGCAGCGCAAACGAACGCACGTTGTAGAGCCCCTCATCGCGCAGCAGGTCCTCGACATACTGCCGGAAGTCCGCGTCGTCGTCGAGAACCGACACGTCGACCAGCGAATTGTCCAAAACATCTTCAGGCGTTCGCGCCTCGGGCTTCTCGGGGTTCATGGATGAGCCGACTGTAACAATGTATCAGGCCCGGCCACCTCCGGCGCCACCGGCAATCGCACCTCGATGCGTGCGCCGCCTTCGGACCGGTTTTCCGCCCGGATCGTCCCGTGGTGCTGCTGCACAATGCCTTCGGCCACTGTCAGGCCAAGCCCCGTCCCGCGCGCATCGAGCCTCGTCGTCACAAAGGCGTTGAAGATGTGTGGCAGTACGTCTTCCGGAATGCCCGGTCCGTTATCTTCGACGGCGATCACCTGCACCTCGCGCCCGTCCTCGCGC
This sequence comes from Acidobacteriota bacterium, assembly GCA_017304135.1. Classification (GTDB taxonomy): domain Bacteria; phylum Acidobacteriota; class Terriglobia; order Bryobacterales; family Bryobacteraceae; genus JAFLBB01. Next base: position 9,258 of record JAFLBB010000088.1, on the reverse strand, counting down.
CGCAACTCGGCGCGCACGCCCACGCAGCCCGGCTTGCTCACGGCGTGCAGCGCGTTGCGCAACAGGTTCACGAACACCTGCACCAGACGGTCCTGGTTGCCAAACACCAACGCCTCGGCCGCTACGGCGTTCTCAAATTTCACCTCGCCCGCCTTCTCGTCGATGCCCACCAGCCCCCATGACTCCTCGATCAGCTCGCGCAGCCGCAGCGGCGAGAACTCGTCCTTGCGCACACGCGCGAAATCGAGCAGGCTCTCGCTGATTTTGCGCAGCCGCCCGGCCACGCGCAGCATCCTCGCCAGCCGCTCGATGGTCGGCATGTCGCGCGCGGTCTCCAGCAACTTCTCGATCGAGCCGTGCAACACCGCCAGAGGCGTGTTCATCTCATGGGCCACGCTGGCGCTCAACATGCCGAGGCTGGCCAGGCGGTCCTGTTCCACCATGCTGCGCCGCGCCGTTTCGAGCATCACGTTCTTGCGCATCAGGTCTTCATTGATCGCCTCCACCTGCAGCATGGCCATCTGCAACTCGGCTTCGTGACGCCGCAACTCGTCCTCATGCCGGCGCAGTTCGGCCACGCTGGCGTTGCGCGAGCGCATGATCTGGCCGATCTCGTCGCCGAGGATCTCGCCCTCGGCCACCATCTCCTCGCCGCGTTCGCCCCGCTGCACGGCTTCATCAGCCTGGATCATCGCCTGAATGGGGCGGTAGACATAGCGCGGCATGATGAACAGCTCGAGCAGCAGCACGGCCAGCACATACACCAGGCCGAGCACGGCAAACAGCGTCCAGCGCGCGCGCTCCAGCACCTCTTCGTAAAAGCTGTACGGCAGCCGGATGCGCCGGAACATGGCGTCCTGAGCCGAATAGCGGAAGGCGAACGTGCGGTCGGCCGGGTCGAGCCGCACGATGCCCGGATTGGCGCGCAGCACGCCGCGCAGCGAAGGCGGCACGTTCAGTTGATCGGGATCGCCTTGCCGGAAGTCATACACGGCCAGTTCGGGGTGTGAATTGCCCTGCGAGAACAGGCGCGTGATGAGCGTGATCTCGCGTGTCCGCGCCTGCAATACGCGCTGCTCAAGCAGCGGCATGAGCGAGAAATAAACCGCGCACGTTAGCACGATGAAAAAGATGTTGTGCAGCACCATCAGCTTCGGCCGCACCTTCAGGTCGCCGAACAGCCTGCCGAGTTTGCGCGTGCCCATCATGGCAAGGCCCGGTAGCCGCGCATCACGCCGCGGACACGGTCAAGCGGCAGCGCCTCCACCGTGCGCCCATTGCCCGTGGTGGTCACGGCGCGGAAGAGTGAGTTGAGAATCGCTTCCTCGGTGGCTTCAATCGCCGCCAGGAAGAGGGGCGACATATCATCGTTTGCGACCGCCGCACCGCCCCGACGCGTCGAGAAGGCGATGGCGTAATCGCCGCTGCCGTTTGAGCCCGAAGCGCCCGTGCGCGCCAGCCCCATGATGGCGCGCAGCCCGATGCGGCGCAGGTTGCGATGGTCGAGCGGCGCATCGGTGGCCACGACGATCATGATGCTGCCGTCGCCCGCGCCCTGCTGAGTCCGCTGCAACTCGCGGCCCACCGGCACACCCGCGATCATGAGGTCGCCGCCGAAGTTCGATTGCACGAGCACGCCCACCGTATGCCCGGCGGGCGTCTTGCGCGACGACGTTCCGATGCCGCCCTTGAAGCCGAAGGCCACCGTCCCCGCGCCCGCGCCGACGCAGCCCTCCTCCACCGGTCCGGGCTTGGGTGCGCCATTGGTGGCCGCGCGCAGCGCCTCCATCACGTGCGCCTTCGTCACCGGGCGCGAGCGGATGTCGTTCAACCCGCCGTCGTTCGTCTCGCCCACCAGCACGTTCAGCGACCGCACGTTCTCATTGCCCGGCAGCGCGAGCATGTAGTCGAGGAGTGCATCGGCCACGCGCGCCACGTTCAGCGTGGAGGTAAGAGCGATGGGCGACTCGATCTCACCTAACTCGTTCACCTGTGTCGAGCCCATCAGCTTGCCGAACGCGTTGCCGATGAAGACCGCGCCCGGCACCTTCTCGCGGAAGAGGTTGCCCCCATGCGGCAGCACCACCGTGACGCCCGTGCGCACGTTCGCGCCTTCGACCACCGTGGCGTGGCCGACACGCACGCCCGCCACATCGGTGATGGCGTTCCACTGGCCCGTGGACAGCGTGCCCAGGCGCAGCCCGAACTCGCGCGCCCGCGGACGCCGGTCCTGCGCGGAAAGCATCGCCGCCACTGCCCCCAGCGCCGCTCGCCTGCTGAGGCGCACGCTCACGCCCTCGGATACCGCGGGGAATAGAGCGTGGATTCCGGCCGTAGCGCCAGGTTGCCGCCCTTCACAAATGCATCGCCGCGCGGCTCCAGGTGGCGCAACATGCGCCCGCGCCATTCGCGCAGCCTGGCCGCATGGGCCGAGTCGCCGGCGAGGTTCTTCATCTCCTGCGGGTCAGATGTCAGATCAAACAGCATCTCTTCGCCGTCGCGGGCATGGTAGATGTACTTCTCGCGCCCATTGGTAAGAGCGCTCCAGTGGTTGGCCTTGTCGTAGCAGACGTCGTGCTCCAGGTCGATCCACTCGCGCCAGCCTTTGCCATCATTGGCCACGCACTCGACGAGACTGCGGCCGTCGATAGGCACGGGCAACTGCGCCCCGCCCGCGGCCAGAATCGTCCCCGGAATGTCACGCAGTTCGGTGGGCTCCATGCGTACCTGGCCGCGCCTGGCACCGATCATGCCCTTCGGCCAGCGGACGATCATCGGTACGCGCGCCGACGCTTCGTAGGCATACGACTTGCGCCACAGGTTGTGGTCGCCGGTCATGTCGCCATGGTCGCTCGTGTAGATGATCAGCGTCTCCTCAAGCAGCCCACGTTTCTCCAGAGCTTCGAGAATCCGCCCGATCTGCTCATCGACGAAACCGACCGAGCCGTGATAGGCCTGCCGCGCCATGCGCGTTTCGGCTTCGCTCACGCGGCCGTGCCAGATGTCGTCGCGCGCCGAGTTGCGCTCGACATAGCGCTCGGCCCACGGGGCCACGCGCGGCTCGGGCACGCTTTCGCGGAAGCGGTCCATCCAACGCTGCGGCGGATCGTAGGGGCTGTGCGGCCGGGCGAACGAGACCTTCAAAAAGAACGGCTCCGGCCGCTGGTAGCTTTCCAGGAAGTGCGTCGCCACGTCGGCTGTCCAGCGCGTTGGATGCAAGCGTTCGGGCAGCACATAGGCCTTGCCCTTATAGTCGTTCCAGCCCACGCCGGTGGCGTCGGGATTCAGATTTGGCGCTTCGGTGTGAAACCAAGCGCGGTAGTCGCTGCGGAAGTCGATGCTTTCGGAGCGGCCCGACTCATCGAGCAGGGCGAGGTCGTAGCCATGGTAGTTGCGCTGCGGCGTGTAGTGCAGCTTGCCCACGGCGGCGGTGAAGTAGCCCGCCTCTTTCATCATGCGTGGCAGTTCGACCGGATACTTCTGCGCCACGCGTCCGTAGCCGAGCATGCCGTGATTCCAGGGCGACATGCCGGTGAGCAGGCAGGCCCGCGCCGGCGTGCACGTCGGCGTGGAGGAATAGGCGCAGCGGAAGCGCGCGCCTTCGTTGCCAAGGCGGTCGAGGTTGGGCGTGATGGCCGCGCGATTGCCGTCGGCGCGCAGACAGTCGCCGCGATGCTGGTCGGCCATCAGGAACAGCACGTTGGGTTTCGATGTGCCGCGCCCCGCCGCGCCACGCGCGAGGGATGCCGCGCCGAGCGCCTGCGCCAGTTGCCGCCGTGTCATTTCCATGCAGCTATTGTCTATCAGCGGGCGGCGTCACGAGCGCCGTCCCTGGCGCGGCGCGGGGAACCAGGGCGCATTGTCGGCATAGCTTTCCGGATGGACCACGGTGATGTTCCAACCTGGCGTGTCGTTGTCGCGGCAGCGGTGGCACACCAGGTCGGCGCGCGGCGTATCGTTCTGATCGCGGTCAGAGAAGTAGCCTTCCTCGTAATGGACCCATCGCGGCAGGTCGAATTGCCGGCGCAACTCCTTCTCGTCGATCCGGCACTGAGCCCACACCGCGCGGGCGGTGGCTGACCAGGCGATGAGTTGCGACTTCACGCCAGCCGCGCGCATGGCCGCCTCCACGGCGCGTAGGTGGGGGCAGGTCGCCGTTTCGCCACGGCTGGCCGCATATGCCTGCTGTTCGGCGATGATCCGCGCCTGCTCGGCCTGCTGGATCGGGTTGAGCTGAACCCGGACCTTCCGCCACGGCATCGGCGCGCCCGTAAGCAGCCACGTCAAGACAATCGCCGCCGCCGGAATCCCAATGCCCAGCGCCGTGCCGAAGGCGTCGTCGGACATCCCCGCCAGCCTCGGACGCAGTACAAACCCCATCGGAATGCCCACCCCGAAGGCCAGGCCCACCGCCACCACCGCTGCTACATTCGTGCGCAAAAGCTCAGTATATGTCCCCCCTCACCGAACCCCTGTGTTACTCTCGAATTTCCTATGGCAGACCTGCCCCTCCGCGTTGTACCGCTTGGAGGCCTTGGCGAGTTCGGTATGAACTGCATGGCCTTGTGCTACGGCGACGACATCATTGTCCTCGACGCCGGCATGATGTTTCCCGACGACGAACTCCTCGGCGTCGATAGCGTCATTCCCGACTGGTCATGGCTCGAAGAACGCCGCACACATGTGCGCGCGCTCTTCCTTACCCACGGCCACGAGGACCACATCGGCGCCGTCCCGTTCTTCATTTCGGAGTTTGCCGTCCCTGTTTACGGGACCGCCTTCACGCTCGCCCTCTCCGAACGCAAGCTGGAAGAGCACGACCTGATGAGCGAGGCCAAGCTCAACGTGGTCGACTATAACCAGGTGATCGAAGCCGGACCCTTCAAGGTCGAGTTCATCCGCGTCACCCACTCCATCGTCCAGTCGGCCGCGCTGGCCATCACCACGCCGCTCGGCGTGGTTGTCCACACGGGCGACTTCAAGGTGGACCCCACACCCACCGACAACCAACTGTTCGACCTCCACTCTTTCGCCGAATACGGCAAGCGCGGCGTGTTGCTGCTGATGAGCGATTCCACCAACGCCGACCGCCCCGGCTATACGCCGAGCGAGCGCGCCGTTCGTCCGCGATTGGAAGAGATCATCGCGCGCGCCGAACACCGCGTCGTCGTGAGTTCGTTCTCCACCTCAATCCACCGCATGCAGCAGATCATCGACCTCTCGCACGAGTACGGCCGCAAGGTCGGTCTGCTCGGGCGCAGCATGTTGGAGGTCACCGAGATCGCCCACAACCTCGGGCTGCTGAGCATTCCCGACAATTTACTGCTGCGCCCGCAGGACATCATGTCGGTGGCCCGCAGCAAGGTCACTGTGATGCTCTCGGGCACGCAGGGCGAGCCGATGTCGGCCATGTCGCGCGTGGCCGTGGACAACCACCGCCAGTTCTCCGTGGCGCCGGGCGATTCGGTGGTGTTGAGCGCGCGCATGATTCCCGGCAATGAGAAGGCCATTTATCGCATGATCAACCACTACGCCCGCCGCGGAGTGGAGTTGGTTTATGGCAACATGACGCCGCCGGTCCACGTCTCCGGCCACGCCAGCGCCGAGGAGTGCAAACTGCTGCTGAACCTCCTGCGCCCGAAATACTTCCTGCCCATCCACGGCGAATACCGCCAGATGTCGATCCACGCTTCGCATGCCCAGCACATGCGCATGAACGGCGTCGAAGAGAGCTTCATCCTGGAAACCGGAGACACGCTGGAGATCGACAAACGCGGCGCGCGCAAGGGCTCCAAAGTGCAAGTGGGGCGCGTGTGCATCGACTCGGGCTCGATCGACGAGTTTGTTGATGACATCGTTATCCGCGACCGGCGCCACCTCTCCGAAGACGGCTTCGTGCTGCCCATCATCGCCATCAACAAGCACAGCGGCAAAGCCGAGGGGCTGCCGGAGATCGTCTCCCGAGGCTTCATGTCGAAGATGGAAAACGGGGCCGACCTGATGCAGGGCGCACGCCAGGTGGTGGCCAAGACTCTGGAATCCTCGTCGCCGGAAGAGCGCGGCGATTGGGGCGTGATGCAGGAAAAGATCCGCGCCGACCTGAAGCGCTACATCTCCAAGCAAACCGCGCGCCGCCCGCTCATCATGCCCGTCATCCTCGAGGTGTAGGTGCGGGACGCCTCCGGATACACCGGCCAGGCGGACCGCGAGTTCTCACCCGCCACACCGGACCAACTGGCCGCGCTGCTTGCTGAGGCGCATGCCGCGCGCACGCCCGTCACCATTGCCGGTTCGGCCACCGGCGTCACCGGCGGCTGTTGCCCCCACGGCGGCTGGCTCATCCACATGCGCCAGTTCAACCAACTGGCAATCGAACGCGGACGCGCTCTGGCCGGCGCCGCCGTGACGCTGCACGACCTGAACGAAGCCGCCGCGCGCACCGGCCAGTTCTATGGGCCCGACCCCACCGAGTGGACCGCTTCCGTGGGCGGCTCCATCGCCACCAACGCCAGCGGCTCGCGCAGTTTCCGGTATGGCTCCACGCGCCGCCATCTGCTCTCGCTCGATGTCGCTTTCGCCGATGGCACGCTGCGCCGCTTCCGCCGCGGCGAGGCGATCGATTTCGAGGTTCCCGCCATCCCTCTGCCCGCCACCACGAAAAACACTGCCGGCTATCCGCTCGCCCCGGGCATGGACTGGATGGACCTCATCGCCGGCTCGGAGGGCACGCTGGCCGTGGTGGTCGAAGCCGAACTGCAGTTGCTGCCCACGCCGTCCGCCGTTGCCGCCGCCGTACTCTTCTTCGATGACGATGGCGCCGCGCTCGATGCCGTCGATGCCTGCCGCCCCGAGCCTTCGCTACGGATGCTCGAATACCTCGACCGCAACTCGCTGCGCCTGCTCGGCGAAGAGGCCGGCGCCGCGCTGATTGTCGAATCCACGTCGGAGGAGTGGCTGCACGCGCTCGACCTCGCCGGCTTGCGCGACGATTCCTGGGTGGCCCAATCAGCGGCTGACCGTGAACGCTTCCGCGCCTTCCGCCACTCGCTGCCCGAGCGAGTGAACGAACTCGTTCGCCGCAACGGATTTCAGAAGCTTGGCTCCGATTTCGCCGTGCCGCTCAAACACAACCGGGCCATGACGGATCACTACCACGCGACGCTGGCACGCGAATTCCCCGGCCAATATGTTCTGTTCGGCCACATCGGCGATGCGCACTTGCACGCCAACATCCTGCCTGAAACCAAGGAGCAGGACGCCCGGGGCAGGGAACTCATGCTCGCCCTGGCCCGCCACGCCGTCTCCCTCGGCGGCACCGTCAGCGCCGAACACGGCCTTGGCAAGCGAAAGGCGAGCCTGCTGCCCATCCAGTATTCCGGCGCGGTGATCGAAGCGATGCGCGCCGTGAAACGACGCCTCGACCCGCACGGCATCCTCGGCCAAGGCAATCTTTTTGGCTGATGTGCACAGCCAATAACGAATCTTCACCTTCGTGGTATGATTGGCGGAGGATCCGAATCCAGCGCCGCCGGCAACCCTGGCGGCACCCTTGGGGAGGTATGCATGAAGAAAGTTGCTCTCTTGGCCGCATTCGCGCTCTCGGCTTTCGCCGCTGAGTGGACCGGTGCGATTTCCGAAGCCGGCTGCGGCGCTAAGCACGTCGACGGCTCCGAGAAGTCCATCGCCTGCGTGAAGGGCTGTGTGAAGAAGGGCGCCGCGCCTGTGTTCGTGACCGCCGACGGGAAAGTGGTGAAGATCGCCAACCCCGACAAGGTGACCGAGCATCTCGGCCACAAGGTGAAGGTGACCGGCAAGCTCGAAGGTGAGACGCTCACCATCGACACGTTGACGATGGCCCAATAAGCGGCCCAGTCGACAATTCCGCAGAACTGATTTCAACACCCGGCGGGTTTGCCACCCGCCGGGTGTTTCGTTTGTGCCGGCCTATTGCAGCTTGCCGCGCGCCTCTACCTTCCACACCTCTTCCACCACGCCGTTGCGCACGCCGTAGACCTGCTCATGCAGGTTCATCACGACGCAGACGTGGTTCATCAGCACACTCACCTGCTCGCCCACTTCGAACTTGCGATGGCAGCGATGCACATCGACGAAGCCGTGCTCTTCCATCAGCTTGGTGAAGATGGCTTCGGGCGCGCCGATGAGTTCACCAAAGCCCGCGTCGGCGCCGGTGGCCAGGCGGTCAGAGGAAAAGGTCTTGGAGCCGCCATCGAGAATGATCTGTCCGGGCTGGGCTGTTGAGACCACCGTGCAGAGCACCGTGGCCGCGCAATCCTTCATCGCGCAGGAACCGAGCTCGAGCGTGTTGCGGTCATTGAATACATAGGTGCCGGGGCGGATCTCATTCAACCCTGCCACATGGTGGGAATGATAGAGCGCCGGCGTGGAGCCGCCGCTGACGATGGGCGGCTTCAGCCCCGCCGCGGTCAGTTCGTCCACCAGCGACTCGACGTCGCCGGAGAGCTTCTTGATGGCCGCCATGCCCGTCTCGTCCATCATCTTGATGTGGCCCGGATACATGGCCACGCCTTCATAGCGCAGATGGGGTAATCGCAGCACGCTCTTGGTGAACGCCACCGCCTGGGAGGGCTGCACGCCGACGCGCTTCAACCCCATGTCCACTTCGATCAACACGCCGATCTCGCGGCGGTGTTCGCGGGCCGCGTCGGAGAGTTGATGGGCCGCCGCCACGCTATCCACGGCCACTGTGATGCGGGTATTCTCGGCCAGCGCCATGAGGCGTTCCAGCTTGCGGTGGCCGATCACGGGGTAGGCCACCAACAGGTCGTCGGGCGCGGCCGTCATCATCACCTCGGCCTCGCCCACCTTGGCCACGGTGAGGCCGGCGGCGCCGAGGTCCAACTGGCGCCGGGCGATGATCGGGCTCTTGTGCGTCTTGGTGTGGGGGCGCAGGCGCAAGGCGTGATCCTGAGCGTACTGGGCCACGCGCGCCAGGTTGCGCTCCATGATGTCGAGATCCACCACGACGGCGGGAGTCTCGATCTCAGTGATTCTCATGCCCTCTATTTTGGCTCAAGGAAGCGGATGTCGAGTTTGCCCCCCGGTCCGCGGTAGTGCAGTTCGAGTTGCTTCACCTTGTGCTTGCCTTCCATCAGAAGGTAGAGAAGCCCTTCCAGCGGCTCCCTGGTCTCCTTGCTGTCGACGAGCACCTTCTGCTCCAAGGCCAGCAGCAGGGGGCTCTTGCCCTCGCCCTCTTTGCCCTTCTCGAAGGTCGCCGTG
>JAFLBB010000087.1 GCA_017304135.1 Acidobacteriota bacterium | reverse complement strand
CTAGTGTGAACTGGAGATGCCCCGCCGTGAACCGCTCCGTCGCTGCCCCATGAGCCATGAGCGGCAACAAGGCGAGAAGCAGGGCGGTACGTTTCACTTCTTCTATTCAACCCGCACGCGGCCGTATTTGTCGCGCCTCGCTAGAACCAAAAGCGCAACCGCACACCCGCCGCACGCGGCTGCACCAGCCTCGTCCCCACAAACAGCGATTGGAAGTTGTACAGCGCCGTCCGGTTGGTCAGATTCGTCAGTTGGAACATGATCTCCCAATCGCGCCGTCCATCCCGCGTGTGCTCATAACCTCCGGCCAGATCCACAATCGTCCGCGGTCGCACGCGCGGCGGATCTCCAGCCAGGTCGACATACGGCAACAAGTCCGCATAATCGGGGTCTTGCGCCACCTCAGCCGGGTCCGACGGGTTCGACACCAACCCCGAATCGTGCCGCATCTGCCAGCTCGCCCACCAGCCCTTCCGGCTCGTATAACTCACCATGCCATGCAGCGAGAGGTTCTGGTCGTGGTCGATGATGAATGGCCCCGCGCTCAACGCCTCCACAGCCGCGTTCCCCAGAAACAGTCCCCCCGTAAAGGGTGGAGTGGCAATCACACGGTAATGCGTCGCGCTTAGCGAACCGCTGAACCCCCGCCACTGCGGCACGGCCAGCCGCGTCTCCACCCCATTCACACGCGACCGCGCCAGCGACGTCGGGAAAATGATACCCGTATTGAAGAAGTTGTCGTTGTCCTGCAAATCCGTCGAGCTCTTGTTGTAGTAGACGGCGTTCACGCTCATGCGCCGCCCAAGCGACTGCTGCACGCCCGCCTCCACCACGTTCTGCCGCTCTGGCTGAATGCGCAAAAACGCTCCGCCCGCCCGCTCGCGCACATCGGGCAGCACCAGCGCCGCCGCCTGGTCCGTATTGGCCAGCAGCAGGTTCTCATTCGGCGGTGTTTGGTAGTTGCGGTTGTAGGAGGCCCGCAGCACCGTCCCTGTTTCCCGCAAATGAAACGCCAGCCCCACCCGCGGCTGGAGTTGATTGCCGTTCACAAGGAAGCGGTAGCTGTCATAGCGCGCGCCCAGCGTGAACGTCCATCGCCCGGCGCGTATGGTATCTTGCAGAAACCCCGTGTAGAGGGTTCCCCGCCCTTTCTCCGAAAAGCGGAACAGCGAGCCGCCGCGCGTCAGGTCCACCGCCCGAAGCGTCTCGATATAACCCTCCGATGCCGGATCGTTGAACGCCGGGCTTGTGATGCCAAACGTGAAATCCTCGCTCACGGGAAAATGCTGCACATCGCCGCCCACCCGCAACGTGTGCACGCCGCGAATCCAGTTCACCCGCTGCGCCACGTTCAACGTCGATAGGTGCCGCGACTGCGAGGCCGTCACCGGCGTATCCCCCGCGCTGGGCGAAAACTGCGCAATCGACGTGCGATAGCTCACCGTCGCGTCGTAGGTCGCCGCCGGACTCAGCGTCCGCACATAGCCCGCCCAAAGCGAGAGGTCGCGAAACAGTTGCCGCTGCTGCTGCCCGTTGGCGTGCTGCGAAGGCAGGTTGGCCAACTGAAACGAACTGCGCCCGCTCATGATGTGAAAGCGCAGCGAGTCGCGGTGCGTCGCCAGGTAGTCCAGCCGGATCAGCCCGCGCTCCGTGTTGCCCCCGTTGTGCAGGTTCTCGAGCGCCACCTGGTCCAGAAACCGGTTCGACTTCGACCCGCTCACGCTGGCAAAGTACCCCAGCCGCCCAGTCTCGCCGAACACTTGCGCCGCCGTCGTCGCCGTGTCGAACTGCGAAACGCCCGTCGCTAGTGATCCCCCAAACTTCCGCCCCGTGCCCAGGCCCGACCGCGTCAACACGCTCGCCACCCCGCTCACCTTCGCCCCGAACTCCGCCGGAACGTTGCCCGTATAGAGCTCGATCGTCTGCACAATACTCGTATCGATCGAGGTGGCAAACGCACCGGTCAGCTGATCGCTGATCGGCATGCCATCCACCACGAAGGTCATCTGGTTATGCGCTCCGCGCGGGTGAATCGCGCCGTTGGCGTTCGCCGCAAACCCCGGAAAGCTCATGATGTAGCTCTCAATGCCCCGGCTCGAAACCGCCACCGGCATCCGCTCCATCTGCCCCTGGTTCATCACCGTGCGCGTGCCCGTGGCTTCCGGATCCACCAACTCGGCCGTCTCGAACGCGTTCACCGAGACAGCGCCCTCCACCGCGGAAAGCGCCAGCACGACTTCGAGCTGAACCGGGATGTTCGTGCGCAGTCTCACCTCGCGCACCTGCGCGGCAAAGCCTGCCTTGGTCACCGTCAACCGGTAGTCCTGCAGTGGGGCGTTCTGAAACGTCACCCCGCCATCAGCCGCCGTCACCCCTTCGGCATGATAGCCCGTCAGCGGCGTGTCGAGCGACACCAGCGCCCCCGTGACCGCCGACGACGAGGGATCCGTCACCCGGAGGTGCAGCGTCGCGGTGGTTTGCGCCCAGGCGAACAGAGAAGTGAACAACAACAAACCCAGCAGCCGGAACTTCGGCATATAGCTGCAACTTTACCATGGTTAACTATCCGGCCGCAATCTTAGCTATTGCCGCTTGCCCAGTACCTGCTGCTCCATCGCCATGTCCGCCGCAGCCCCTTGTTCATCCCCAATCAGCTTCCGCGCCGCCCCCCGGTTCCGGTAAGCGTTGGCATACCCCGCATCGAGCTTGATCGCCGAGGTGAAGTCCTCGATCGCCGGCAGCGGCTTCCTCATTTTTAACAAAACGAACCCACGCCCATTAAGGGCCAGTGGAAAGTTAGGCTTAGCCGAAAGCGCGGCGTTGAAGTGGGCCAGTGCCAGTTCCAGGTCGCCGGCCTGCAGGGCTGCCCGTGCACGGAAGTTGTGCACCTCCGGGCGCAACACCGGCAAGGCCGTGGCTGGCGGCCCGGGCACGGGGCTCCTGGCGGGAGCAGGCGCCTCAACGGCCACCGAATCGGCCACCGGCGGCGGACTCTCCCGCCGCGATTCGACTGGCGGCGGGCTTTCACGCTTCGGCTCAACCGGCGGCTCAGCCACCGGGGCCACCGCAGGCTCCACAACTGGCTCCGCCTTCACGGGCAACTCCGACAGGTTGCTGGCAATCAGCGCCGACTCCGATGCCAGTACCGGCGTGGGAGCCTCCGCCGGCGGAGCCTTCGCCAGCTCCCAACGGGTCTTCGCCCGCTCCAGCAGGCTCACCGTCTCCTGGTCGCCGGGATCCAGTTGCACGGCCTTCTCCAGGTCGCGGACCGCCGCCTCGAACCTCTCCAGCAGGAAGTTCGCGTTCCCCCGCGCCTTCCAAGCCACCGTGAACTCCGGATTCAGCTCAATCGCCTTGTCCCGGTCGGCCAGCCCCTGCTCGTGGTTGCCCAGCGAATGATGGGAACCGCCGCGAGCCAGGTATGCCTCGGGCATTGCGGGTGCGAGCTGCACGGCCCGGTCACGGTCGGCCAGCGCGCGCTGCGCATCGCCCAGCGCGGCCAGGCTATCCCCGCGTGCCAGGTAGAGCTTCGCATTTCGCTCATCAAGCGTGAGCGCCGCCGTGAAATCGGCCACCGCCTTGGCGTGATTGCCGCGGCGCGCCTCGGCGGCGGCGCGCAGAGTGAGGGCCTCGGAGTGCGCCGGTTCGCGGGCCAGGACTACATCCAGGTCGGCCACGGCGCGGTCAAACCGGCCCGCGTTCCCGTAGGCCTTGGCACGTTTCAGATAGCTCGGGGTGTCGTTCGGAAGAAACTGGATGACCCGGTCCAGGTCGTCGATGGCGTCCTGATTGCGGTCAAGCGAAAGGTAGAGGTCCCCGCGCTGACGGAACGGTTCGGGGTCGTCCAGGCGGAGCTTGATGGCGCTGCCGTAATCCTCGATCGCCTTGTCATACTGCTTCTGTCCCCGCCAGGCGTTGGCGCGGCCCAGGTAGACGGCGGCATGCTCGTGCTTCAGTTCGAGACAGCGCGTAAAGTCCATCGCGGCCTGCTTGGGGTCGCCGAGCGCTAGGTGAGTTTCGGCGCGGAGGCGCCAGGCTTGGGCGTCGTCCGGATTCATTTGCAGGGCCTGGTTCAGGTCAGCCAGGGCCAGGTTGCGGTCGCCCGCCGCAATGCGCGCCACGGCGCGCTCGCGGAACTGTTCGGCCTGCTCCAGCGGGGCGCGTGCTTTGCGCTCCTGCGCCGGGGACACAGCCACGGCGAGGCCCAGCAGAACGAGAGTTGAAAAACGAAACGCCTCCATCCTTACTCACCATTGTAAGGATGGAGGCGTTGAAGTGGTACTGCTGTACTAAATGAAGAGCGGCGCGGCCACCAGCGTGATCGTGCTGAGCAGCTTGATCAACACGTGCAGCGAGGGGCCGGCGGTGTCTTTGAACGGATCGCCGACGGTGTCGCCGACGACGCTGGCCTTGTGGGCGTCGGAGCCTTTGCCGCCGTACGCGCCGGTCTCAATGTACTTCTTGGCGTTGTCCCAGGCGCCGCCGCCGTTGTTCATGAGCAGCGCCATGAGGATGCCGGTGATGGTGCCCACCATGAGCAGCGCGGCCACCGAAACAGCGCCAACAGGGTACTGATCAGTGGGGCTGGCAAAGAGGCGGAAGCAGACGCCGACCAGCACGGGCACGGCGATGGGCAGAATGCCCGGCAGGACCATGGCTTTCAAGGCGCCCTTGGCAACGATATCGACACAAGCGGCGTAATCCGGATCCGAGGTGCCCTTCATGATGCCGGGGTCGGCCTTGAACTGGCGGCGAACCTCTTCAATGATCGTCTCGGCAGCGCGGCCAACCGCGCGGATGGCGAGCGAGCTGAACAGGAACACGAGCATGGCGCCGATGAGCGCGCCCGTGAATACGGGCACATGGCCGATGTCGATCGGGAAAGGCGAGTCGGGCGCCTTGCCGAGCAGCAGCTTCACCTCATCGATGTAAGCCGAGAACAGAAGGAAGGCAGCCAGTGCGGCCGAGCCGATGGCATAGCCCTTGGTGAGCGCTTTGGTCGTGTTGCCAACCGAGTCCAGACGGTCCGTACGTTTGCGGACCTCTTCGGGCTGCTTCGACATTTCGACGATGCCGCCGGCGTTGTCGGTGATCGGGCCGAAGGTGTCCATGGCCAGGATGTAGGCCGCCGTGGCCAGCATGCCCATCGTCGCGATGGCCGTGCCGTAAAGGCCGGCCGCCTGTTCGCCGACGTTCAAGCCGGCGTTGACACCCAGGTAGTAGCTGCTCAGGATGGCGCCGGAAATCACCAGCACCGGCATCGCCGTGCATTCCAAACCAACCGCAAAGCCGGTGATGATGGTGGTAGCCGGTCCGGTGGTGCAACTCTTGGCAATATCCATCACGGGACGGTATTTGTACTCGGTGTAGTACTGCGTGATGTAAACGAACAGGAACGCGGTGATGATGCCCACCACGCCCGCCGCGAACAGGTACATATTTCCCTGCAGCAAGAGGTGCACAGCGCCGTAGAAACCGCCGATGGCGAAGGCGGTGGTGACGTAGTAGCCCCGGTTGAGGGCGTTCATCGGGTCCTCATCACCTTTCACCTTCACCGACAGGATGCCGATGATGGAGGCGATCAGGCCGAAGGCGCGGGCCAGCAGCGGGAACATCACGCCCTGGATGCCGAACACCGGATAGAGGGCGACGCCAAGAATCATGGCGCCGATGTTTTCGGCGGCGGTGGATTCGAACAGGTCCGCTCCACGGCCGGCGCAGTCGCCGACGTTGTCGCCAACGAGGTCAGCGATAACGGCCGGGTTGCGCGGGTCGTCTTCGGGAATGCCCGCTTCGACTTTCCCTACCAGGTCGGCGCCGACGTCGGCAGCCTTGGTGTAGATGCCGCCGCCCAATTGCGCAAACAAGGCGACAAAACTGGCGCCGAAGCCGAAGGCGACGATCTGGTGCGGGACATGCTGCGGATCTTCCAACCCGCCGAAAGCGTAGAACAGAATGCCGACGCCCAACAGCGAGAGGGCAACGACGCTCAGTCCGGTGACGGCGCCGCCGCGCAGGGCAACCTGCAACGCCTGATTGATATCGTTCCTGGCGGCCGAAGCCGTGCGAATATTGGCCCGGATGGAAACCCACATGCCGCTGAAGCCGGCGGCAACCGAACACAACGCACCGATGACGAAGGAGAACGTCATGCGCAGGGCGATGTTCGGATCGTCCGGTTTGCCGACCTTGTAGCCGGCGAAAATCAACACGGCCAGGACCACTGTCAGCCAGAGGATGGTGGTGTTCTGCCGCTTGAGGAAAGCCTCGGCGCCCAGCTTAATGGCATTGGACACTTTCTGCATGTCCGCGGTGCCGGTGTCTTGGGCAAGCACATAGCGTGCGAAGCCGGCGGCGACCAGCAGGGAGAGAACGCTGATGGCAAGGGTAATGGTCAGGTAAGTGGCGCCTTCGCCACCTCCGGATGCTTGCAGCAACAGCGCGGGGAAGGCAAACTGCGTAAGCGAAGGCATACCGATACGAATTCCTCCTCAAGTCTCATTGGGCTGAAATGGCATGCGCCCAGGATGGAGACGCTTTAGTGCGGCAATGGTGGTGATGAGTGGCCGCACGCATGAGTTAGCACGATTGCTGCCAACCAGACGACGGGTGGGACGGCTCTGTTTCCTCATCAGCTCGACTCAGAGAAACGATTGAAAACCAAAGCACTTCAACGCGATCCTGAACTGCCGGCCGGGCCGGGCCGTTCAGCCATTGAGACACAATAGCGCAACACAACACGCCCCGCAACGAAGCAGTTGCGTCATATGACCTTTATTGGACTTCAAAGATGAGGCATTTTAAGTAGCTGGTCTCAGGGATTGTCAGCATCACGGGGTGGTCAAGGGCCTGAGTGCGGCGCTCCAGAACGCGCAGCGTGCGGTTGGTTTCCAGCGACGCTTCGGCGATCACCGAGAGCAGCGCGGGTTCGTTCATGTGATGGGAACAGGAACAAGAGATCAAGATTCCGCCGGCCGGCAGCAGGCGCAACGCTCGGGCATTGAGGTCGCGGTAGGCCCGCGCGGCGGCTTCCAGCGAGGAACGGGATTTGGCCAGCGCCGGCGGATCGAGCACGACGGTGTCGTAGCTGCGCCGGGAGGAGGAAAAGGCGGAGAGCAGTTGGAACAGGTCGGCTTCGCGAAAGCTGACGTTGGCAATGCCGTTGGCGGCGCGGTTCCATTCGGCCGTCTTCAACGCCTCCTCGGATCTGTCCACGGCTTCGACGGATTCGCACACCGAGGCCATATGCAGGGCAAAGCCTCCGGTGCAGGTAAAGCAATCCAGCGCCCGTCCGTGGGCGTAGTTTCGGACGGCCAGGTAGTTTTCCCGCTGGTCGAGGAAGACACCCGTTTTCTGGCCGTGCAGGGGATCGGCATGCCATTTCAGGCCGTTCATGGCGATTTCGATGGGCGCGTCGAGCGAACCGTGCACCACTTCAATGGTCCGGGGCAGGTTTTCCTTTTCGCGCACGGCGGCGTCGTTGCGGGCAACGATGGCGCGGGGCGCGTAGAGTTCCACCAGGGCCTCGACTATCCAGGGCTGAGCGGCGCTCATCCCCTGGGTGAGGGCCTGGAGGACGAAGCAGTCTCCGTAGCGGTCGATGATCAGGCCTGGAAGCTGGTCTCCTTCGGCGTGAACCAGGCGGTAGGCGTCGCTCGAGCGGACGCGGCGGGTGCGGAGGGCGGCTGCAGCCTCAATGCGCTTTCGGAAAAAGCCCGCGTCGACGGTGGGCCGCCCACGGTCGAGCATGCGCAGGGAGATCAGCGAGGAGGCAGAGAAATGGGCGACGCCAAGGGAGCGGCCGGCGGGGTCGACCACGGAGACGGTCGAGCCGGGTTCGGCGCCCTTGGCGTCAAGGAGGTCACTCGAGTAGACCCACGGGTGGCCCGAGGCGAGACGGGCAACCGCCTTGCGATTGACCCGGATGGATGGCATCCCTTTAGTGTGACAGGGATTGCCTGGACTGGGAACCGCGCCGGCCGGGGTTAGTTGACCCCGAGTTAGTTGACCCGGATTTAGTTGACCATCGAGTGCGTCCAGGTGGGCTCGCCGCGCAGAGCCGCCAGGGCCGCGACACGCTTCTCGGTGGGCGGGTGCGTCGAGAAGAGACTGGCCAGCGCCATACCGCTGAACGGCTTGATGATGAACATGTGCGCCGTGGCCGGCGAGGCATCCATGGGAATGCGCCTGGAGAAGGACTCAAGTTTCTGCAGGCCCGAGATGAGGCCGTCCGGCGACCCGGTGTACTTGGCGGCGGCGGCGTCAGCCGAATATTCGCGGGTGCGTGAGATGGCCATCTGGATGAGCATGGCGGCAAACGGGGCGACGATCAGCATGGCCAGGCCGGCCAGCGGGCTGGAGTCCTCATCGTCGTGGCGGCGACCGCCGAAGAGCATGGCGATGTGGGCCAGGGAGCTGATGGCCGCGCCCATGGTGGCGGCAATTGAGCTGATGAGAATATCGCGGTGCTTCACGTGGCCGAGTTCATGGGCGATGACGCCTTCCAGTTCGCGGTCGTTCATCAGCTCGAGCAGGCCGGCGGTGACGGCGACGGAGGCGTTCTTCGGATTGCGGCCGGTGGCGAAGGCGTTCGGCGAATGATCGGGGATGACCCAGAGCTTGGGCATGGGCAGGCCCATGCGGCGGCAGAGCTCTTCGGTCATCGGGCCAATCCGCGCGTAGACTTGCGTGTTGGCCGAGCGCGTGACCGGCTGGGCGCGATACATCGAGAGGGCGATCTTGTCGGAAAAGAAATAGCTGGCGAAGTTCATCACCACGGCCAGGCCGAGGGCGATGACGAGGCCCTGCTGGCCGCCCAAGGCGCGGCCTCCCATGAGCAGGACGCCGCTCAGGGTTCCCAAAAGAAGGACGGTCTTGATGCCGTTCATACGCGCTTCACCTCAATTTCTATGATGTCATACGGGCCGTCGGGATTCGGGGTTTCCTCGTTCGGGGGTTCCTGCGATCCGCGGTGGCCATACAGCGAAGCGGGCGGCCCCACGTGGAGACCGCCCGCAGCCAATACGGCCGCCGCTCCGGGCGGCAGCCGTGTTCGAGTTTTGGCAATTAGTTGTTGTTGACGGCGACTTTCACCGAGCGGGGCTTGGCCGCTTCGCGCTTGCCCGCCTTGATGGTGAGCACGCCGTCCTTGTAAGAGGCGTCGAGTTTTTCGGTGTCGATCGTGTCCGGCAGGGCGAAGGCGCGGCTGAAGGCGCCATAGGAGCGTTCGATGCGGTGGTAGCCCTTTTTGGTTTCCTCGTGCTCGAACCGGCGCTGTCCCTTGATGGTGAGCGTGCCGTTCTCGAGGTTGACGTCGATATCCTCCTGCTTCATGCCGGGCAGGTCAACCGTGAAGGCGAGCTCGTTTTCGGTCTCCACGACGTCGACCGCCGGGGTCCATGGCCGCAGTGCCACGTCGCCGAAGGCGCGGTTGACGGTGTCTTCAAAGAGCTTCATGCTGCGCGGGAAGTCTTCCAGTTCATCCCACAGGTTGCGGTATTTGGTGAGTGTCATGGCTTGTTACCTCGGATTGGTTTGTTGTCTCGGTGCGTCCACCTGGTTCGATCATATAATATGCGCGCGAAACTGTCAAGAAATATTCCGATGATGATCACATAATATGCGTCACAAGCACTCATGTTTAAGTTAGCCCGTCGGCCTGGAGACGCAAAAAGCCCGCATCCGTTGCCGGATGCGGGCCGCAAGTTGTTGTTTTACTTGGAGGTTTTACTCTTCGGGCGAACCGTCTTCACGCCCCTCGCGCAGAGCCTTGAGGCGATCCTCGCGGCGCTTGGCGCGGTCGGCGGCACGCTTCACCAGTTCGGTGCCGACGAGTTCGATCTTGCACAACTCCGCGCCGTCGCCCTTACGGGGTCCGAGGCGCGTGATGCGGGTGTAGCCGCCGTTGCGCTGGGCGAATTTGGCGCCGAGCTTGTCGAAGACCTTCTTCACCGACGCCGGGGTCTGGAGGAACATCGCGGCACGGCGGCGGGCGGCGAGCGAGCCGTCCTTGCCGAGGGTGATCATCTTTTCCACGATCGGCTTGACGGCCTTGGCCTTGGGCACGGTGGTGATGGCGAAATCGTGCTCAATGATCGAGGTCACCAGGTTTCGCAGCAGGGCCCGGCGGTGGCCGATGGGGCGGCTTAGTTTATTTCCAGCTCTTCTATGACGCATTGCGTGATTCTCTCCGGGGGGGTTACTCGCCTGCTTCCATCGGTTCGCCGGGCTCATCGCCGAGGGCGACCGGCTGGCCGGTGGGCGAAATCAGCCGGCCCTGCGAATCGAAGCGCATACCGAAGCTGAGGCCGAGGCCTTGCAGGATTTCCTTGATCTCATTGAGCGACTTGCGGCCGAAGTTCTTCGTGCGGAGCATCTCCGCCTCGGACTTCTGCACGAGGTCGCCGATGGTCTGAATGTTGGCGTTCTTGAGGCAGTTGTAGGAACGGACGCTGAGCTCAAGTTCTTCCACCGAGCGGTTCAGCACCTCGTTCATCTGGTTGATGGCGCGCTCGGCCGGTTCCTCGGCAACCTCGGGGAGTTCCTCGAAGTTGATGAAGATGCTCATGTGGTCCTTGAGCAACTTGGCGGCCTGGCCGATGGCGTCCTGCGGGGCAATGGCGCCGTTGGTCCACACCTCGATGGTGAGCTTGTCGTAATCGGTCATCTGGCCGAGGCGGGCTGCCTCGACGGCGAAGTTGACCTTTCGCACCGGCGAGTGGACCGAGTCGATGGGGATGAAATCGACCGGCAGGTCGTCGTCGAAGTTGCGGTCGGCCGAGACATAGCCGCGGCCCGACTTCAGCCGCATTTCGATGGAGAGCGAACCGCCCTCGCTGACGGTGGCGATGTGCAGGTGGCGGTCGAGCACTTCGACGTCGCCTTCGACCTCGATCTGGCCGCTGAGCACTTCGCCCGCGCCCTCCACTTTGATGCGGGCCGTGCGCAGCCCCTCCCCTTCCATCTTGAAGGGGACCTGCTTCAGGTTAAGAATGATGTCGGTGGCGTCTTCGACTACGCCCGGGATCGGGCTGAACTCATGCGACACGCCTTCAATCCGCACGGCGGTGATGGCCGCGCCCTCAATCGAGCTCAGCAGCACGCGGCGCAAACTGCTGCCGATAGTGGTACCGAAGCCACGTTCGAAGGGCTGGGCCCAGAACATCCCGTAACGCTCGTTGAGCGTCTCAGTGTTGGCCACCAGCCGCTTCGGCTTCTGAAAACCCTTGAACATGCTTTTCTCCTTATGATGGGGTTTCCCGCATTAGCCGTCCCGCGGCGGTTCAGGCCGCGGGCCGAGGTTACTTCGAGTACAACTCGACGATCATCTGGTCGTTGATCTGGATTTGCACCAGATCCTCGCGCTTGGGATGACCGAGAACTTTTGCCTTCAACGCTTCGCGGTCGACCTCCAGCCAGTTCGGGCTGGGCTGGTGCGCGGTGGCGTCGCGGGCGGCGAGAACGGCGGCGTTGTTCTTGCTCTTTTCGCGAACTTCAACCACGTCGCCCGGCTTGACGACGAAGGAGGGGATGTTGACCTTGCGGCCGTTCACCTGGATGTGGCCGTGGCGCACGATCTGGCGGCTCTGGGGCCGCGAGGTGCCGAAGCCCATGCGGAACACAACGTTGTCCAGGCGGCGCTCGAGAAGAAACAGCAGGTTGTGACCCGTGATGCCGTCCATTTTGACGGCCTTCTCGAACGTGTTGCGGAACTGCGTTTCGAGCAAGCCGTAGACACGGCGCGCCTTCTGTTTCTCACGCAATTGCAGACCGTAGCCGACGATCTTCTGTTTGCGGTCTTTGCCATGCTGACCGGGGATGAAGTTGCGCTTTTCAATGGCGCACTTTTCGGTATAGCAGCGCTCCCCTTTCAGAAACAACTTCATACCCTCGCGCCGGCACTGGCGGCACACCGGGCCAATATATCGAGCCACTTCTTCTCTCCTTGACCTGTTCACGAACCAGCCTGATACATGACTGGTCCGGTGGGTGAAGTTTACAGGCGGTCTCGGCGCCCTTCGTCCTTCTCACCTTGGCTCCCGAAGGAGCCGCATCCTGCCCGGGCTTACCCGTCACGGGCGAGCCTGGGCTCAAACTTACACCCGCCGCTTTTTGGGCGGGCGGCAACCATTGTGGGGGATCGGCGTCGTGTCGGTGATGCACCGCACTTCGATGCCGACCGAAGCCAGGGCGCGAACAGCCGATTCACGGCCGGCGCCCGGACCACTGACAAACACGACGACGGTCCGCAGACCATACTCCTTGGATTTGCTGGCAGCCGTGAAGGCGGCCTGCTGCGCGGCAAACGGCGTTCCTTTGCGCGACCCGCGGAAGCCGAGCGAGCCGGCGCTCGACCAGGAGAGCACGTTGCCGGTCTGGTCCGTGATGGTCACGATCGTGTTGTTAAAGGAAGCCTGAACGAACACCACCCCGGTGGGGACGTTCTTTTTTTCGCGCTTCTTAAACTGCTTCTTCTTGCCGCCTTTGGCGTTTTTTGCTTGAGCCTTAGCCATTCGTTCCTCTGTATCTCATCACGGCGCACCAACCGCGAGCGCCTGGACTGCAGCCGGCCAACCGCTTCCGTTGGGGAGCGGGGGCAGGAGGCGGAGCCTCCCTACTTGCCGGCCTTCTTCTTGTTGGCCACCGTGCCGCGGCGCGGACCCTTGCGGGTGCGGGCGTTGGTGTGCGTGCGCTGGCCGCGCGCGGGCAAGCCGCGGCGGTGGCGCAGGCCACGGTAGGAGCCCATTTCGATCAGGCGGCGGACATTGAGCGTCAACTCCTTCCGCAGGTCGCCTTCAATGGACCCTTCCTCTTCGAGCAGGAGGCGGATGTGGTTCACCTCTTCCTCAGTGAGGTCGGCGATCTTCTTGTTCGGGTCGACGCCTACACGGTGGAGGATCGACTTCGCGCGGGTGCGTCCCACGCCGAAAATGTAGGTCAAACCAATCTCAGCCCGCTTCCGGGGCGGCAAATCCACGCCTGCAATACGCGCCATGTTCCTGTTCTCCTTCTTACCCTTGACGCTGCTTGTGCTTCGGGTTGACGCAGATCACCCGGACCACGCCATGGCGCTGCAGCAGCTTGCACTTTTCACAAATCTTCTTGACCGACGCGCGAACCTTCATGGCTCACCTTTCCTTTTTCACCCCGGCGGCGGCACGCTCGACTTACGCGCGCTCCCCCCGGACATCCAGTAACTTCGTGATCCGCCCTCGCCCTGGATCATGGGGCGATAGCACCACTTCCACGCGATCACCCGGCCGCAGCCGGACAAAATTGACCGCGCTTGCCGCTCCCGCATGGGCCAGAATTTCGCGGCGGTCTTCCAACCGCACACGCCACTTGGCCTGGGGAAGCTCGGCGAGAACCTCCGCAACCACATGGTCCGGACCACGCCCGGCCTGGGGCCCTTTCGGGCTTACGGCCTCGTCAGAACCCACGGACCATCCGCCGTCACCGCCACGCAGTGTTCGAAGTGGGCCGAGTAGGATCCATCCTTCGAAACCGCCGTCCAACGGTCGGCCTTCAACTTGCTGTCGCCCGCACCGGCGTTCACCATCGGCTCAATCGCGAAGACCATGCCTTCCTTTAGCCTCGGGTTGTCGTTCCGGCTGTCGACATAATTGGGAATCTGCGGCTCTTCGTGCAACTGGGTGCCGATGCCGTGCCCCACATACTCCTTCACGATGGAGAACCCGTTCGCTTTCACGTGGTTTTCCACCGCGGCGCAGATATCAAACAGCCGGTTGCCCGGCCTGACATGCTCGATGGCCCTTTCGAGCGACGCTTTCGTCACGTCGAGCAGGCGCTTCACCTGCGGCTCCGGCTCGCCCACGGGGACCGTGGTGGCCGAATCGCCAAACCAGCCGTTCAACTCGACGCCCGTGTCGATCGAAACAATGTCGCCCTTCTTCAACTGCACCTTCGCCGAGGGAAGGCCGTGGACGATCTCGTCATTCACGCTCGTGCAGAGCACGAAGCCAAACCGTTGCCCGACCGCCGGTACATAGTAGCCCTTAAAGGCGGGCCGGGCGCCGGCATCGCGGATCATCTTCTCCGCCGCCACTTCCAGATCCATCGTCGTAACGCCCTCCCGCACCATGCCGGAAAGCTCGGTCAGGATCGAATGGACCAGGAGACCGCTTGCCCGCATCTTCTCCAGCTCGGCGGGCGTTTTTCGGATGATCATGCGTTTTTGATCATGCACTGCGGCGCAAAATTCCTCTATGTTATATCCTACAACAACTTAGATCGCACTGCGGCGGCCCCGGATGCGGCCGGCCCGCGGCGTGAATCCTTCGTAGTGGCGCATGATCAACTGCGCCTCCACCTGATTGACCGTATCCATCGCCACGCCAACGACGATCAGCAGCGAGGTGCCGCCAAAATAGAAGCTGACCCCGAGGCCGTCCAACAGCCAGCGCGGGAAGTAGTTGTCAATAAAATTTCCGACCAGCGGGAGCGTCTGCAGCTTCACGCCGGAGATCATGATCTCGGGGATGATCGAAAGCAGGGCCAGGTACAGGCCGCCCACCATCGTGATGCGGGTCAGGATCTTGTTCATGTAGTCGGCGGTGTTGCGGCCCGGCCGGATGCCGGGGATGAAGCCGCCGTACTTGCGCATGTTGTCCGCCGCTTCGTTCGGGTTGAAGATGATCGAAATGTAGAAGAAGCAGAAGAAGATAATGCCCGCGGTGTAGATCAGGAAGTAGAGCGGCTGCGAGTGGCTGATCGCGCCCAGCATCCCGCGCAACCATTCCGAGTTGCGGACCAGATCGAGCCCCATGAAGCTTTGCGGAATCGCCAGCAGCGACGAGGCGAAGATTACCGGGATGACGCCGCCGGCATTCACCTTCAGCGGCAGGTGCGTCGATTGCCCGCCCATCATGCGGCGGCCCACCATGCGCTTGGCATATTGCACCGGGATGCGGCGCTCACCGCGCTCCACCAGCACAATGAAGGCAACCACCGCGATCATGATGAGCACAATGATCGCCACGTGGAGAACCGTCCACTGCCGGGTGACAAACACGTTCGTGTAGATCTCTTCCATCGCCGAAGGCAGACCGCGCACAATGCCGGCGAAAATGATCAGCGACATTCCGTTGCCGATGCCGCGCTCAGTGATCTGTTCGCCCAGCCACATGATGAAGGCCGTGCCCGTGGTGAGCGAGATCATCGTCATCAGAATGAATCCGATGCCGGGGTTCATGACGAAGCCGCCTTCCATCGATTGCAGCGTGGTGGCGATGCCGATGGACTGCATCATGGCCAGGCCGACGGTGAGGTAGCGCGTCCACTGCGTGATCTTGCGCCGCCCCAGCTCGCCTTCCTTCTGGAGCTTTTCCAGGGCGGGCACAACGACGGTCATCAACTGCAGGATGATCGACGCCGTGATGTAGGGCATGATGCCCAGCGCAAACACCGTCAGGCGGCGAAACATGCCGCCGCTGAACATATCGATGAATCCGAAGAACGTTCCCTGGTTCTGCGCGAAGAACTGTTCGAGGCGGGTGGCGTCGATGCCGGGCGTCGGGATGTGCGCGCCCAGGCGGTAAACGGCCAGCAGCCCCAGCGTGAACAGCACGCGGTTGCGCAGATCCGGTATGCGGAATACGTTGGCGACGGCTTCGAGAAACTTATTCATGCCTGAATCCCCAAGGGGCCGGAACAGGGTCCCGGCCGGCGGCTACTTTTCTTTCTTCGGCGCTTTGGTCTTCGGCGCTTTGGTTGACTTTTCTTTTGGCTTGGCTTCGGCCTGAACAGCGGGCTCCGCCTTGGGCGGCGGAGGCTGCGCCGCGACGCGCGCCTGGTGCTCGGCCCGGCCCTTGGCCTTGGCCAGAGCCTTTTCGGTCGGCGGCGGGCCGGCGGGGCGAACGGGGATCTTTTCCACCGAACCGCCCAGGGCCACAATCTTCTTCTCGGCCTCTTCGCTGAACAGGTGCGCCTTCACCGTAATCTTGCGGGTCAGTTCACCGCCGGCAAGGATTTTGAGGCCGTCGCGGAGGCTCTTAATGGCCCCGCACTCCACCAGGGATTCCGGCGTGAAGGTATCGCCCTCGAGCTTCTCCAGCCGGCCGATGTTGAGCAGCGCGTATTCCTTCTTGAACGGGTTGGTGAAGCCGCGCTTGGGCATGCGGCGGTGCAGCGGCATCTGGCCGCCCTCAAAACCGCGCATCTTCGAATAACCCGATACCGAGCGGGCGCCCTTGGCGCCGCGGCCCGAGTATTTGCCGCGGCCGGAGCCCATGCCCTGGCCGATGCGGCGCTGTTTCTTTACCTGTCCGGCGGGCGGTTTGACTTGGCTCAAATTCATGTTCTGTCAGCTCCTGCTTGGTGCGCCTTACTTCTCCACGATGGCCAGCAGATGGGGCACCTTGGCCACCATGCCGCGGAAGCCCGCGTTGTCCGGCACCGTCGCCGTCTGGTTCATTTTCTTCAAACCCAGCTGGCGCACAATCACCTTTTGCTTTTCGGGGCGGCCGGTCGGGCTGGCCACCAGTTTGATCGTGATCGTTCCCTGCGACATGAGGTAATCCTTCTTGTTCTGAATCCCGCGCCTACGCCTTCAAACGGTCTACCGGAAGGCCGCGCAGGTCGGCGACTTCGCCGCGGTCACGCAACTGCTCGAGAGCATCCACGGCGGCGCGCACCACGTTGTGCGGGTTGTGCGAGCCGATGGACTTGGTGACCACGTTCGGAATGCCGGCCGCTTCCATCACCGCGCGCACCGGGCCGCCGGCGATCACGCCCGTTCCGGCCGGAGCCGGCTTCAATAATACCTGGCCCGAACCGAAACGGCCCAGCACCGGGTGCAGGATCGAGTGTTCGGTGACGTGCACCTTGCGCAGGTTGCGCTTGGCGGCTTCAATGCCCTTCTTGATGGCCGAGGGAACTTCGCGCGCCTTGCCGGTGCCGAAGCCCACCACCTTCGCCCCCGGGTCGCCGATGACGATCAGCGCCGCGAAGCTCAGGTTCTTACCGCCCTTCACTACCTTGGTGACGCGGTTGATCGAGATCACCTGTTCTTTGAGGTTCAGTCCCCCGACGTCCGTTTTTTTGATGTAATTCACCGGCATTCGATCTTCCTTGTCTGGCCCTAGAACTCAAGTCCCGCTTCGCGCGCGCCGTCGGCCAGCGCCTTCACGCGGCCATGGTAGAGATAACCGCCACGGTCAAAGACAACCGCCTTGATGCCCTTTTCTTTGGCCCGCTCCGCCACCAGTTTTCCAATCTCCTTGGCGCCGGCGACGTTGCCGCCGTTCTTCACCTTACCGTCCTTCTCGTGCGAGGAGGCCGACACAAGCGTCACTCCGGCGCGGTCGTCGATCACCTGCGCGTAGATGTGTGCCAGGCTGCGGTACACCGCCAGACGGGGGCGCTCGGCTGTGCCGCTCACCTTGGCGCGAATCCGCTTGTGCAGCCGGATGCGGTGCTCGATGCGGGATGGCTTATTGATCATGACCTTCTAAACTCCTTTGCTCACAGGCCACGCGCGGCTACTTGCCGCCCGCTCCGGCCTTGCCAGCTTTCTTGCGCAGCACCTCGCCGGTGTAGCGCACGCCCTTGTTCTTGTACGGATCCGGCGGACGCAGGAAGCGCATATTGGCGCACACCTGGCCCAGCAGCTGCTTATCGTGGCTGACCAGTACCAGGTGCGTCAATTTCTCCACCTTGGCGTCGACACCCTCCGGCAGATAGAACTCCACCGCGTGTGAGTAGCCGAGGCTGAAGGCCACGATGCGCGCGCCCTTCATCTCCATGCGGTAGCCGGTGCCGACGACGTCGATCTCGCGGGTGAACCCGGTGGAGACGCCGGTCACGGCGTTGGCCGTGAGCGCCCGCACCAGGCCGTGCTTAGCGGCATGCTTGTCGGAATCGCGCAGGATGTTGAGAATTCCGTTCTCCTGGCGCACCTGGATTCCCTCGGGGATAGCCACCGTGAGCCGGCCCTTCGGACCCTTCACTTCAATCTCTTCGCCAATCTTAATTTCCACGCCCTTGGGGAGCGGAATGGGCTTTTTACCGATACGCGACATTCTTCTTCTCCCTTCCGCTTACCAGAGCTGGCAGAGCACTTCGCCGCCGACGCCCATCTTGCGGGCCGCGGCGCCGGTCATGATGCCCTGCGATGTGGTTAAAATATTGATGCCGAGGCCGCCCAACACCCGGGGCACTTCTTCCTTGCCGACGTAAATGCGGCAGCCGGGGCGCGACACACGGTGGATTTCACTGATCACCGGCGTGTTCTGCGCGGTGTACTTGAGGTAGATGCGGATCAGCTTGGTCGGCCCTTCCTCCACCTGTTTGTAGTTCAGGATGTAACCTTCGTCTTTCAGAATGCGGGCGATCTCGATCTTCAGCTTCGAGTTCGGCACGTCCACCTTGGCATGGCGCGCCTTCAGGGCGTTTCTCACCCTGGTCAGCAAATCTGCAATGGGATCCGACGTCATTGCTCTTTCGTTCCTTTCGACCTATTCTTCTCGGTCCCGCGCCTGGAAGGTCCCGGCGGGCGGCTGTGTGGGCCGCGCTGCCGGCGCATCCCGACGGTGGCTGCCAGTTACCAACTCGACTTGGTGACACCGGGGATCTCCCCGGCGAGCGCCAGCTTGCGGAAGCAAATCCGGCACAATTTAAACTTGCGGAGGTAGCCGCGCGGACGCCCGCACAGAAAGCAGCGGTTGCGGTGGCGGACGCCCAGCTTCGGGGTGCCCGCGGCCTTGGCCTTAGCGAGCTTTTCGTCTTTGGCGATCTTGGCGGTTGTGGCCATGTATCGTGAACCTTTTCCTTCTCAGCCTTCGCTCCGCCTTAGGCGCGGAACGGCATTCCCATATGTTTCAGCAGCGACAGCGCTTCGGCGTCGGTGTGCGCCGTCGTCGTGAAGCTGATGTTCATGCCCTTGGACTTCTCCACCTTGTTGAAGTCGATCTCCGGGAAGATCATCTGGTCCTTCAGGCCAAGCGTGTAGTTGCCACGGCCGTCAAACGATTTCGGGCTTACGCCGCGGAAGTCGCGCACGCGCGGCAGCGAAATCGAGATCAGCCGGTCGAGAAATTCGTACATACGGTCGCCGCGCAGCGTCACCATGCAGCCGATGGGCATGCCTTCGCGCACTTTGAAGGCGGCCACGGACTTCTTGGCCTTGGTCACCACGACGCGCTGGCCGGCAATCTGCGACAGTTCGTTGGCCACCCCGTCCATCATTTTGGGAGTCTGTGTGGCTTCGCCTACGCCCATGTTGATAGAGATCTTTTCCAGCTTCGGAACAGCCATCACGTTCTCGTAGCCAAACTCTTTCACCAGGGCCGGGATGACCGCTGTTTGGTAGTGGGCTTTCAGTCTTGCAGCCATGTTTCTTCTTCCTCTTCGCCTCTGCCTCTTCGCCTTAGCCCTTCTTGTCGAGCGCTTCGCCGGTCTTGCGCGCCACGCGGGTGCGGCGCGCCGTCGGGCCTTCGCCCTCGATGCGGATCCCGATGCGCGTGGCTACGCCGCCCGAGGTGAGGATCATCACGTTGGAGACGTGGATGGAAGCCTCCCGCTCGGCGATGCCGCCCTTGATCTGTTTGGCCGGGTTCGGCCGGGTGTGCTTCTTGATCAGGTTCACACCTTCCACCAGGACGCGGCCAGTGGAGTGATTCACCTCAAGCACGCGGCCCGTCTTGCCCTTGTCCTTGCCGGTGATCACTTTCACCGTGTCGTTCTTCCGGATGCGGATCTTATCCGGCGGCGGTGCCTGTTTCTTGCGGGCCATTTAGAGTACCTCCGGAGCAAGCGAGACGATCTTCATGAAGCGCTTGTCGCGCAGCTCGCGGGCTACCGGGCCGAACACGCGCGTGCCCACCGGTTCACCCAATTCGTTGATGAGAACGGCGGCGTTGGAATCAAACCGGATGTAGGTGCCGTCGCGGCGGCGGGCTTCCTTGCGCATGCGCACGATGACGCAGCGCACAACCTTGCCCTTCTTGATGTTTGAATCCGGCGCGGCTTCTTTCACGCTGGCCGTGATCACGTCGCCCAACCCGGCCGTGAGACCGAGGTCGCCGCCGCGGGGCAAGATGCATTGCAGCTTGCGCGCGCCGCTGTTGTCGGCAACCTCGAGAATGGTTCGCATTCCAATCATGGCGTGTTCCTTACGTCCTCTTCCGTGTCTGCGCGGTCTAGTTCTGTCCGGCGTTGTCGAGCTTCAACTCGCCCACCTGGACGGCGCGGCGAATCACATCGCCCAACTGCCACCGCTTCAACTTGCTCAGCGGGCGGCACTCGACGATACGAACCGTATCGCCCAGCTTCGCTGAGCTCTGTTCGTCGTGCGCGTAAAACTTCTTGCGCTTGGTGATGATGCGCTTATAGAGCGGGTGCGGAACGCGGCGCGTGACTTCGACCACGATGGTCTTGGCCATCTTTGTCGACACCACCTGGCCGACCTTTTCGTTCTTCTTGCCCTGTACGGTTTCTTCAGCCATTGTCTTCTTCGTCCTTCGCGGGGCCTATTTCGACGCCGCCAGCGCACGCTCGCGCTGAATCGTCATCATCCGTGCGCGATCCTTGCGCAGGGCGCGGTACTTCTTCAAACCGTCGGCCTGCCCCATGCCCAGTTGCAGGCGCAGGCGGAAAGCCTGCTCCTCCTGCTCCTTGAGCTGCGCGGCCACTTCGTTGGAATCCAATTCGCGAATCTTGCTTGCCTTCATCGTGTGCTCCCGGTCCGCGTTAGACCATTTCCCTTTGCACAAACTTGGTTGCCACGGCCAGCTTCTGAGCCGCCAGGCGCATTGCTTCCTGCGCCGTCTTCACATCCACACCTTCCATTTCAAACAGGATGCGTCCCGGGCGAACCACGCATACCCAACCTTCCGGCGCGCCCTTGCCGCCGCCCATGCGGACTTCGGCCGGCTTCTTCGTCACCGGCTTATCGGGGAAGACGCGGATCCAGATCTTGCCGCCGCGCTTGATGAAGCGCGTCATGGCCACGCGGGCCGCTTCGATCTGGCGATCGGTCATCCAGCAGTTGTCCATCGCCTTCAGGCCGTAATCGCCGAAAGAGAGCGTGGACCCGCGCCAGGCTTTCCCCTTGGTGCGGCCGCGCTGCTGCCTTCTGTACTTGACCTTCTTGGGCATCATCATGGCGGTGTCGTCTCCAGCTAATTCCTAAAGTCGTTCGCGGCTCGGGCGCCTTACGCCCCGCCTTCCTTGTTTTCACCGGTGTTGGCCGGGGGGGCAGCCTCCGGCTCTTTCACTTCCTGTTTCCAGGAAGGAGTGGGCGCGGCCATCGGCGGCAGGATCGGTGCCGTGCGGGCCGGTTGGGGCAGGTCGCCCGGGGTGGCCTGCTGGGCCGGGCCGGCATCGGCGGCCGGAGCCACCGCTGCACCCTG
>JAFLBB010000086.1 GCA_017304135.1 Acidobacteriota bacterium | reverse complement strand
CCGCGCCCACGGCGACGAGAATGCCGATCAGCTTTGCCGAGCCGCCCGCGGCGCCGGCGCCTGCTCCCGCGCCCGCCACCGCACCCATGGCGTTGGTCATATTGATCGTGGTCGAAACCGTTTGGCCCTGGTAGGTGGCGGTCACCTTCATTTGCACCGCGCCTTCCAGGCCGTTCGGCTTGAGGCCCACGCCAATCGCGCGGCCTACGTTGTCGGTGGTTGCCGTGAAGGTGGCCAATCCGTTGGCGAATGCCCCCGATGGGCCCGTGCTGGGCAGCGCGAACAGCACCGCCGCGCCGGCCACCGGCTTGTCGTTTTCGTCGCGCACCTCGACAATCGGTTCGCGCGCCACCCGCTGGCGCATGTTGTTGATGGCGCCTTCGCCTTCAATGATCACAATGTGGATTTTTGGCCTGCCCGCGGCCTGGCCCCAAACCGCCCGGGGCGTGAGTGAAACCAGCATCGACCAGGTCAGCAAGACGCTGAGGAATCGAGTCATGTGGTCCTCCTTTACTGCTGGGAACCGTCCCAGATTGAGTTCATGATACCCCTTTCCCGCCGCGACGCCGCGAGAAATACTATGTCCTATAGCGAGAAAAACGCGTGCGGGAGATCGCTCCCGTAAAGATTTGTCGCGTACCGGAATGAGAGGCACTCCGATGAACCGATTTCTGGCAGTATGCATGGCACTTTCGGCCGCCTGGGCGCAGTCCTCACCGGAAGGCCTGACGGCGCGGCAGCTCTTCTACGACGAAGGCAAACCGGCCGAGGCCAAACCGGTCGTACAAGCTAAACAGACCCCGGCCCGTGCGCCCACCACGCGCCCGGCGCCGCCCAAAGCGGAGGTGGTGGCTAAGGCGGATCTCCCGAAGAAGGCGGGCACGCCGGCCTCCCCGTCCACGCCCGTCTCGCGGCCCGCGCAAGTGCCGATGGTGGCTGTTTCGCACGCGCCGGTGGCTGTGCGCTACAGCCTGGTGAAGCTCGAGAACGGCGCTGAGGTCGAGGTGCCCGCCACCCACAGCTTCCGCTCCGGCGACCAGGTCCGCCTGAAGGTGGAAGCCAACCAGCGGGGCTATCTCTACCTGATTACCCGCGGCTCGAGCGGCATCTGGAAGCCGCTCTTCCCCAGCCGCGAAGCCTCCGACAACGTCATCGAAGCGCGCCGCGGCTACGACGTGCCCTCGAGCACGCAGGCCTTCACCTTCGACGATCAGGAAGGGCGCGAGAAGATCTTTCTCGTCTTCTCCCGCGTGCCGCTCTCTGACCTTGATTCGCAGATCGACAACCTGCGCAACCGCCCCTCCTCCGCGCCCTCCCACGCCGAGCCCGCCGCGCCCGCGAAGGCTCCCGTCATGCTCGCCCAAAATCTGAACGACCGCCGCGTCGAGGGCATGCGCGAGATGTACAGCCGCGACCTCATCATCGAAACCGTCGATGCCAAAAAGCCCGTCTCCGTGCAGCCCGCGTCGGCCCCTGCCGCGCGCCGCAAAGAGAACGCTGTCTACATCGCCTCCACCTCGCGCGCCGGTGATGCCCGCGTCGTGGCCGACATCGAACTCATCCACGGGGCCAAGTAATGCGGCTCCTGACATACTTCCTGCTCGCCCTCGCCGCCACGGTGCTTGCCGCCCCCGGGCAGACGACCAAGCGCGCCCAACCGGCCCGCTGGCTCGACGTGACGCTCGACCGCCAGGAGGGCGAACAGTGGCTCGCCGCCGAGCCGGGCCGCGTGATGAAGAAGGGCGAACACGTGCGCTTCCGTTTCAAGGCCAACTTCGCCGGCTATGTCTACGTGGTGAACCACGGCACCAGCGGCGTGCGCGCCCTGCTCTTCCCGCACGCCGACGCGGGCCTGGACAACACCGTCCAAGCCGCCAAGGAATATCGCGTGCCCTCGACGCAGGCCTCGTTTCGAATCGACGGCCCGGCCGGCCACGACCAGGTGTTCTGGATCATCTCGCCGACGCCGATGAGCGAAAGCGAAGCCCTCGCCCTCACCTCATCGCCGCCGCCTGAGCCGCGCCTGCTGCCGCGGTGCGACGAAACGCTGATGCGCGCCCGAGGCGAATGCGTCGACACCAAGGCCGGTCCGCGCATGATCTCGCGCGAACTCACCATCGTGCAGAAGAACGAGACGGCGCACGTCACGCTGACGGGCCGCCTCACCAAGCCGCTGCTGTATCAGTTCCGGCTGGCGCATGAGTAGCGCCGAATTCCTGGCTTAGCGGCGACCCATCGCTCACAATGGTAGATCCATGTGGAAACCCTTCGCGCTGACCGCGCTGCTGTCGCTCCCCCTGTTCGCTCAAAGCGCCCCGCAGGTCCTCAAAGTCACCGGCGAGCGCCACAAGCTCGTGTTGCGTTCCGATGGCTCCGTTGTGGGTTGGGGCAACATCTCCGACGGCAAACTCGGACCCATGGCCGCCATCCCCAACTACCGCTTCTGGGCCACCGGACCTGTGCCCATCGCCCTGCCCGGCAAAGCCATTGACGTCGCTTCCCACGAGTTCACCTCCTTTGCGCTGCTTGACGACCACACAGTCGTTGCCTGGGGCCGCAACGCCGCCGGCGCGGCCAACTCCGAGACCCCTGTCCGCATCAACGGACTCGCTCACGTGACCCACATCGCCACGCACGGCCGCGCCCTGCTCGCCCTATTGCAGGACGGCACCGTTCGCACCTGGGGCGGCGCAGACGGCGGCCAGCCCGCCTTCACCCCGGTCCCCGTGCCGGGCGTGGCCAACGTCACCCAACTCTCGGCCGGGGGCGGACACGTCCTGGCTCTCACCGCTGACGGCCGCGTGCTCACGTGGGGTTCCAACTACTGCGGCGCCCTTGGCCGCCCGCCCCGCCAGGAGACCCCGATGCGCGAAGGGGGCGAGGTTCCCGGCCTCAGTGGCGTGGTCCAGGTCGCGGCGGGCAATGGCGTCTCCACCGTGCTCAAGAAGGACGGCACGGTCTGGGTGTGGGGATGCAACTGGCATGGACAGTTCGGCAACGGCGAACGCACCGATCCGCCTGGCGTCAACTATGGTTGGGAACTCACGCCGCGTCCGGTGGCCGGCGTGGCCAACGTCACCGCCATTGCCGTCGGTCTGACCGGCCGCCACACGCTGGCCCTGCGCAAAGACGGAACGCTCACCGGCTGGGGAAACACCGACTGGGGCCAGATCGGCGCGGGCGTCTCCGGCCGGTTTCAAGCAAAGCCCGTCATTCCCAAGATCGCCGGCGTGAAGGCCGTCTGGGCCGCTGGCAACAACTCGTTCGCTGTCCGTGCCGACGGCTCCTTTTGGATCTGGGGCATCGGCGAACGCAACGAGTGGCCGCTGCAGATGAATGCCAAGGTCCCTCAGCGCCTCGATCTGCCCTGACCGCCGAGCCGCGCGCCCCGCCGCCCGCGCGCTACTCTATACCGAATGAAGCCGCGCCTCCAACCCCTTGATCTCCTCCGTGGCATCGTCATGGTCATCATGGCGCTCGACCACGTGCGCGACTTCTTCCACGACGGCTCGCAGATATTCTCGCCCGAAGACCTCGCGCGCACCACGCCGCTGCTCTTTTTCACCCGCTGGATCACCCACTTCTGCGCCCCGGTCTTCGTCTTCCTCTCTGGCGCCGGCGCTTATCTTTCTTCGCGCCGCGGCAAGAGCCCGGCCAGCCTGTCGCGCTTTCTCTGGACGCGCGGCCTGTGGCTGCTCTTCGTGGAAATGGTCATTGTCGCCGCGGCCATCAATTTCCGATGGCCGTTCCAGCTTGTTCTGTGGCAGGTCATCTGGGTGTTCGGCTGGTCGATGATCGCCCTATCGGTCCTCATGTATGTGCCGTGGAAGCCGCTGCTTGCGGGCAGCCTCGCCGTGATCGCCCTTCACAACACGCTGGATGGTGTTCCGCCTGAGGCGTTTGGCTCGTTCGCCTGGCTGTGGCAGATCCTGCACGTTCCCTTCGCCATCTTCACGCTCCCTGGCGGCATCCCGGCGATGGTTCTCTACCCGCTCATCCCATGGGTGGCCGTGATGAGCGCGGGGTTTGTCTTCGGCCGCATCTACGACCTCGAACCCGATCGCCGCCGCCGCGCCCTGTGGCTGCTGGGCGGCGCGCTCACGCTCGGCTTTGTGCTGCTTCGCTTCACCAACTGGTATGGCGACCCCTCACCGTGGTCCGCGCAATCCTCCCCCGTGATGACGCTGCTCTCGTTCCTGCGCGCCAACAAATATCCGCCGTCGCTCATTTACCTGCTGATGACGCTCGGCCCGGCCATCCTCGTGCTGGCCGCGCTCGACCGCACCGAGGTGCGCGACTCAAACCCCTTCCTCGCCTTCGGCCGCGTGCCGATGTTTTACTACCTGCTCCACTTCAACCTGATCCACGCCCTGATGGCCGTGCTCGCCTGGTTCCGCTATGGGCGCATGGACTTCGTCTTCCAGTTGCCGAAAGCCGTCAACCCCACCGCCGCCGGCTATCCGCCCGACTACGGCTACTCGCTCGCCGTCACCTACGTGATCTGGATCGGCGTCGTCGCCGCGTTGTACCCGCTCTGCCGGTGGTTTGTCGAAGTGAAGCGCCGCAACCGCTCGCCCTGGCTCAGCTACTTCTGAGCCGCCTTGAACTGCTTCTCCGCCCCATACAACGTGAGCAGCGGATGGCGCACCACGGCGCGGAACTCGTAGGTGTGGCCAGCCGCAAGCGGCGGCGTCTCCACGCTGTACGAGCCGATGCCAGCGCGCTTCACGAACTCCATCTCTTTCCATGGCCCCATGCGCTCGGTGAGGTCCATGCCCGTCGTGTCGCGGTATTCGAAGCTCGCAAACACCGAGCCGCCATCGCCGAGTGAGGCCACGTTGCCGGTGAGCGTCGCCTTCTTCTCCAGTTCATTCCACTCCGCCGAGCTCGTTTCGACGATGGGCGGGGTCAGCGCCGGAGTCACGCCCGTGAGCTTGATCACGATGGGGTTGGGCCACTTGCGGTCGTTGTAGATGCGCTGCGCGTGCATCGCGCGAATGTGCAGCCCGCGCTGATCCTGCCGCCACGTCGTCTTCGGCGTCACGCCCGGCTGATACTCCAGCACCTCGTCGCTTTGCCCGAGCACGGTCGCCCGCGTCTTCGACGACGCTTTCACTGAGCGCAGCGTGATCTCTTTCCACTCACCGTACTTCCAGCGCTCCTTCTCCTTCACGATCACATAGAGCGTGTCTTCGCCCTTCTTCTTCGTGAACCAGTAGTCGCCCTCGTTCGTGATCGGCCACGGCCGTACGCCGTAGATCGACTCGCCGTTGAGGAACATCCACAGCGCCACCTCGCGCAGCCGCTCTTCCTGTTCAATCGGCAGTTCGCCATCGGGCTTCGGACCCACGTTCAGCAGCAGGTTTCCGCCCTTGGCGCGCGTCTCGACGAGCAGCGAAATCAGCTCGCCGCCGCTCTTGTAGACATCGTTCGTGGGCTTGTACTGCCACTGCGTGCCCATCGTGATGCAGGCCTCCCAGGCCTTGTCGAGCGGCACGCCGGGAATGTACTGCTCCGGCGTTTCGATGGCCCCGCGCGTCACCACCGTGTTCGGCTGCAACTGCCAGGCCAGCTCCTTCAACCCCTCCGGCGGGCCATCAAAAAACACGACGTCCACCGGGCCGTAGTTGGTCATCAACTCCTTCACCTGCGCCAGGTCGTGCTGCATCAGCCCGGGGTTGTTGGCCGGAAACACGCCCGGCACGTTGCGGTTGAGCTGCTTGTTGTTCTTGTAGAGCCACCAGAAATCGTCGGGCGAAAAGTACATGCCCGCAGCGATGCCCTGGGCGCGGAAGGCCTCCATCACCTCTTTCGTGATGTCGCGCGCAAACGGCGTCTTCATGATGCTGAAGTCGGTCGTTTTGCTGTCGAACATGGTGAACCCGGCATGGTGCTTGGTGGTGAACACGACGTACTTGATGCCGGCCAGCTTGGCCAGCGATGCCCAATCGGCCGGGTTGAACTTGCGCGGGTTGAAGGTGCGCGGCAGATCGTCGACGAAGCGCTTCAGGTAATCCGGCGAGGCCCCCACCATCGAATGGCTGATCACCGAGCCAAGCTGCGAATCGAGGCTCCAGTGAATGAACAGCCCGAAGCCCTGATCGCGGAACCACTCCAGCCGGTCGGGCTTATTTCCAGGCGTTTGGGCGAGCAAAGCAGAGGCGAGCAGAAAAGGAAGGAGGCGTCTCATACGACATGTGTATGATACCCCTTCATGCGCGAAACCAGCTTCGGCCGCGTGCCCCACTTCCGCTACGTCGTCGCCGCGCTGTTGCTGCTGGCCACCATGATCAACTACGCCGACCGCCTGATGCTGAGCGTGGTCAGCGTCAACGTGCGCGCCGAATTCGGCATGTCCGAGCAGGACTACGGCCACGTGATCAGCCTCTTCATGCTCGCCTACGCCATCATGTATGCCGGCTCGGGGCCCATCTGCGACCGCCTGGGCACGCGCAAAGGCTTCGCCGTCTTCATCGCGCTGTGGTCCCTGGCCGCCGTCGGCCACGCCACCGCGTTCGGCAAATGGTCGCTCGCCGGATGGCGCTTTCTGCTCGGCCTGGGCGAGCCCGGCAACTGGCCCGCCGCCGCCAAGGCCGTCGCCGAGTGGTTCCCCGTCGAACAGCGCGCTTTGGGCATCGGCCTCTTCAACGCCGGCTCTTCGCTCGGTTCGGCGCTGGCTCCGCCCGTGGTCGCCTTCCTCACCATCCACTATGGCTGGCGGAGCGCGTTTGTCGCCGTTGGTGCGCTGGGTTTCCTGTGGCTGGTGGCCTGGCTCTGGCTCTACCAACCGCCGCATCTGAGCCGCTTCATCACCGAGCGCGAGTGGAATTTCCTGAAGGGCAAAGTCCGCCCGCCGGAAGAGGCCGCGCCAGTCAAAATGCCCGCCGGCGAATGGCTGCGCGTGTTGCGCATGAAGGAATGCTACGCGCTCATCGCCGCGCGCTTTTTCACTGACCCCGTGATGTACTTCACCATCTTCTGGCTGCCCGAGTACCTGCGCAAAGAGCGCGGCTTCGATCTGGCCATGGTCGGCAAATACGCCTGGGTGCCGTTCATCTTCGGCGACATCGGCTACATCTTCGGCGGCTGGGTTTCGGGCTATCTCATCCGCCGCGGCGTGCCCTGGATCAAGGCCCGCACCACGGTCCTCATCCTCGGCGCCTCCCTGATGCCGGTGGCCATTCTCGCCCCGCGCGTACCCGAAGCCTGGATGGCCATCGCCGCCACCTGCGTGGCCATGCTCGGCCACGCGCTGTGGATCTCCAACCTCCTCACTCTGCCCACCGACATGTTCCCCGCCACCCGCGTCGGCACGGCCAGCGGACTTTCCGGCATGGGCGGCGCCATCGGCGGCATGCTCGCCAACATGGGCACCGGCTACGTCGTCGCCTCCTATGGCTACACGCCCATCTTCCTCGTCGCCGGACTCATGCACCCGCTCGCCCTCGGCATCGTCGGCATGCTCCTGCTGCGCCACTGGTGGCGGCGATAGTCACCAATCCCCCCTTCCCTTTCCAGCCATAACGCGCACAATAGGAAGCGGAGGGTTCTGCGATGTACCGGTTCCTTCTGCTGCTCACCCTGTTCGTCCCGCTGGCCTTCCCCGCCACGGTCGTCCGCGTCGATCTCGATTGCGTCGTCCACCCCGTCTCGGTTTCCATCCTCGGCCACGCCCTTGATCTCGCCGCTGAACGCAAGGCCAGCCTTGTCATCATCCGCCTCGACACCCCCGGCGGCCTCATGGAAGCCAGCCGCGAAATGGTGGAGCGCCTGATGGCCTCGCCTATCCCGGTGGTCACCTATGTCGCCCCGGGCGGGGCCCGCGCCGCCTCGGCCGGCTTCTTTCTGCTGCTGGCCAGCGACGTCGCCGCCATGGCTCCGGCCACACGCACCGGCGCGGCCTCGCCCGTCCTGCTCGGCCAGGAGATCGACCCCGTGATGCGCCGCAAAATCGAAAGCGATGCCGGGGCCTGGCTGCGCACGCTGGCCGAACAGCGCGGCCGCAATGCCCAGCTCGCCGAAAAGGCCGTCAGCGAAGCCAAGTCGTTCACCGAGAAGGAGGCTCTCGACGCCGGGCTCATCGATCTCATCGCCGCCGATGAGGCCGCCCTGTTGCGCCAGCTCGAAGGCCGGACCATTCGACGCCCGCACCAGCCGCCCCTCACGCTCACCCTCGGCCAGCCCACCGTGATCACCTATGAACCCAAGCTGCGCGAAGCCGTGATGAAGTCCATCAGCGACCCCAATATCGCTCTGCTCCTGCTCATGGGCGGCGCGATGGGGCTCTACATCGAAGCCTCCATGCCCGGCCTCATTGCTCCCGGCGTGCTGGGCGGCATCCTGCTGCTGCTCGGCCTGGCCGCGCTGTCGGTGCTGCCCATCAACTGGCTCGGCGCGGCGCTCATCCTGCTCGCCCTCGTGCTGTTCGTGCTGGAAGCCAAGATCGCCTCGCACGGCATCCTCGGCACGGGCGGCGCACTCTCGCTCGTTCTCGGCGCGATGATGCTTGTCGAAGGCCCGCCGGAGTTTCGCGTCAGCCCCGCCACCGCGCTCGCCCTCGGCCTGCCCTTCGCCGCCATCAGCATCTTCCTCGCCACGCTCGTCTTCCGCACGCATCAACACAAGGTGGAGACCGGCGACGCCGGCATGGTCGGCGAACTCGGCCGCGCCCTCACTCCGCTTTCGCCCAACGGCACCGTCTTCGTTCATGGCGAATACTGGAGCGCCACCTCGACCTCTCCCGTCGCCGAAGGCGCGCCTGTCCGCGTCCGCGCTATCCAAGGGCTTCTCGTGGAAGTGGAGCCCGTCGAACCAACCCGATAAGGAGGCCCCATGTACACTCTCCCGTTGGCCGCGCTCATCGTCGCCTTCTACCTGCTGGCAAGCATCAAGATCCTCCGCGAATACGAGCGAGCCGTCATCTTCCGCCTCGGCCGCGTCCTGCCCAGCACCAAAGGCCCCGGCCTCATCTTCGTCTTCGCGCCCATTGACCGCATGGTCCGCATGTCGCTGCGCATTGAAACCGTCGACATCCCCCCGCAAGACGTCGTCACGCGCGACAACGTCACCGTGAAGGTGAACGCCGTCCTCTTCTTCCGCGTGATGGACCCGCGCCGCGCCGTGCTCGAAGTGAACAACTATCTCTACGCCACCTCGCAGCTCTCGCAAACCACGCTGCGCAGCATCCTGGGCGAAGTGGAGCTCGACGACCTCCTCAGCCAGCGCGAAAAGATCAACCTGCGCCTGCAGACCGTCATCGACCAGGAGACCGACCCCTGGGGCATCAAAGTCACCAAGGTGGAGGTGAAAACCGTCGACATCCCGGACCAGATGATCCGCGCCATCTCCCGCCAGGCTGAAGCCGAACGTGAACGCCGCGCCAAGGTCATCCACGCCGAAGGCGAATTCATGGCCGCCGAAAAGCTCGCCATGGCCGCCGAGGTCATCCAGAAACAGCCCTCGGCCCTGCAGCTTCGCTACCTGCAAACACTCGTCGAAATCGGCACCGAACGCAACACCACCGTTGTTTTCCCGCTGCCCATCGACCTCATCTCCGCGCTCACGAACTCACTGAACCGCAAGTAGTGCGCGCGCAGCCCCGGCCGCCAGTTCGAACGACCGCAGCCGCGCCGCGTGGTCATACACATCGGAGGTGAAGATCACCTCGTCCACGCGTGTCGCCTCCGCGAATTCGGCCAGCTTCTGACGCACCGTCTCCGGCCCGCCCACAATGGCCACGCTCATCTTCGACTCCACCACCCGCCGCTCCTCGTCGCTCCACAACCCATCCATCGAATCCACTGGCGGCGGAATGAACACGCCCCGCCCGCGCAGCAAACTGAGGAACCGCAGCTTCGGCGAGGTGGCCAACCGTTCGGCCTCGGCGTCGCTCTCCGCCGCCACCACCGGCACGCCCGCCGCCGCATAGGGCGCGTCGAGATACAGCGACGGCCGGAACCCCTCGCGATACACGCGCAGAGCATCATGCAGCAGCGCCGGTGCGAAGTGGCTCGCGAAGCCGAACGGCAGCCCCATCTCCGCCGCCAGTTGCGCGCTGAACAAACTCGACCCCAACAACCACACCGGCACCTCCGACCCCTCGCCTGGAATCGCCCGCAACCGCTGCCCCTCGCCCGCCGGAGCGAGAAACGCCAGCAGCTCCGCCACCTGCCGCGGAAACTCGTCTTCGCTTTCCATGCCCCGCCGCAGCGCCCGCGCCGTCAGCATGTCCGTCCCCGGAGCGCGACCCACGCCCAGATCGATGCGCCCCGGATAGAGCGTCGCCAGCGTGCCGAACTGCTCGGCGATTACGAGCGAC
The DNA here is from genome assembly GCA_017304135.1 of Acidobacteriota bacterium. Taxonomy (GTDB): domain Bacteria; phylum Acidobacteriota; class Terriglobia; order Bryobacterales; family Bryobacteraceae; genus JAFLBB01. The sequence continues at coordinate 11,225 of JAFLBB010000086.1, read as the reverse complement.
GCATGATTGGGCAGCATGATGCCGCCCGAGCCCACACGAATCGTCCGCGTCGCCCCCGCCACATGCCCGATCAACACCGCCGTCGCCGCGCTGGCAATCCCCGGCATGTTGTGATGCTCGGCCAGCCAGTAGCGCGTGTAGCCCCACTCCTCGGCATGCCGCGCCACATCCACCGCTTGCATGAATGCCTCGGCCACCGTGCCGCCCGTCTTCACCGGAGCCAGATCGAGTATGGAATACCGCACGCCCCCATTCTCCCATCCGGGCCGCGCCTCTCCGCTGAACCAGCCGCGTTTCCAGCTAACCTGAAACTATGCGCCACTCCCAGATCGCCGTCATCGGCGCGCCGCTCGACTTGGGCGCCGGACGCCGCGGTGTCGACATGGGGCCCTCGGCCATCCGCGTCGCCCATCTCGACGCCCGCCTTGCCGCGCTTGGCTATGAGGTCCACGACCTTGGCAACGTCGAAGTCGACCAGGCCGAAAGCCGCCCCATCGGCCGCGAGAACGCGCGCTACCTGCATGAGATCACGGCCACCTGCCGCCGCCTTGCCAAGGCCGTCGAAGGCGCGCTCGCCAAAGGCCAGTTCCCGCTCGTCCTCGGCGGCGATCACTCGGTCGCCGCAGGCACCGTGGCCGGCGTGGCCAAGCATTTTCGCCGCTCCAAAGAGCGCATCGGCCTCATCTGGGTCGACGCGCACGCCGACATGAACACGCCCGACACCAGCCCTTCGGGCAACGTCCACGGCATGCCGCTGGCCAGTTGCATCGGCACGGGTCCCGATGAACTCGTCAAGCTCGCCGGCTTCTCTCCCAAGGTCCGCGCGGAGAATGTGGCCCTGGTCGGTATCCGCGACGTCGATCAACTGGAAAAGCCGCACATCAAGGCCTCCGGCGTGCGCGCGTTCACCATGCGCGAGATCGACGAGCGCGGCCTCCTGCACGTGATGAACGAGGCCATCCGCATCGCCTCTGACGGCACGGCCGGCTTCCACCTCAGCTTCGACATGGATGGCGTTGACCCCGATGAAGCCCCCGGCGTCGGCACACCCGTCCGCGGCGGCATCACCTACCGCGAAGCCCACCTCGCCCTCGAACTGGTGTGCGACAGCCGCCGCATGCTGAGCCTGGAAGTCGTCGAAGTGAACCCCGTCCTCGATGTCGCCAACCGGACCGCCGAGCTGGCCGTCGAACTGATGTTGTCCGCCATGGGGAAACGAATTCTGTGACGCGCGCCCTCGCCGCCGCTCTTCTGGCAGGCACGCTCTTCGTTGCCCGCGCCCAGGACGAGCCCAACCCGCTCGAACAGGCCCTCAAGCGCATGGCCGACGTCTACTCGGTGCTCGAAGCCAACGCCGCCGACCCCGTTGAGCCCAACCACACCTTCTACGACGGCGCCCTGCCCGCCATGCTGCGCAAGCTCGATCCGCACTCGGTCTTCTTCACTCCGGGTCAGTTTGAGCAGCTCCGCGAAATGCAGCGCTCGGAAACCAAGGGCTTCGGCACCGTGGTCAGCATTCTCCCCGGCCGCGTCATCGTCCTTCAAACCATGGAGGGCACGCCTTCGGCCCGCGCCGGGCTCCAACCCGGCGATGAGATCGTCGCCGTCAACAACATCCGCCTCGACCTGCTCACCTCCGAGCAACTGATCGGCCTGCTCACCGAATCGCGACGCTCCGAAGCGCTGCTGTATGTGCGCCGCCTCACCAGCCCGCGGTTGCTCGAGTTCCGCATGCGGCCCGAGGCGATGGAATCGCCCAGCGTCGATCGCGCGTTCCTCCTCCAGCCCGGCATCGGCTACGTCCGCATCACCAGCTTCGAAGGCGAAACCGGCAAGCAGCTCAAGGCGGCCATCGAGAAGCTCGGCGGCCAGTCGCTGAAAGCTCTCGTGCTCGACCTCCGCGGCAACCCCGGCGGCATCCTCACCTCGGCCGTCGAATCCGCCTCGCTCTTTCTTCCGCCAGGCCAGGTGGTGATGAGCACGCGCGGCCGCGCCAAGCCCAACGAAGAGTTCAAGACCTCCTCAACCGAGCCGCACTACGCCTTCCCGCTCGCCATCCTCGTCGACGACAAATCGGCCAGCGCGTCTGAGATTCTCGCCGGCGCCATGCAGGACCACGGCCGGGGCAAGGTCGCCGGCACGCGCACCTTCGGCAAGGGTCTTGTGCAAAGCATCTTCCCGCTCTCGCAAGGCACCGGCATCGCGCTTACCACGGCCTTCTACTTCACGCCCAAGGGGCGGCTCATCCAGCGCGTGCTGAGCGAAGGCCAACTGGCCACATCGGGCGAAGGCGGCCTGCGGCCCGACGTCGAAGTCGAGCGCGAAGCCACGACGCGCCTCCGTGCCTTTCTGGATGTCAGCGCCCTCTTCACCACCTTCGCCACGCAGTACGTGCAATCGCACTCGAACATCACGGCCGGGTTCACTGTCTCCAATGAACTGCTCGACGAATTCCAGGGCTTCCTCTCCAAACGACAGGTGATGCCTGGAGTCGCCGAATGGTCGCGCGATCGCGAGTGGATCCGCAGCCGCCTGCAACAGGACATTCTCAATCAAGCCGTCGGCGTCGAAAAAGGAGATGAAGTGGAAATCCAACGTGACCAGCAGGTGAAACGCGCCCTGCTCGAACTGGGGGTGCTCTAATGCGCCTGCTGCTTCCTCTGCTGCTCGCCGCCGCGCTCCATGCCCAGGACCCCAAGCACTACGAGGCCCGCCACACCGCGAAGCCCCTCACCATCGACGGCAAGCTCGATGAACCCGCCTGGCGCGCCGCGGCGTGGACGGACTATTTCATCGACATCGAAGGCGACGCCAAGCCCAAGCCCCGCTTCAAAACCCGCGCCAAGATGACCTGGGACGACCAGTTCTTCTACATCGCCGCCGAAATGGAAGAGCCCGACCTCTGGGCCCTCTACCGCGACCACGACTCGGTCATCTTCCACCAGCACGATTTCGAGGCCTTCTTCGATCCCGATGGCGACACGCTTCACTACTTCGAGTTTGAGATGAATGTCCTCAACACCACCTGGGACCTCTATTTGCCCAAGCCCTACCGCTTCGGCGGCAAGGCCGACAACGGTTGGGAGATGCCCGGCATGAAGACGGCCGTGCACGCCCGCGGCACCATCAACGACCCGCGCGACCGCGACCAGGGCTGGACCGTCGAGATGGCTTTCCCCTGGGCGGCCTTCAATCGCGGCCCGCGCCCCGCCATGCCGCCCAAGCCCGGCGAGTCGTGGCGCGTCAACTTCTCGCGCGTCGAATGGCAGCTCAACGTGAAGGACGGCAAATACGAGAAGGTCCCCGGCACGAAAGAGGACAACTGGGTCTGGTCGCCGCAAGGCGTCATCAACATGCACGTCCCGGAGAAGTGGGGCGTGGTGCGCTTTACGCGTTAGGCATCGGCGGGCGGATCCACGTCCTCCAGCACCAGTTCCGCTTCCTCCCCCGCGCGTCCCTCCTGGATCGCCTGCCGCACCTGCTGCTTGGCGTCTTCCGGGATCTCCAGCAGCGCCATCTGAAGGCTCACAATCTCCAGTCCCTGCTTGCGCCCATGCCAGCCAAGCCGCTCCTGGATGCGCTTCTCCAAATCGTCCATGTTGCCCAGACACTCGAGCAAACGTCCCTTCCGCACCGCCGCCCGGCCCTCGGAAACGAGCGTGTGGTCCAAAAACCGCGTGACCCGCTGGATCGTGTGGCGCACTCCCCGTTCGCGCATCTCCCCGCGTGGAACCCCCGGCAGGCTTTGATCGAGAAGCACCGGGTCCTTCACCTCGCACTGCATCTCCACGGCAAAGGTCAGCGGCACACGCTCCCAGGTCTCCGCCTCCAATTTCAACTCCACCTGGAAAGGCCCTTTGGGCAGCAGGATGAGCGTTTCGAAGAAGGGCCGCAGCAACAGCAGCCCCGGTTGCCGCAGCCCGGGCACAACCTGGCCCAGCCGCTCCACCAGCCCCACCGTGCCCTCGGGCACCACCCGCACGCTAGCCGCGATGAGCGGGATCAGAATGATCATCAACAGCCCGGCGATGAGCATCGCCGCAGTGTATCAGGCCGTACGGTGTGATTTCCAGACCTCGGCCAACCGCTCCTACTCCGAGCGGCGCCGCAGCCGCCACATCTCCTCGGCGGTCATCTTCGGGGCGCTTACCCGCAACCCCTCGAAGCGCAGGCCGACGTGCGCGCCACGCTCCTTGAGCGGCCCGCGCAAGCGGTCAGGCCAGCCGGGCAGTTCGCTCAGGAAGTTCATCACCCCCAACTCGGCCACCGCCGCCTCACCCTCGGCCGCAATCACTCCCTGCAGAAACGTCCCCGCTGTCTTCGCGCTCTCCTCGCCGGCCTGTTTCCTGGCCGCGCCCAAGCCGGAAAACGGCAGGTTCCCCAGGAACCGGATCGCGTCGGTCACCGTGCACTCGCACGCAGCCGTGAGTTCCAGCGGCTCGGTGCCCCGCGGCTCGATCGTGACCGGGATCTGTAAAGGGAATGCCGTGGCCGGGAAGTACGTCACCCGCTCGAGGAACGGCAGCAACACGATGAGCCCCGGCTTGCGCACAACGGGAATGATGCGCCCCAGCCGCTCCACCACCGCCGCCATGCCATTCGGCACCACGCGCAGGCTAGCCGCGAGAAACGGGATCAGAATCACCAGCAACAGCGCGGCAATCAGCATCGCCGCAGTGTATCAGGCCTTGCGGTGCGCCTTCCAGAATTCGAGGAACACCGGCAGCACGCTTACGAAAATGATTCCCAGAATCACCTTCTCGAAATGGGCGCGCACCGGAGGCCACTCGCCCAGGGTGTAGCCGAGCATCGTGAGCAGAAACACCCACCCGATGCCGCCGAACACGTTGAACATCAGGAAGCGGCCGTAGTTCATCCCCGCCACGCCGGCCACGAAGGGCGCAAACGTGCGGATGATCGGCACAAAGCGCGCGTAGATGATCGTCTTGCCGCCGTGCTTGTCGTAGAAGGCCTGCGTGCGGTGCAGATACTCCTGCTTGAAGAGCCGCGAATCGGGCCGGTTGAAGATGGCCGGGCCCGTGTGCCGCCCGAGGTGGAAGCCCACGCCGTCGCCGATGATCGCCGCCGCCATCAGCACAAGGTTGATCAGGACGATGTTCAACTCGCCCGCGCCGGCCACCACGCCCACCGTGAACAGCAGCGAATCGCCCGGCAGGAAGAAGCCCACCAGCAGGCCTGTCTCGGCAAACACGATAGCGATGAGCACGGCATAGCCGAGCCATCCGCTGAGCACCGTCGACAGCAGCGCAATCAGACGTTCCGGATTGGTGAACGAACGAAGGAGGTCGAGCGCGGAATCAAGCATGAGGTCAGGAAGCGCCTAGGCCGCGCCGTAGGCCGCCAGCAACCGCTTCATCGCCTCTTCGCTTACCTTGATCTTGCCCTGCTTGGTGAGCGCCTGCACCAGGCCGTCCTCAAACAGCTCGCGCCGCGCTTGCGCCTTTTGTCCGCGCAGCGTCGTCACGATGGTCTCCCGCTGCAGCGGCAACTCGGCCATATCGGCTTCCTTGCGGCCCGCCATCTGGTAGAAAAACGTCCGCTGCGCCACGCGGTACGGCCCCACCGTGAAGCCCACCGGATGCGTAAACAGAATCTCGCCGAAGACCATCGGGCTGCCCACGCCGGCAATTTCCTCCGTGCGCGCAACGAAGCCCGACTCGATCACCTTCAGCCCCATCGCCTTGGCCGTCTTGACGACGTCCTTGTTGTTCTCGGCCAGCTTCTTCTCAAACTCGCGCATCTTCTGCTCGGCCATCACGGCCGCCTTCTGCTCCTTGAGCATCGTCTGAATCTGCGACTCCACTTCGGAGAACTTCGACGGCTGCGCCGGGAAGATCGTGTTCACCACGCCCACCACCAGACGGTTGCCCGGCACCTGGACCACGTCGGTCACGCCGCCCACCGGCGCGCCGTAGATGACCGCGTCAAACTGCTGCTGCAGCCCGATCGCCGGCAGCGGATCGCCCGGCCCGGCGCGCTCCACGCGGGCAAAGGTGAGGCCCAGCTTCTGGGCGATGGCCTCGGCCTGCTTGGGCGTCTTGAGCAACTCCGAACGCGCCTGGTCAGCCAGCGCCGGCATGCGCTCAAACAACTGCCGCCGCTTCACTTCCAACCCCAGGTCAGCCTTCACCTCGTCAAAGCTCTTCACCTTGCCGGCCTCGCGCTCCATCGTCTGGATGATGTGGAACCCGAACTCGGTTTCCACCAGGCCGCTCAGTTCCTTCGCCTTCAACGCAAACGCCGTCTTCTCGAAGTTCGGCACCGTCTGGCCCTTCACCACCCAGTCCAGGTCGCCGCCGCGCTCCTTGGAGCCTGGATCGTCGGAGTTCTTCTTCGCCAGTTCGGCGAAATCGGCTCCACCCTTCAACTGCTTCAGCAGGTCCTCGGCCTTCTTCTTGGCGGCGGTCTTTTCGGCCGCGTCCATGGCCTTCACCAGAATGTGGCGCACCTTCACGCGTTCTTCCGACTGCCAGCGCGCCGGCTGCTCGTTGTAGGCCTGCCGCAGCACCGCCTCGCTCACCGGAATCGATTCGCCCAACTTTGCTTCGTCGACGACGATCAGGTCAAACGCCCGCTTCGGCTGCGTCATGAAACGCGCCTGGTTCTTGTTGTAGAAATCTTCCAGCTCGGCCTTTGGCACCGACACCTGCGAGAGGAACACGCTGGGCGCAAACTCCACCACGTTGATGTTCACCTTCGCGTTGCGACGCTTGAACTCGGCCTCCACCTCAGCCGGGCTCACTACTTCGCCTTCAAACGCCACCGCCTGTAGCTTGCGCAGCACGATCTGCTTGCGCACGTTCGACTCGAACTCCTGCACCGACATGCCGTTGGATTCGAGAAAGCTCTTGTACACCTGCCCGCCGACAAACTTGCCCTCGGGGAACATCTGCGGAATCAGCCCGCGAATCGTGTCCACCACCTCGGCGTCGGTCGCCGTCAGCCCCATCCGCTGCGCCTCGTACATCGTGGCGAACTCGGCCACCAGTTGGTTGACCATTTGCGGCAGCATGTACTTCACCGAGTCGTTGGAGAGCTTGCCCTCGCGCATCTGCATGGAGATGGAGCGGTGAATCTGGGCTGAGGTCAGCTCGGTGTCGCCAATGGTCGCCAGCACATCGCGATTCGGGTTACTCGGCGTGCCGAAGCCCGGAATCAGCGTCACAACCATCGAAAGCGCCACCAGCGACAGCAAGCCGCCAAGCAAGTAGCGCACAGACTTCGTACGGGAGCGGAAAAGGTCAAACATGGGGTGTGGATCCTGCCAGATTGGGGAAAATCGAACCTACAGTATAGCGAATCACTCGCTCAAGGCGCGCGCCAGGGCCGTCTCCAGGGCCTCCTGCCCCAGCGTCGTCGAGATGAACATCTCCTGCCGCGCCCCGGCGGCCAGGGCAATCGCCTTCCAGCCGTTGGTCACCGGCACCGTCACCCGGATCTGCACCTTCCCCTTGGCGTCCCGCACCTTGCGGATCACCCCCGGCACAATCGAACGGATCTCCGGCGTCGCATCGAGCAGCCGCACCAGCACCGGCCGCAGCCCGTCAATAATCGAGTGCTCAATCTTCAACCGGTCCTGGTGCGCGCGCAGTTTCATGATTCACGCCTTATTCCGCAACCTCATCGCCGTCCCCCGCCTGCTAATCGAGCCTACCATCGGCCGCCAGTTCACCTGCCAACCGCTCTCTGAGCGCTCTGCCAGAATGAAGTCGTGACGAACTTCGCCGTCGTGATCCGCGAGGAGCCGGAGGGGGGCTACTGGGCTGAAGTGCCCGCGCTTCCGGGCTGCTACACACAAGGCGACACCATCCCCGAACTCCGGGACAACATCCGCGACGCCATCTCCGGAGTCCTCGATGTGATGCGGGAGCAGGGGCGTGAACCCGAATCGAACGTCCAGATCCTGGATGTCGCGGTGTGAAGCCGATCACAGGCCCTGCTCTCTGCCGCCTGCTCGAAGCGGCTGGCAGCTCCAGCGCATCTCCGGTAGCCACCGCATCAACACCAAAACCTGAGAGCCCAAGATCCTCTCCGTGCCCGTCCACGGCAAGGCCGATCTGAAACCGGGCCTCGCCAGCCGGCTCGCCCGCGACGCGAACCTCCGCTGGTAGGGTTCCCACTCCGCCCCCCTCACTTGAACCGCTTCCGGTACTGAAAGTCGATGCCGAAGATGCCGTTCTCGTCCCGCACCGCGAGCACGGAAAAGTCGCGCGAAAAATCCCACTGCAGCCGCACAATCTGGTTTTGCGTGCGGTTCAGGTTGGTGATGTAGGTCACCGTGATTTCGCGCGAAAGCTGCTGCTCGATGGTCAGCCGCGCCTGCGGCGTGTTGGTGATCGTATTCAGTTCCGGATCGATCTTGATGCGCGAGACGCCGAAGAAGCGCTGCAGGCGGTTGTTGATCGGTCCGCTCAGCGGCGCCGAAATGGCCGCCCCCAATAGCGAGTTGCCTGACTGCAGCAGCCCGCCGCCCTGGTTGGACGGGCTTCCCGCCGTCGACGCCGAGGCCGGCGCGCGGCCCACGGTCAGCAGCGCCACAATCTCGTTCGATTGCAGCGGAGGGTCTGACCGGTAGCTGATGTTGAGCTTGTTCGGCGGCCCGGAGAGGTTGATCGTCACGGTGATGCCGCGGGCCCGCGTCTCCAGGTCCAGGTTCACCACCGGCTCCACCTTCACCGGGTTGAAGAAGGAGATCTCGCCGCGCGTGATCAGGTACTGGTTGCCGAAGAACTGGATTTCGCCCTCGTTCACCGAGACACGCCCCAGCACGGTCGGCCGCGCAGCCGTGCCGCGCAGCCGCAAATCCGCCTCCGGCTGGATGTCGCGCGTGAGCGAGGTCTGCAACTCGGCGTCCGGACTCGTCTCGATCTTCACGTCCAACTGCATGCCGCGCAGCGCCCGGTTCTGAATCGGGTCGGCCGGCGTGGAGCGCGCCGCCTCGGCCAGGATGCTGCCCAAATCCGTCTTCGGGTTCAAACCCAGCCGGTTCACCACCACCGTGCCCGAGAGCAGGCTCTGCGCCGACGTCCCCGTTAAATTCAACTCCCCATCAAACGTCGTCGACACCGCCTCCGGATAGCGCACGCGCACCCGCTCGGCCTTGGCGTTGAGGCGGTAGATCAACTGATTGCCCGTGAACCCCACAAAGCCGCCCAGCGTCAGTTCGCCCCCGCCGGTCACCGCCGAGAACTTCTCAATCGTGGCCCGCGTGCGGTCGAATCGCACCGAGCCGTTCACCTTCTCCAGCCCGTTCGGAACCCCGCGCAGGTAGAACGATGCGTTCTGCAGGCCCATCGTCCCGAACACCTGCGGCCGTTCAAATCCGCCGCGAATCTGCACGTCCACCTGGGCCTGCCCCGCGGCCAGCAGGTCCGGCTCAAGCATCGATAGCGCCGGCAGGTTCATGCGCCCCAGAATGCTCAGGTTCAGCGGCGTCCGCCCGCGCACGCCCACCGAACCGTTCACCTGAATGTCGGTCCCTTCGCCCACCATCCGCGCCGTGGTCAGCTTCACGCCGTCCTTGTCGATGAAGGCCAGCAGCGGACCACTGTTGCGCAGCGCAAAGCGGTTCGCCTCGGCCGTCCGCCCCGGATCGTCGCGCAGCAGCGGACGCAGTTCGGCCCGCGTCAGCTTGGCGTTGGCCGTCCAGTTGGCCGGATCGAGAATCGGACCGGAAAATCCGATTTCCCCTTCGAAGAATCCGCGCGCCGGCAGTGGCGTCGCCGGGTCGATCACGCCCAGGTCCTGCAGCGTCGTCAGCGTCACGTTGCGGAAGGTGAACTGCCCCAGCCCGAAGCCCGTTGAGCCGAGCGACCATTCCGTCGTGCCGTCGATGTGCGCCCCGCCCAGCGTGGCCGAGGCCTTCAGCGTCACCAGTTGCTCCTTCGTGCCCACGTCGGCCACGACTTCACCCAGCGGCAGGTTCTCCACCTGCAGGTTGGGCACACTCACCCGCCCCCGGATCGAACTCACCTTGGCCGCGCCGTTCACCATCCGCAGGCTGGCTGCCACATCCGCATCCAGGTCGCCGCGGAACCCTTTCCTGACACTCTGCAAGTACCGCCACTGTTCCAGCGTGAAGGCGCGCCCGGTAGTTTGGAACTCCACCGTCGCCGCGCTCCAATTGCCCCCCGGCGCCCTCACGGAGGCGCTTCCCGAGGCCCGTCCCGGCCCCGCCTCCACGGCCAGCATGGGAATCTCCAGATACTCCCTCGCGGCCCGGTACTCGGCCTTCACCGCCTGCACGCGTTCGCCCCAGGCGGTCATCCCCGATGCCGTCACCTCGCCCGTCATCGCCGGTGAACCGTACGTCCCCTCCAGTCGCGCTGTCGCCTCCGCCGCGCCCGTCAAGGGCAATCCGCCCTGGCCCGCGAGCGCAGCCAGGGCCTCCAGGCGAGGCGCTGCCAGCCGGAACGCCCCCGCCAACCGGCTTGCCGCCACGGGCAACCAGTTCTCCAGTCCTAACGACCCCACTCCGGTCAGCGTCGCTCCCGCCGCCTGCACCTTCACGCCGCGCAGCGTCACCCCGTTCGACCTTGCCTGAAACTCGCTCTCCACCGCATCCAGCCGCCGCCCCTCCACCACCAGTGGACCGGCCACCAACCGTCCCGCCACCGCGCCGTCCCGCGCGCCCCCCTCCCAGCGCCCCTCTATCCTTACCTGCCCGCGGTCGAGCGTCAGCGGCAATCGCGCCGGCGGCTTTTCCATCGCCATCCGCAACGCCGGCAGCAGGTCGTCCAAATCCGACGACACCACGGAAAACTCCATCGCCTTCCCCGGATCGCCCCGCGCAATGAGCCTCGTGTGCGGCAATTGCAGATGCCCGGCTTCCACCAGCAACACCTCGCCCGCGCTCTGGTAGGTGGCCCGCAGCGCTCCCTCCACTACCTGTTTCCCTTCCGTCAACTCCTCCGGCGGCGTCACCCGCAGATCCACGCTCGCCTCAAACCCCCGCGCCGTTCCCTCCACCCGCACCGGACCCTGCACCACGCCCGCCCACACCAGCGGCACCCCCGAGTTCGCCGTTTGCGGCGGCGCCGCATACAGCCTCTCCAACTCCAGCCCCGCCAACTCGCCCTCCACACGGAACCGCCCGCTTTCCAACCGCGCCATCCCCGTGAACGACCCGCCCATCGCCGTCGCCCGGACAGCCTCCGCCGACAGCAACCCCGGCCCCGCCTTCCACGCCGCCGTCGCCGCCACCC
>JAFLBB010000085.1 GCA_017304135.1 Acidobacteriota bacterium | reverse complement strand
TGGCGCCGGCGTTCGGATTAAAAAAACTTTGCCATAGCCGACACCTGGGGAGGCTTGCGTACGTCTCTTTCTAGTAGAAGAATTCTCCTTACGGGAGAATTTCGTTTTCACAGGAAGGACCAGGATGTCAGCTTCCACACTTTTGCCCGTGCCGGCAGCGCCACCGCCTCCAGAGGAGGCGCGGGGCGTCCGTCGAGGTGGGGAGCAGGGTGAAGGCGGCAAACAGCGCTGGGCATGGCTGGGGTTGTTGTTGCTGGTGGCGGCGGGGGGTGTGGGGTATTGGGCCTTGCCGCGGACGTCGGCGCCGGCACCGGTGGTGTCGGTACGGACGGCGGTGGTGGCGCGGGGGCCGTTGGAGCGGACGCTGCGCATCACGGGCATGACGGCGGCGGGGAACCTGGCTTACCTGACGGCTCCGATTTTGAGCGGACGGCGGTCGCGGGGATCCTCCTCGAACGACTTCCGATTGACATTGAAATCGCTGATTGGAGCGGGCACGCAGGTGCAGCCGGGCGACGTGGTGGCTGAGTTTGACCGGCAGTTTATCGAATTGCGGTTGGACGATCTGGCGGCGAGCGTGCGGAGCCGGGAACTGACCCTGCAGACGGTGCGGGCGAGCCTGAACGAGCGAAGAAAGGCGTATGAGCTGCGGATTCTGGCCGCCGAGGGTGCGGTGGGGAAGGCGCGGCTGGATTTGCGCACGATTCCGGTCAGAAGCGCGATTGTGGCCGAGAAATACCGGCTGAACCTGGAGGAGGCGCAGGCGCGGTTGGAGCAACTGCGGTCAGAGGCGCGCTTTTTCGACATTTCGGAACGGGCGGCGATGCGGCGTCAGGAGTTGGAGTTGGCCGAGGAGCAGTTGGATTTGCGGCGTGGCCAGCGGGGGAGCGAGCGGATGGTGGTGAAGTCGCCGATCGCGGGGGTGTTCATTCCGCAGCGCATCCGGCGCGGGAGCGAGTACACAGACATCCAGCCGGGCGACGATCTGTCGTCGGGGACGGTGATCGGGCAGGTGCACGATACGTCGCGGCTGACGGTGGAGGCGTATGCGAACCAGGCAGATGAGCAGTTGTTGAGGCAAGGCATGGCGGCGAAGCTGCAGGTGGAGGCCTTTGCGGGGATGACGGCGGAGGCCAAGGTGACGCGGATCGGATCACTGGCGCAGGCGGGTGGAGCGCGGCGGGACTATGTGCGGACGATTCCGGTGCGGCTGGAGGTGGCCGGGCGGCCGGCGATCATGCCGAACTTCACGGTGGCGGCCGATGTGGTGTTGGAGCGGATCGAGGATGCCTTGCTGCTGCCGCGGGAGGCGGTGCGCTTTGAGGCCGGAGGGGCGAAGGTGTGGGTGAAGACGGGAATGCGGTGGGAAGAGAGGGCGGTGACGGTGGCGGCGAGCAACCACGTTCAGGTGGCTGTGGCGTCGGGTGTCACCCAGGGCGAGGTGGTTGCACGGGAGACGCCGGTAGCGGGCGGAAATGTGCGATCTAGTGAGAAAAACGGTGACTAATTTCCAGTTTCGGGCATCCTTACCACTTGCGCGGGTGGCAGGTTTTCGCTAGAATTTGAAATTCATGCTGTCTGGTCGCTCGTTCGCGTATCGATTTTGGTGCTAACCAAGCGCGGGCGAGTGGTGCGGGCAGACGCAAGTTTGAAGCTAAATCCCAACCCACTCGGCCAGAGTGGGTTTTTTGTTTTGCCGGTCACTAGTTTGGCTGAATTAGGAGCGCCATGATCATCTCGATGAAACCACACTCCTCGCCGGAGGAGATCCAGGCCGTTTGCCAGAGAATCGAGGACTTCGGGTACAAGATCCACACCATCGAAGGTGTGGAGCGCGTGGTGATCGCCGCCATTGGGGTTGGCGACACCTCGGCGTGCCTGGAGTCATTGGAGGCCCTGCCCCAAGTGGAGAAAGCGATGCGGATCACCGCCCCCTACAAGTTCGTAAGCCGGGAATACAAGAGCGCGAAGACGCGGATCCGGGTGCGCGACTTTGAGATTGGCGGCGAGGATTTCGTAATGATGGCGGGTCCGTGTTCGGTGGAAAGCGAGCACCAGATCATGACCTCGGCCGAGGGAGTGGCGCGGGCCGGGGCGCGGATTCTGCGCGGCGGGGCGTTCAAGCCGAGGACGTCGCCTTACGATTTTCAGGGCATGGAGCTGGAAGGGCTGAAGCTGCTGCGCAAGGCCGGCGACGCGATGGGCGTGGGCGTGATCACCGAGGTGATGAGCGACCGGGACGTGGAACTGGTGGCCGAATATGCCGACGTGCTGCAGATCGGGGCGCGCAACATGCAGAACTTCGCGCTGCTGAAGGGGCTGGGCAAGGCGGGGCGGCCGGTGTTGCTGAAGCGCGGGCTGAGCTCGACGATTAAAGAGCTGCTGATGTCGGCCGAGTATATTGTGGCCCACGGCAACCGCGACGTGATGTTGTGCGAGCGGGGCATCCGGACGTTTGAGACGATCACGCGCAACACGTGCGACATTGTGGCCGTGCCGGTGTTACAGGAGCTGACGCACCTGCCGGTGATTCTCGATCCGAGCCATGCGACGGGCAAGCGGAGCCTGGTGCCTTCGTTGAGCCGGGCGGGGGTGGCGATTGGGGCCGATGGGATTATTGTCGAAGTGCATCCGTGTCCGGAGAAGGCGGTGAGCGACGGGGCGCAGTCACTGACGATCGACCAGTTCACGAAGATGATGAAGGACCTGGGGCCGTATCTGGATTTGTGGCGCGGGGCGCGGGTTTCGCAGGAGCTGGTTTCGGCGTAATCGGACAATTTTGTGCGAAAACCCCTGCGGTTGTGGCAACTCGTGCTGCTGATGCTGGCCGGCTGCGGGCTTGTGCTGGGGGTGTTGTATCACCGGCAGTCGCGTTCGATTACGAACCTGGGGCAACTGTTGGCGCGGCTTCCCTCTGACCGGGCGGTGGTGGCGGCGCTGGATGTGAAGAGCCTGCGCACGGCGGGGGTGTTGGATCTGATTGCGGGGGCGCGCAGCGTGGAGGAGTTGGACTATCAGAATTTCGTGCGCGAGACGGGTTTCGATTACCGCGAGGACCTGGACTATGTGGCGGCGGCGTTCGATTCCGAGCACAAGTACTTTTTGCTGAAGGGGCGCTTTAACTGGACGCAGTTGAACCGTTATGCCAAAGCCAAGGGCGGCACGTGCGTGAACGGGTTCTGTTCGGTGCGGGGAAGTATGCCGACGAAGAACATCTCGTTTTTTCCGGCATCGACCGATGTATTGGCGCTGGCGGTGGGATATGCGCCGCGGGCGGCGTACACGATGATGCCGTCGGACCGGCCGGAGAACGGGATTGAGATTCCCAGCGCGCCGTTTTGGGTGACGCTGCCGGGGCCGCTGTTGAGCGCCAACGAAACGCTGCCCGATGGGGTGAAAGCGTTCGCTTCGGCGCTGGCGGGGGCTGAACGGGTGACGGTAGCGGTGGACGCGGGGGCGACAGGGTTTTCGGCGAACTTGCGGGCGGAGTGTCCGGGCGCGAAGCAGGCCGAGGAGGTGCGCGACCGGTTGCGTTCGCTGACCGAGGTGTTGACGAAGATGATTCAGCGCAGCGGGCAGAAGCCGAACCCGGAGGACTTGAGCGGGGTGTTGACGTCGGGACAGTTTGAGGCGCAAGGGGCGGCGGTGACGGGGAAATGGCCGATTCCGCGGGCGCTGCTGGAGGCGGTTTCAGCGGGGACGTTGTAGGGGGAACCTCGCCCTGACGGGCGGCGGCGGCGCATTGCTACACTGGGGATTCCCCTGTGTTCCACATCATAGAAAAACAAATTCAGCGGATCGTGTCGGATCATCTGGCGGCCCGCTATGGCGAGACGATGGCGGTGGCCGTGGAGTCGCCCAAGCAGTCGAGCTTTGGCGAACTGGCGCTGCCGGCGGCGTTTCAACTGGCGCGGGCGTTGAAGAAAGCGCCGCGGGCGATTGCGCAGGAACTTGTTGACGATCTTGGCGCGCTGCCGGGCGTGGCGAAGATTGAGATCGCGGGCAACGGCTATCTGAACTTGCGGCTCGACCGCGGCGGTTATGGGCAGGCGCTGCTCGCGGGCGTGGCCGATGCGGGGGCGACGGGCCACAAGATCATCGTCGAGCACACCAACATCAATCCGAACAAGGCGGCGCACATCGGGCATCTGCGCAACGCCGTGCTGGGCGATACGTTTGTGCGGATGCTGCGGGCCTCAGGCGATGCGGTGGAGGTGCAGAACTACATCGACAACACGGGCGTGCAAGTGGCCGATGTGGTGGCGGGCTTCCATTTTCTGGAGAACAAGAGCGTGGCCGAGGTGACGGCGCTGACGCGCGAGCCGCGGTTCGATTACCTGTGCTGGGACGCGTATGCGCGGGTGTCGCAGTATTTCAAGGAGCATCCGGAGAGCGAGAAGTGGCGCGCCGAGACGCTGCATGCGATTGAGGCAAACGACGGGGCGCTGGCCGAGATGGCGCACGTGGTGGCCGATGCGATCGTGCTGTGCCACCTGGCGACGATGCGGCGGCTGGGCATCATCTACGACGTGCTGCCAAGGGAGAGTGAGATTCTCCATCTGAAGTTCTGGGCGACGGCGTTTGAGCTGCTCAAGCAGCGCGAGGCGATCTACCTGGCCGAGGAGGGCAAGAAGGCGGGCTGTTGGGTGATGGCCGGTTCGCACTTCCGCGATCATGTGGCGGCCGAAGACGACGATGTGGATGATTCGAAGGTGATCGTGCGTTCGAACGGCATCGTGACGTATGTGGGCAAGGACATCGCCTATCAGTTGTGGAAGTTCGGGCTGCTGGGCAAGGATTTCCATTACAGGCCGCTGCTCGAAGAGAGCCCGGAGCATACGGTGTGGGTGTCGACCGATGAGGAGCAACCGGCGGGGGCTCCGAAGTTTGGCGCGGGCTACACGGTGTATAACGTGATTGACTCGCGGCAGTCGTATTTGCAGGATGTGGTGGCGGCGGGGTTGCGCGCGCTGAGCTATGGCGAGCAGGCGGAGCGTTCGATTCACTTCAGCTACGAGATGGTGGCGCTGTCGCCGCGGACGTGCGTGGAGTTGGGCATTGAGTTGAGCGACGAGGACAAGAAGCGGGCCTACGTCGAGGTGTCGGGCCGCAAGGGCTTGGGGGTGAAGGCAGACGACCTGATCGACAAGCTGATCGAGAAGGCGCTGGTGGAGGTGGACGACCGCAACCAGGACAAGCCGGCCGAAGAGCGGCGGCGGGTGGCGACGCAGATTGCCACGGGCGCGCTGCGGTATTTCATGTTGAAGTTCACGCGCAACACGGTGATCGCGTTTGACCTGCAGGAGGCGCTGGCGTTTGTGGGCGAGACGGGGCCGTACGTGCAATACGCGGCGGTGCGGGCGAGCAAGATTCTGACGAAGTTTGAGGAGCGCGGGGAGAGGCTGCCTGACTTCGCGGCGGTGCTGACGAAGGAAGCGCTGGAACGGCAGCTGGCGACCGAGGATTTGTGGCAGACGCTGCTTCTGATCTCGAAAGCGCAGGCGGCGCTGGCCGAGGCGCTGGCCAAGGGCGAGCCGGCGCACTTTGCGAAATATGCGTTCCAGCTGGCGCAGGGCTTCAGCGTGTTCTATGACGGCTATCCGGTGATTCATGAGCAGGACGCCGAGCGGCGGGCTTTCCTGCTGTGGATGACGCAGTACTTCAGCAAGCAACTGGCGTGGGCGCTGGGCATTCTCGGCATTCCGATGCCGGAGTACATGTAGTGGGCGAACTGAGACCACCCGATCCGGACCCCATCATCGCGCGCTGGATTGTGCCGGCGGTGGTGTTTTCGTTTCTGTTGTTGGGCGCGGCGGGAGTTGTGCTGCTTGCGCAGTACGGCGGCCTGCCGGACCGGTTTCCGACGCATTACGGCATGGACGGCAAGGCGGATGCTTTCGGGCCGAAGAGCACGGCGCTGGTGGCGCTTCCGCTGGCGATGGGTGTGCTGGCAACGGCGCTGCTGGCGTTGCTCGCGTATGGGATCGCCTTCGGCACGCGATGCAGGGGGACGGGGGAGATTCTCGAAGAGCGGATGGGGCAGCGGCGCGTGTACGCAGGCACGATGCTGGTTCTTGCGGTGATCTTGAGCGTGCTGTTTTCCTATGTGTCGCTGCTGCCCGTGGCGGGGCCGGATGGGATGGTGGGTGGGCCGTGGGTGATCGTGGCGCTGGTGATCCTGATCCTGTTGCTGGCATTCTGGCTGGCGATCCGTATGGCGGATACACCGGGTGAAGGCGAGACGCCGCGGGAGCGCTGGACGGGGAAGGTGATCTACTACAACCGCGAAGATCCGGCGCTGATGGTGGAGCGGCGATTGGGCTTTGGCTACACGCCGAATTTCGCGCGGCCGTTGGGGTGGGTGGTGATCGCGCTGGCACTGGGGCTGGCGGCGACGCCGTTTGTGCTGATGCGGCTGGGGTGAATGGCCGGGGTGAAGGCCGCATGGCTGAGCAAAGGCCTGCGATAAACTAGGAGAATCCATGTCCCATCCGAATAGCTTCGGTTCGGCCGCCACTCTGCGCGTTGGCGGCAGCGAGTATCGCATCTACAGACTTGACGCGCTGGAAAAGGCGGGAGTGGCCACGTTGAGCCGCCTGCCGTTCTCGATTCGAGTGTTGCTCGAAAACACGTTGCGCATGGAAGACGGCGTGACGGTGCGGGCCGAGGATATCCGGTTTGTCGCCGGGTTCAATGGCAAGCCGGAGGCGCGCGAGATTTCGTTCATGCCGGCGCGGGTGCTGCTGCAGGATTTCACGGGCGTGCCGTGCGTGGTGGACCTGGCGGTGATGCGCGAGGCGCTGCAGAAGATGGGCGCCGACCCGAAGCGGGCCAATCCGCTGATTCCGGCAGATTTGGTGATTGACCACTCGGTGCAGGTGGATCACTTTGGCACCGCCGAGGCGCTGGGGCTGAACGGCATTCTGGAATTCCAGCGCAACGCCGAACGGTATTCCTTCCTGCGCTGGGGGCAGGGGAGCTTTCACAATTTCAGAGTAGTTCCTCCGAATACGGGCATTGTGCACCAGGTGAACCTGGAGTATCTGGCGCAGGTGGTGTTCTCACGCCAGGGCGACGGCGTGGTGGATGCGTACCCGGACACGCTGGTGGGCACGGACTCGCACACGACGATGATCAACGGCCTGGGCGTGGTGGGTTGGGGCGTGGGCGGCATTGAGGCCGAGGCCTGCATGCTGGGCCAGCCGGTGTCGATGCTGCTGCCCGAGGTGATCGGCTTCAAGCTGCACGGCAAACTGGCGGCGGGGGCGACGGCGACCGACCTTGTGCTGACGGTGACGCAGATGCTGCGCAAGAAGGGCGTGGTGGGCAAGTTCGTGGAGTTCTACGGGCAGGGCCTGTCGTCGCTTTCACTGGCTGACCGGGCGACGATTGCGAACATGGCGCCGGAGTATGGGGCGACGATCGGGTTCTTCCCGGTGGATCATTTGACGCTCGAATATCTGCGGCTGTCGAACCGGCCGGAGCAGGTGGTGGCGCTGGTGGAGGCCTATGCGAAGGAGCAGGGGCTGTTCCGCACCGATGCCACGCCGGACCCTGTGTTCACGGACACGCTGGAGCTGGATCTGTCGACCGTGGTGCCGTCGCTGGCCGGGCCGAAGCGTCCGCAGGACCGCATCAATCTGCAGGATGTGAAGTCGAGCTTCCTCGGAACGCTGGGCGCCGAACCGAAGCACACGACGGCGAAGAACGGCGTCGAGGTGCCGCTGCAGGATGGGTCCGTGGTGATCGCGGCGATTACGAGCTGCACGAACACGTCGAATCCGTCGGTGATGGTGGCGGCGGGTTTGGTGGCGAAGAAGGCGGTGGAGCGCGGGCTCACGTCGCAGCCGTGGGTGAAGTCGTCACTGGCGCCGGGGTCGAAGGTGGTGACGGAGTATCTCACCGACGCCGGGCTGATGCCGTATCTGGAGAAGCTGAAGTTCCATGTGGTGGGCTATGGCTGCACGACTTGCATCGGCAACTCGGGTCCGCTGCCGGAGCATATCGGCGCGGCGGTGGAGTCAGCGAGCTTGAATGTGGCCTCGGTGTTGAGCGGCAACCGCAATTTTGAAGGGCGCGTGAACCAGTTGGTGCGGTCGAATTATCTGGCTTCGCCGCCGCTGGTGGTGGCGTATGCGATTGCGGGCCGCGTGGACTTGGACCTGGTGAATGAGCCGATCGGGAAAGATGGTTCGGGCCAGGACGTGTACCTGAAGGAGATCTGGCCGACGCAGGAAGAGGTGGCCGAGGTGCTGGCCAACAGCGTGCGCCGCGAGATGTTCGCGAAGGAGTATGGCGCGGTGTTCGCTGGCGACCAGCAGTGGAACGCGGTGAAGTTCCCAACGGGCGATTTGTACGAGTGGGACGCGGACTCGACCTACATCGCGCGGCCTCCGTACTTCGATGCGATGCGCGATCCGAAGGCGCCGCTTGAGGATCTGCTGGACCTGAAGCCGCTGGCGGTGTTGGGCGATTCGATCACGACGGATCACATTTCACCGGCCGGTTCGATCAAGAAGGATTCGCCGGCGGGGCACTATCTGATGGCGCGCGGGGTGAGTCCGGGTGATTTCAACTCGTATGGTTCAAGGCGCGGCAATCACGAGGTGATGGTGCGCGGCACGCTGGCCAACATCCGGTTGAAGAACCTGATGGTGCCGGGCGTGGAAGGCGGCTACACGCGGGTGTCGGCGGCGTCGGAGAAGGAGTTCATCTACGACGTGGCGATGCGCAATGTGGCCGCGGGCGTGGGCATGATGATCGTGGCGGGCAAGGAGTATGGCTCGGGCTCGTCGCGCGATTGGGCGGCCAAGGGCGTGGCGCTGCTGGGCGTGAAGGCGGTGATCGCGGAGAGCTTTGAACGCATCCACCGTTCGAACCTGGTGGGCATGGGCGTGCTGCCGCTGGAGTTCACGGGCGGGCAGAACCGCGAGTCGCTGGGGCTGACCGGGTTTGAGACGTACTCGATCACGGGTGTTGCGGAGGCGATTGCCTCAGGCAAGCGGCGCGTGAAGGTGACGGCCACGGTTGAGGGCGGCGTGAAGGAGTTTGAGGCGCTGGTGCGCATCGATACGCCGCGCGAGGTGGAGTACTTCCGCAGCGGCGGGATTCTGCCGTACGTCTTGCGGCAGGTGGCCGGGGGCTAACCGCCCTGGCCTCCGCGGCCCATGCGGTGCTAGCCGCACGGCATTCGGCCTCCGGCCGAGGGGCTGTGGGCCTTCGCGGGCGTTACCGCTCGGTTACCCTCGCGGCTCCGTGACGGGGGGCTGGGCGGGTAAGTGGTGGTCCGCTAAAACCACTTTGCCTTGTTGACTACGTTTCGAAGGGGTTCGCCATGCGCGAACCTCTTCGTGTTTTCGAGCAGGACGGCGAGGTGGCGTTCGGCGATGCGGGGGGAGAAGCCGGCGACGTGGGGCGTGAGGATGACGTTTTCCATGGCCCACAGCGGGTGCGACTCGGGGAGCGGCTCGGTTTCGAAGACGTCGAGGGCGGCGCCGGCGATTTCATTGGCGTTGAGCGAGGCGACCAGGTCGTCGAGGACGACGATCGCGCCGCGGCCGATGTTGATCAGGAAGGCGTCGGGGCGCATGCGCCGCAGGAAGTCGCGGTGGACCATGCGTTCGGTGTCGGGTGTGTGCGGGGCGCAGATGACGACGAAGCGCGAGGCGGCGAGCAGATCGGGGAGGCGGACCATGTCCCAGAGTTCGACGCCGTGGCAGGGAGGCTCGGTGCGGACGGGGTCGACGGCGAGGACGGTCATGTCAAAGGCGCGGGCGCGGCGGGCAACCTCGGCGCCGATTTCGCCGCAGCCGATGACGCCGAGGGTGCAGTCGCTGATGTGCAGGTGGGCGCGGTCAATGTCGTTGACGATGCCAGGGCCTTGGGCGAAGCTGACGCGAGAGCCTTCACCGCCGCAGGGCTGCCAGCGGCGGCGGCGGATGTAGAGGTGGAGGTTGCGGGCGAAGCAGAGGACGTAGCCCATGACGTGGTCGGCGATGACGTCGCTGAACAGGCCGCGCATGTTGGTGAGTGTCGAGGGGTGGTCAATGAGGGCGGGGAAGAGGAAGTGTTCCAGGCTGGCGGTGGGCGACTGGACCCAGCGCAACTGGCGCGCGGCGGCGAGCAATTCCGGAGTGATCTTTCCGAAAAAGGCGTCGGCGTCACTGATTTCATGGAGGGCTTCGGCGGCGTCGGCACAGTTGGCGACCCGCATGGGGCCGGCGGCGTGGCGAAGCTGTTCCAGGCGTTCCGCCTCGACGGGCGGGTAGACAACAAGTTTCATGGGAAATGTTTAGTCTAGGACAGCGAGGAACTCGCCGACAACCCGGGCGGGTTTGTCCTCGGTAAGCTGCCAGGGCTCAAAGGCGGGATTGAGCGGTTCCATCCAGATGGCCTCGTGCTGCCAGTCGCCTTCGTCGGTGATGCTCTTTTCGGAGCGGTAGCGCTTGATGGTGTAGCGCTCGCCGGATTCGGGTTCGCTCTGGTCTTCCACCAGGACGAGCTTGCCGTTGCGCGAACCGGCGCCGAACTTGCGGAAGAGGCAGAGGCTGCCGCTCGGGATGCGCGGCTCCATGGAGGCGCCGATGACGTGGGCGGCGAAGAGATCCTGGCTCATGCGCGTGCCAGGCGGGACTTCGATCCACTGTTCGATTTCGGCGGTTTGGCGCTCGCTGTAGCCGCCGGCGGCGGCACGGACGCTCCACAGCGGGAGGTGGGTTTCGAAGGCGCGCACGGTGGCCGGCACGTGGCGTTCGTAGAGGCGGTTGAGCGTGGAGGCGAAGCTGCCGAGCAGGACGGTTTGCGGCTCGCTGACGCGGAGCGTGTTGGAGAGTGAATCGTCGAGATGGGCGAGGAAGGCGGCGGGGCCGAGTTCGGCGGCCTTTTGGCGCAGGTCGTCTTCAAGGGACTCCAGCACGTCGAGGTCGTCGTCATCCTGAGTGAGGGCGTCCCAATCGCGGCGCAGGCGGAGGCCGAACTGAGGCGTGGCGGGGTCAAGCAGGAGGATGCCGCAGGGTTCCGGACGGCGGCCGGGGAGGGCCACTTCAAGCAGGCGCATCTCACCCTGGCGGGATGCCACTACGGTTGCGCTCTGCATGGGTGTGAACGGGCCTCGACGTTCTTATCGGCCGGATCCTCCGGGGTTTGTGATTTGTGGTTAGGGTGCGAACGGATAGTAGCCGCTGCGGTGGCGCACCTTCACCGTGGGCAGCGAGGGGACCTCAACCCTGATCTCGCGGAAGACCTTGGCCTTATCCTGCTGATCGGGAATGTAGCGCATGATGTACTGCGTGGTGATTTCACCGGCGACGTTGGCAATGGAGCCGAAGATGCCCTTGGCGATTTCGCTGGCATAGCCGCCCGTGCCGACCTTGAGGGCGTAGTTGCCTTCGTCGGAGGGCGTGGAGAGATAGCCGCTGACATCCTTGTAGAGGTTGTTGAGCGGGTATTCGACGCGGCCGCCGGTGTCTTCGGCCAGTTTCGTGAGGTTCTTCTCACCTTCGGAGTTGAAGCCGAAGGCGACGGTGGAAACGCCGTAGATGGTGACGAGGTTGCGCTGGGCCAGTTCGAGCACTTCCTGGAGTGACTTCTTGGAAGCGGTGTCGTGGCCGTCGCCGATGACGACGATGATGCGGCGGGGCTCGATGGGCTCGCCTTTGACGAGGTCGCGGCGGGTGCAGGCAAGGTAAATAGCGTCGTAGAAGGCCGCGCCGCCGCCGGGTTTGAGCTTGCGGATCTTCTCGACGATGTTTTCCGGATCGTGCTTGGTGTTGGCCTGGATTTCGGCCTCGTTGCCGTAGCTGACCAGGTAGCCGGAGTATTGCGGCTCGCCGGGCATGAGGTTGAGCACGAGGTCGATGGCGGCCTCCTGGAAGACCTTCCAGTGGAGGCGGCTGGCGTTGGAGACGTCGATGAGGAAGCCGACGACGACGGGCTGGTTGCGTTCGCGGTTGAAGTACTTGATGGTTTGCTGCTTGCCGTCTTCGAAGACGCGGAAGTCGCCTTGGTCGAGGTTGGAGACGAAGCGGCCGCGGTCGTCGGTGACGGTGACCGGGACGATGACCTCGTTGACGGCGACGCGGATGTCGCCGGGGATGGGCGTGCCCTGTTGGGCGCGGCCGAGACCTCCGGCGAAGACAGAACCAGCGAGCGCACCCAGAGCGTTACGGCGAAGCATAGCTACATGGACGATTATACGCCCCGTGGGGTTTCCACGCCCATGCGGTTGTGCCGGGTGTGGGCGGGGGCAGTGAGCGGGCTTTCGACAACGGAGAGGCGGCGGGGCGATTACTGGCGCCGGGCCGCTTCGCCGTCGATGAGGATGGCGCCGGCGGATTGAGAGCAGGCGATGAACATGGGTTCGCCGGTGCCGGGGCGGAGTTCCAGCCAGGGTTCGGCGTCGCGGACGGTGATGCGCCAACGGCCGCTGCTGGCGGAGCGCCGGGCGTTGGATTCGTCCAGGCCGGCGATGGTGATGACGGACTCGAACTCATAGCTGCCGTCGGGGGAGAGCTTCCAGAGTTTGCGGCCGGCGGTCCAGGTGTGGCCGCTCAGTGTGGCGTTCCAATGCTCGATGAGCTTGGCCTCCTCGGCGGGCGGCAGGGTGCGCGCCGGGACGACGGGGACGGGCGGAGGTTCGGGGGCAGGGGGGGCGGCGTCGGGCGGAGCGTCTTTGGCGGCGGCGGGGTCGAGCGGGCGGATGGAGTGGAGAATGGCTTCGAGGGTGGGGCGCGAGGAGTTGACGAGGCGGTCGGTTCCGGCAAGGGTGGCCACGGCGACGCCGCCATTGCGGAGACGGAGGGCGTAAGCGCGCAGGCGTCCGCCGGAGGGCGTGCGCAGGGAATGGACCCAACCGCCCTGTTCGCCCAGGGCGATGCGTTCGGGCCGCAAGGCCGCTGCGCCGGCAAGGCTGCCCAGGGCGAGGGCCGCCACTTCGGCGGGGTCGGCTTCATTGCGCATGCTGGAGGAGAAGTGGAGGCTGATGCTCACGGTTCCCGTGCTGACGGAGTTGTTGCGTTCGATGGTCTGGGAATCGGGCTCGGCGGGCGGCGGCTGGAGGGAGCCGGAGGAGAACTCCCAGGATTCGGGGTAGCGGAAGCTGAAGTGATTGCCGAGGCGGCCTTCCTTGGCCAGCGCCTGGGCGGCGAGCGCGGATGCGATGAGGGCGAGCAGGCCGATGGTGCGGGCGATGAGCACGGAGTTCCTCCACTTCCCTTAACGGCGGAAGGGACCCCGTGCTGCATCGGGTGAACACCTTAGCTGGCGGCGTGCGCGGCGCCGCGGTCAGGTGACCGGCGCTGCCGGGCGAGCGGCTGGCGCGCGCCGGCTTAGCGCTGAACGCGGCCCGAGCCGCCGCCTTTGATCAGGGCGTTGACTTCGTCGGCGGTGAAGCGGTTGAAGTCGCCGGGGATGGAGTGCTTGAGGCACGAAGCGGCCACGGCGAACTCGAGGGCTTCCTGCGGGCCGGGGAGGTTCATCATGCCGTAGATGAGGCCGCCGCCGAAGCAATCGCCGCCGCCGACACGGTCGACGATGTGGGTGATGTCGTAGTGGCGGCTGAGGTA
The DNA here is from genome assembly GCA_017304135.1 of Acidobacteriota bacterium. Lineage (GTDB taxonomy): Bacteria > Acidobacteriota > Terriglobia > Bryobacterales > Bryobacteraceae > JAFLBB01. Next base: position 8,317 of record JAFLBB010000085.1, on the reverse strand, counting down.
GAACTGGCTGCGGTCATTGAGGCAGGCGCTCCAGCCGTTGCGCGAGGCGCTGTGGGATTCGCGCAGGGTGATGGCGATGGACTTCAGGTTGGGATAGGCCGCGAGCACCGTTTTGGTGAGGTCTTCGTAGTGTGACTTGTCGAGCGCGCCGGAGTGGACGTCGGCCTTGCTTTCGATGCCGAGCGACATCTGGCAGTCCTCTTCGTTGGCGATGCAGACGTGGGCGTGTTTGAGCAGTTCGGGCATCACCTCTTTGGCCGCCTTGCCGTACTTCCAGAGGTTCTTGCGGAAGTTGAGGTCGATGCTGACGGTGAGGCCGGCGGCTTCGGCGGCTTTGACGCTTTCGATGGCGAGGTCGGCGGCGGACTGGCTGAGGGCGGGGGTGATGCCGGTGATGTGGAACCAGGAGGCGCCGTCGAAACATCTCTTCCAATCCACGTCGCCGGGCTTGGCGAGGGCGATGGAGGAGCCGGCGCGGTCATAGACGACCTTGGAGCCGCGCTGGTTGGCGCCGGGTTCGACGAAGTAGATGCCGAAGCGGCCGGGGGCGCGGACGATGTGGTCGGCGTCGACACCGAAGCGGCGCATCTCGCCGATGAAGGCATCGACGATGGGGTTATTGGGCGGCAGCAGCGTGACGTAGCGCGACTTGCCGCCGAAGCCGGAGATGGCCACGGCGACATTGGCTTCGCCGCCGCCGAAGGTGGCCACGAACTGGGGCGATTGGAGGAAGCGCTCCATACCGGGAGGCGCGAGGCGGAGCATGATTTCGCCGAAACTGACAACGAGCTTGGACATGAACAGTGCCTTTCTGGAGCGGCCTCCGGCGGCGCAGGCTCTATTTGGGGACAGCCACGACGTCGACGCCGAAGCTGGCGTCGAGCGAGGGGAGACCTTCAAACAGGAGCAGGGTGCTGGCCGGAGGATGGCTCGGATCGTAAAACTCAAAGCGAATGGCCCGGACCTTGGCCGTCATGGCTTCGGTGAGCGGGTAGACGCTGGAAAAAAGAACGTGTCTGGTGGAGCTGCCGGCGGCCTCGAGCATGCCCTGAAGGCGCTGGAAGGCGAGCCGGACGTCGGCATCCTGGGCGCGAAAGCAAAGCTGCGTGGTGGTGAGGATGAGCTTCGGGGCGTTGACCAGGACGACGTGCGTGAAATTCTTCGAGGCGGTGAGGCCGGGCGGTTGGACGAACTGGACGGGCTGGGCGGGGGGTGTCTTGAGGCGGGCCACGGCTTCGCATTCGACGACGTGGGATGTGGGGGCGCGGACGGATTGGAGGAAGGCGAGAGCGGCCTGGGGGAACTCCTGGGCAACGGCGGCGCGGGCTTCGTTGTAATCCTCCAGCGAGGTGGAGAGGCAGGTGACGCGGAGAACGTCTTTGGCTTCGAGCTGAACGCCGGCGAGGGCGGTTTTCAGATCATCCGCTCCTTTTTTAGCGAGGTGGGCCACTTTCATCGAGGGGTTGGCGGCGTCGATGGGGGCGGCGCCGGCCTGGCCGGAGAGGAAGGCGAGGCCGTGCGGGTTTTGCGTCTTCCTGGCGACGCTGGTGGCTTCGAGCATCACCTGGGCGCCGTCCATGGGGAGGAGGCCGACCTGGATCACGTTGACGACGGGCAACTGCTGGCGCTTGTCAGCAAACATTTCACTGACGATGCTCGAGACGCGGCGCATGTCGCCGGTGCCGGCGACCCAGGCGCGGAGGCGGACAATCTGCGCGCCGCCGTTGAGCCGCCAGAGGGTCTTGATGCCATCGCGGACCTGTTGCGAGAGGAGGCCCTTGCTGGAAAGCGGCGAGACGTGGAAGACGAGGCGCGAGGTGTCGGCGGTGACCGCGTTGGGCGGGTCGGGCAACACTTCCAGCGTCTGGGTGATCTCTTCCTTGGGAGTCTTTTTCTTTCGTTGCGCCGCGGCTGGTTCCTGGAAGGCCAACGCCGAGGCAACGGCCAGGATCAGAACGGGGCGAAGTCGCATCAAGCTCACATCGAATTCTATCAATGAACGCACGATCGGGTGATTGGGCGGAGGCGGCGGGCGGAGGCGGAGGCGGCGGGCGGAGGCGGCGTGGGGGGCGCTGGTGGAGGCGGCTACGGCTGCGCGAAACCGATGGAGGTGAGGATGAGGCCGAGTTCGCGCTGGTCACCGCCGGCCTGGAAGGTGCGGTCGATGGTGAGCGTGACGGTGGCTTGGGGGCCTTTGGGAGAGAGGGGCGGGGTGCGGAGAGTGAGGGGACCGTGGGTGGCGGGGCTTTCGGCGACGGTTTCGCCGTCGAGTTGGAGCGTGATGCGGGTGGCGGGGGACTGGTCGTAGACGCGGAGGTCGGCCATGAGGGAGGTGGGTTGCGCGGGCGATTTGAGGAGGACGACGGCGCGGCCGGCGGTCCAGCGCCAGGCGTTGGATTCGAGCGAATAGACGCCGCTGACGATGTGCTGCTCGGCGTCGGGGGCGTTCATGGGCAAAAACATTCTCACCGGTTTACGTTCCAGCACAAGATGGGCGCGGACGATGTCGACCGGGGCGCGCGTGACGCCGAAGGGGAGGAAGCCCATGCTGGCGGCGGAGTAGCCGGAGTGGGCTTCGATGCCGATCAATTGGAGTGGCAGCGTGGGCGTGATGCGCTGTTCGGCGAGCGGGGCCAGGACGCCGCCGCCGGTGGTGAAGGGCACGGGGAAGGCGAGTTGGCTGGAGAGGATGAGGTCGCCGGGGCGCACGGCCTGGCTCATTTCGACCGGGAGCGCGCCCTCGCTTTCGGCGTAGTAGCGGAGGCCGAGTTCGCCGTTGACCCAGACGCGGCGGTCCTTCAGTTGAGGGCTGAGTTGGGCGAGGAAGTCGCGGTAGCCGGCCCAGTGCTGGTAGTTGGCGAAGCAGAGGGCGAGGGAGAGGGCGAGTTGTGCGGCGAGTCCGGCGGCCAGCCAGGTGGGGCGGGCGCGGAGGCGTTCGGCGACGAGGATGGCCACGGGCAGGACGAGCGGCAGCAGGTAGCGCATGGAGCCGGCGAAGAAGATGACGAGGGCGAAAGAGAAGAAGAGGGCGATCCAGAGGAGGAGGAAGCGGCGGTCGTCGCGCGGTGAGTGTGATGATTCGCCCTTGCGCCAAGCCAGCACGGGCAGGGCGGGGAAGAGGATCCAGCCCATGTGAATGCTGAGCATGGCGGCGTTGCGCAGCTTGTTGAGCGCGCTTTGCAGACCGTATTGTGTGAAATAGCCGGTGAGCACCTGGGCCGGCAGAGCTCCGCTGGAGAGGCGTTCGAAGAGTTGATAGAGGCCGATGACGGCGGCGGGCGTGAGGAGCACGGCCCAGGCGTCGAACCAGCAGCGGCGGCGCTGCCAGAGGTAGAAGGCGAGGATGGGGATGGCGGCGACGCTTTGGTAAGCAAGCATGGCGGCCGCGGCGAGGGCGAGCACGGAGGCGGCAAGCCACGCCCGGCGGCCGGTGTCGACAGCGCGGAGGAAGAGCGCAAAGGCAGCCAGCCAGCAGGCGACGAAGGGCACGTCGGATTCGAGCGAGTTGCCGTTGATGACGAAGGCGGGCGTGGCCAGGAAGAGCAGCGTGGGCCAAAGGGGGACGCTCGAAAAGCGGCGGGCGAGCGAGTAAGCGGCAGCGGCGGCGATGAGGCTCCAGAGGAGATAGAAGGCGTGGAAGGCGGGTTCCTCGACATCACCGCGCAGGGCGAGTGCGGCGGCGAGGAACCAGGCATTTCCGGGCGGGTGCGGGTGGCCGCGCATGTCGACCTCTTTGCCCTGGAAGACGTAGCGGGCATGCGAGGGATGGAGCGGATCGATCAGCGCGTGTTGGGCGCCGAAGAGGTAATAAGGGTCGTCACCCTGAATGGGGGTGAAGAGAAATGGAAGGCGGATGAGCGCCAGCAGCGCGGCAATGGCGAGCCACGCCCGCATCGAGCCTAGGGTCTCCAGCGCAGCACGGGTTTGCGCGCGGCGGTGACTTCGTCGACCTTGGGCGTGCGCGTGCGATGAGGCGCGGACTTGATGAGCTGCGGGTCGTCCACCACCTCCTGGGCGATGGACTTCATGGCGTCGATGAAGAGATCGATCTCCTGCTTGCCCTCGGTTTCGGTGGGCTCAATCATGAGCGCGCCGTGGACGATGAGGGGGAAGCTGACGGTGTAGGGGTGGAAGCCGTAATCGATGAGGCGCTTGGCGATGTCGCCGGTGCGGATGCCGTGCGGCGATTGTTTGTCGTCGCTGAAGACGCATTCGTGCATGGAAGGCGCTTCGGCGTGGATCTGGTAGTGATCGGCGAGGTGCTTGCGGATGTAGTTGGCGTTGAGGATGGCGTCGAGTGTGGCTTTGCGCAGGCCGGGGCCGCCGTGGGCCATGATGTAGGCCAGCGCGCGCACGAGGACGCCGAAGTTGCCCTGGAAGGCGCGCACTTTCCCGATGGATTGGGGTAGGTTTTCCTCAAGCTCGAAGCGGCCATTGCGGAGGACGACGCGCGGCGTGGGAAGGAACGGCGCGAGGTGGCTCTTCACGGCCACGGGGCCCGCACCGGGACCGCCGCCACCGTGAGGCGTGGAAAAGGTCTTGTGCAGGTTGAGGTGCATCACGTCGACGCCGAAATCGCCGGGACGCGAGAGGCCGACCAGGGCGTTCATGTTGGCGCCGTCCATGTAGAGCAGCGCCCCTTTGGCGTGGAGGACGCGGGCCACTTCGTGAATCTGTTCCTCAAAGACGCCGAGGGTGTTGGGGTTGGTCACCATCATCGCGGCGGTGTCGCCATCGACGGCGGCGGCGAGCGCCGAGACGTCAACCATACCCTTGTCGTTGGACGGAATGTTGGCCACTTCGTAACCGCACATGGCGGCGGTGGCGGGGTTCGTGCCGTGGGCCGAATCGGGGACGAGGATCTTCTTGCGCGGATTACCTTGCGATTCGAGCAAAGCGCGGATGACCATGATGCCGGTCCATTCGCCATGTGCGCCGGCGGCGGGCTGGAGCGTGACGGCGTCCATGCCGCAGATCTCGGCGAGGTAGGCTTCGAGGCGGTGGATTACTTCGAGGCAACCCTGCACGTGTTCGATGGGCGCGTAGGGATGGGCCCAGGCGAGGCCTTCGGTGCGGGCCACGGCTTCGTTCACGCGCGGGTTGTACTTCATGGTGCACGAGCCGAGCGGATACATGCCGAGGTCGATGGCGTAGTTATAGGTGGAGAGGCGCGTGAAGTGGCGGATGGCCTCGACCTCGCTCACTTCGGGGAAGCCCTCGATGCCGTCGCGCGTCTGGCCGGCGAGGGCCTCTTCGGGGTTGACCTCTGGGACGTCGAGCGCCGGTAGTTGGTATGCCTTCTTGCCGGGCGAGCTCTGTTCGAAGAGCAGGCCTTCGTTCTGGACCAGGTGCTGGCGGGTTTTGCGGATCATGCTCCGATCACCTCCGCGGCGATGTCCATGTGTTCGCGTTTGTTCATTTCCGTGGCGCAGAGAAGCAGGGAGCCTTTGAGTTCAGGATAAAACGGTCCTAAATCGAGACCGCCGAGCAGGCCGCGCGCGGCGAGCTTGGCGTTCACCTCGGCGGGCGAACCGTTCTTGGGCGTGGCGACGAACTCATTGAAGTAGGGGCCCGAGAAGCGGCGCTTCAGTTTGGAGCCGAGGTAGTGGGCTTTGGAGAGATTTTGCAGTGCCAGTTCGCGCAGGCCTTCCTTGCCGTAGACGGTCATGAAGACGGTGGCCATGAGGGCGATGAGGGCCTGGTTGGTGCAGATGTTGGAGGTGGCCTTTTCGCGGCGGATGTGTTGTTCGCGCGTGGAGAGGGTGAGGCAGAAGGCGCGGTTGCCGTTGGAGTCGGTGGTTTGCCCGACGAGACGACCGGGCATCTGGCGGAGGTACTTCTCCTTGCAGGCGATGACGCCGGCAAAGGGGCCGCCGAAGCTGGGTGAGATGGCGAAGCTTTGCAGTTCACCGCAGACGATGTCGGCTTCCACGGGCGGGGCGGCGACGCCGAGCGAAACAGCCTCGCTGAACACGACGACGAGCAGCGCGCCGTGTTTGTGGGCGAGATCGGCGACGGCCTTCACCTGTTCCAGGCAGCCGAAGAAGTTGGGCGATTGGAGGATGACGGCGGCGGTCTTGTCGTCGAGCCTGGCTTCGATGGCGGCGAGGTCGGCAAGGCCAGTGGAGGCGTCGTAGCCGAAGCTGTCGACGGTCATCTCCTGGTTACGGGCGTTGGTGTCGAGGACCGTGCGGTATTCGGGGTGAAGGCTGGCCGCGGCGAGAATGCGTTCGCGGCCGGTGATGCGCATGGCCATGAGCGCCGCTTCGGGGACGGCGGTGGAGCCGTCGTACATCGAGGCATTGGCGACATCCATGCCGGTGAGCTGGCAGACCATGGTTTGAAATTCAAAGATCGTGGTCAGCGTGCCCTGGGCGATTTCGGCCTGGTAGGGCGTGTAGGAGGTGAGGAACTCACCGCGAGAGACGACGGTATCGACGAGCACGGGGCGGTAGTGGGCGTAGACACCCGCGCCGAGGAAGCTGGACGTAAAGCGCGTGTTGGCCTCGCCCCGGGCGCGGAACCAGTCGACGATCTCGTATTCCGAGAGGCCGGGTTCGATGGCGAGATCGCGGTTGAGCACCGCTTCGGGGGGCAGGTGCTGGTAGAGTCCGGCCAAGTTCTCCAGGCCAATGGAGGCAAGCATCTCCTGACGCTCGGATTCCGATTTAGGTAGGTATCGCAAGTTGGTTGTCTAAGCCTTTTCGTGGGCGACTCACAGGGCGCCGTTGCCTGGGCGTGGGATCGCGGATTACGCGCCTATATATTGTTGATAGTCGGCCGCCGTGAGAAGTTTTCCAATTTCTTCGGGCGCGGACAGTTTCACTTTCACGAGCCAGCCGCCGGTGTGCGGTTCCTGGTTGAGCTTTTCGGGGGCGGAGGTGAGCGAGTCGTTGATGGCGACGACCTCGCCCGTGCAGGGGGCGAAGATGTCGCTGACGGCCTTGACGGACTCCACCGAGCCGAACGAAGCGCCCTGGGTGATCTTGTCGCCGACCTTGGGCAGGTCGACGTAGACGATGTCGCCCAGTTCGCTTTGGGCATGTTCAGTGATGCCGATGGTGGCTGTGCCGGCTTCGTCGAGCACCCACTCGTGTTCCTTGGTGTATCGGAAATTTTCTGGATAAGCCATGATTTATTTCGCTCGCTTGTAGAACGGCAGAGGCACCGTGACGGCGTCTACCTGCTGGCCCCGGATCAACACCTGAACCGTGCGCCCGAGCTCCGAGGCGGAGGCGGGCAGATAACACATTGCAATGTTTTTGTTGAGGGTGGGCGAAGGGCTGCCGCTGGTGACCCAGCCGGCGGCCGCTCCGTCGACAAACATTTCGTAGCCATCGCGGGCGATGCCGCGGCCGGTCATTTCGATGCCGCAGAGTTTGCGCGTGGGGCCGGCTTCGGCGCATTCGACGACCGCGGGTTTGCCGACGAAGTCCTTATTAAGATCGATGTTGCGCAGCAGGCCGGCTTCGACGGGATTAATGGTGGCCGAGATTTCGTGGCCGTAGAGGGCCATGCCAGCTTCCAGGCGCAGCGTGTTGCGGGCGCCGAGGCCGCAGGGTTTGATGCCGTGCGGGGCGCCCGCTTCGAGCAGCTTGTTCCACAGCGCCACGGCGTGTTCGGGAGCGACGAAGAGTTCGAAGCAATCTTCGCCGGTGTAGCCGGTGCGGGCGATGCGGGCGGCGACGCCCATCACTTCGCCGTCGGCGAAGCGGTAATAGCGGATGGATTTCAGATCGACGGGTGTGAGTTGCTGGACGACGGCCGCGGCGAGCGGGCCCTGGACGGCGAGCTGGGCGTAGCGGGGGCTGGCGAAGTCGACGGTGCAGTCGAAGCCTTTGTCGCGCTGAAGCTCGGCGATGTGTGCGAAGTCCTTTTCCTGGTTGGAGGCGTTCACGCAGAGGAAGTAGTGGGTGGGCGTGACCTTATAGATGAGGATGTCGTCGACGAAGCCGCCGTGTTCGTAGAGCAGGCCGGCGTACTGGGCCTGGCCCTCGGCCATTTTGGCGACGGCGCTGGTGGCGGCGTAATTGACGAGGTCAAACGCCTGGGGACCGCTGATTTCGACTTCGCCCATGTGGCTGACGTCGAACAGGCCCACGGCGCGGCGGACGGCGTGGTGCTCCTCCAGGATGCCGGAGTATTGGACGGGCATATCCCAGCCGCCAAAGTCGACCATGCGCGCACCGGAGGCGCGGTGGACAGCGTGCAGGGGAGTCTGTTGCAACTCCGGCGAGGGGCTCATGAAACAGTCAATGTAGCACAGCCGGCAAGGGGGGGAGTTGGGTGTGCGGGGCCGGCGGGCGGGTCTTGCGGC
>JAFLBB010000084.1 GCA_017304135.1 Acidobacteriota bacterium | reverse complement strand
CGGCTCCCTGGTCTCCTTGCTGTCGACGAGCACCTTCTGCGCCAAGGCCAGCAGCAGGGGGCTCTTGCCCTCGCCCTCTTTGCCCTTCTCGAAGGTCGCCGTGGCTTCCTCAATCGTGGCGGAGTTGCCCATTTGATTGGATTGGCCAGGCATGCGGCCGATGCCGCCGCCGCCGATGCCGCCCCACACCGGGCCGCGGTTTTCCGACGCCACCGAGCCGCCGTCCACGCCGCGGCTGGAGATGCGCATGGCGCCCGGCCCGGCCAGTTGTGAAGGCGAATAGGGTGTGGCCTTCTGCCCGTCTTTATCCGAGCGCAGGAAGAAGTGATCGCGGTCAATGCGCAGCGGATCTTCGGTGATGGGCGTGATCTTCACCGCCACCACCATGAAGCCCTCATCGAGATCGAAGCCGATCAGTTGCTTCACCGACTCTTTGTCCGGATAGAGTGACGCCTCGACGCGCAGCTTGGTGTTCGCCGCCGATCCGGTGGGCGTGCCCTTGAGAGGGGCGGCCTGCGCCTGCACGGCCAGCATGGCCAACAAGCCCAGCATTCCCACGGCACAGTACTTCATGCCCGAATTATATCGGTTTCACCAGTGCATAGTGCGCGATTTTCCACGCCTCGCCCTGTTTGTAACGGAACAGCTCGGCGCAGGCCAGGAAAAAGACACGCCAGCGCACGAGCCACTTCAACTCCTGGCCACGGCCATAGGTCTGCGCGAAGAGCGCCAGCACCTCGGCGCGGTTGGCGTCGAGCCGCTCCAGCCACTGCTCACAGGTGCGCCAGTAGTGGGTGCCGTTCACGCGCCAGCTTTGCTCCAGCTTCAAGTGATCGCTCATGCGCTCCATCTGGTCGAAGCTGGGCATGATGCCACCTGTGAAAAAGTGCTCGGCCATCCAGTCGCTGGAGTCGCGAACCTCGTAGGGATAGGCGAAGCGTTCATGGCAGAAGTTGTGCACGAACAGCCGCCCGCCCGGCACGAGCCACGTCGAGACGCGCCGCAGCAACTCGCGCCAGTTGCGGATGTGCTCGAACATTTCGACCGAGACAACACGGTCAAACGCAGCCTCGCCAAAGGCCTCGGCCGGATCGAAGTCCACCATGTCGCGCGTGGCTACGCGGAGGTTGGGCAGAGCGCGCAGGCGGGCCTGGCTTTCGATGTACTCGCGCTGCGTGCGTGAGTTGGAAACGACGCGGATCGTGCTGTTCGGATAGCGCGCCGCCATGTAGAGGCTGAGCGAACCCCAGCCGCAGCCCAGCTCGAGCACGCGCTGCCCGTCGGCCAGACCGGCGCGTTCGCAGGTGAGGCGCAGCATCGCTTCCTCGGCTTCGGCCAGCGTCTCGTTGCCCGCTGGATAAAGCGCGCAGGAGTATTTGCGGTGCGGACCGAGGACGAGCTCATAGAAGCGCGTCGGCACCTCGTAGTGCTGCAGGTTGGCATCGCGCGTGTTCACGGCCACGGCCCCGGCGCGCCAGTGGGCAAAGGTCTCGTCCTTGCGCCGCTGCCATTCGCCAGCGCCGGCCTCGCTCTCACGCTGCCGCAGCAGTTGGCGGATGCCGGCGCGAATGAGCCAGTCCGGCGCGAGGTCGCGCTCGAGCAGTTGTTCCCACCAACTCACGCCCGCCGCACCGGCATCGGCACGAAGGCGCTGGTGCGCTCCTGATACCGCCGATAGGCCTCGCCCTTGGAGCGCAGGGCCTGCGCCTCGGTGGCCGGAATCCCGGTCACGCGAAACAGGAAATACAACATCAGGGCCGGTGACAGCCATCCCATCCATCCTCCTGGCGACGTCGCGCCATACAGCGCCCACGCCACCCAGATCAACCATTCAAAGAAGTAGTTCGGGTGCCGCGAGTAGCGCCACAACCCTTCGTCGCAAACGCGGCCTTTGTTCTCCGCGCGCGACTTGAAGCGATGCAATTGCCAGTCGGCGATGCTTTCGCCGAGCTTGGACACAATCCACAGGGCCAGCGCCGCCCATTCGACGGCGCGTATCTCCGGCGCCGGATTCATCGCAGCCGCCAGAAACGGCAGCGAGAGCAGGACGGCCATCAACGCCTGAAACTCGTAGAAGACGAGAAATCGTAGTGCCGCGTTGGGCGCCCATTCGCGCCGCAGTTCCACATAACGGCCCTCTTCGGGATGTCCCCAGATGCGCGTCGCGAAGAGATAGAGCGACAACCGCAGCCCGTAGACGATCACCGTGGCGGCCAGCAGCCATCGGCGCTCGGCCAGACCCGGACCCATCACGGCATAGGTGGTGGCGAGCGTGGCCAGCGCCGTCCCCCAACCCACGTCGACAATGGCCGCGTTGCGGATGGGGAAGTGGACCAGCCACAGCACGAACATGAGGCCGCACACCAGCGCGAGGCCGGTGAGCACAAGCGGCAGCGCGGAGGGCCAGCCGATCACCGTGCGCCCTCCGCCATGCGCCGCAGCGGGGCCACCAGGCCAACGTAGAGCAACGCTCCGGCAGCGCCGCCGGCCAGCATCCATGCCACAATCGCCCGCATCGTTGCCCACCACAAGGTTGCAATCGCGCCCAGCACGTCGGCCTGGATCAGCGCCACGATGGTCTCCACGCTGAGCGACGACGCCGGTGCACCGAACAGCCACTCACCGCAGCGCATGAAGGGTATGAGCAGGGCCAGTTGCAGTGGATAGGCGACCCAATTCACCAGTTGGATCGCCGGCAGGTTGAGCCGCAGCGCCCATGCCGCTGCCGTGCACAGCAGCGTCGTCCAGCCGAGGGCAGGGAAGACGCCGAGCACGAGCCCCACGGCGAGGCTGAGCGCCAACTTCTCCGGAGTGACCCCGCCCAGGAGCAGTTCACGCAGCTTTTCGCGTACAGAGCGCATCGGCGCCTTGCCCCTCCTTGAGCGCCGCCAGTTGCCACAAGATGTACGCCGACATGGCGATGTTGCCGAGGCCCATCACGAGCACGAACCAGGCGAGGCGCGCCGCCCAGCCCCGTTCGCGCCAGGCCAGCCAGACATAGAAGGTGATGAATCCGCAATAGGCGTCAAACAGAGTGGCAATCGTCCAGCGGTCGCCCGCAAACTGCGGCCAGGAATCCCAAACGGCCACCTGCATGCCGGCCCAGGAGGTGACCGCGACCATGGCCGCCAGAATCGCTCCGAACAGAACAAACAACGCACTTCTCATGACGCACTTCCTCTGATGCCGCCAGCCTTGCCTTCCACTCAAGAATTTTCCAACTTCTTTCCGTGTCGATGCATCATCTACATTTGAACCGCATCGCCGTCGTAGGCGCCGGCATTTCCGGCATGGCCGCCGCCTACTACCTCAGCCGCCAATACGAAGTGACCCTGTTCGAGCGTGAACCCCGCCTCGGCGGCCACACGCATACCCACCAGATCAAAACCACGCTCGGCCCGCGGCCCATCGACACCGGCTTCATCGTCCACAACGAGCACACCTATCCCAACTTGATCCGCCTGTTTGCCGAGTTAGGTGTCGAAACCGAGTATTCCGACATGAGTTTCTCGGTTTTTTCGCCGCGTTCGGGCTACGAATGGTCGAGCCGCGGCCTTGGCGGATTTCTCGCCAACCCAGCCCACCTGCTCAACCCGCGGCATCTCAACCTCGGCCGCGAGATTCTCCGTTTCAATCGCTCGGCCCGCGCTCTGCTCGACTCGGCGGCCAACCCCACGCTTGGCGAATACGTCGCCGCTGAGGGCTTCGGCGAGTATTTCCGCGAGCGCTACCTGTGGCCGATGGTGGCCGCCGTGTGGTCCACCGCACCGGCGCGGGTGAACGAGTTTCCCGCCAAAACGCTGATCCGATTTCTCGGCAACCACGGGCTGCTCAGCGTCGCCGGACAACCGCGCTGGAAGGTGATCAAGGGCGGCTCCAGCCAGTACATTGCCCCGCTCACGGCGCCCTATGCGCAGCGCATCCACCTCAACGCGCGCATCGAGTCGATTCGCCGTTCGCCCGCCGCTGTCACCATCGCCTGGAATGGCCGCGTGGAGAGCTTTGATCACGTCGTCTTCGCCTGCCACGGCGACCAGGCGGTGCCCCTGCTGGCCGATGCGACCGAAGCCGAGCGCGACGTGCTGGGCCGCTTCCACACGAGCGAGAACCCCACCGTCCTGCATACCGACGAGCGTCACCTGCCGCGCCGCGCCGCCGCCCGCGCTTCTTGGAACTACGATATTGACGGCGCGCAGGCATCCGGAGCGGCCGGAGTCACCGTAACCTACCATATGAACCGCCTGCAGCACATCGAGACGCCGGAGCAATACTGCGTCACGCTGAACGCCGGCGGGCGCATCGAATCCAGCGCCATCCTGCGCTCGCTGCTCTACCGCCACCCGCTCTACACCCACGACGCCGTGGCCGCCCAGCAGCGTTGGAGTGAAATCAGCGGCCATAGCCGCACGCACTTCTGCGGCGCATACTGGTTTTATGGGTTCCACGAAGACGGGCTCAACTCCGCCCTGCGCGTCGCCCGCTCGCTGGGAGTGAATTGCTGACGATGCAATCCTCGCTCTACACCGGTTCGCTGCGCCACCGCCGCTTCTCACCCAAGCGCCACGAGTTTACCTATCCCGTCTTCCAGGTCTTCCTCGATATTGACCGCATCCCGGAGCTGATGGCCGCCTCACGCCTCACCTCCTACAACCGCTTCCACTGGGCCGCCTTTCACGAGCGCGACCATTTCGGCGACCCCGCGCTTCCCCTGCGCCAGAGGCTCGCCGCCGATGCCGCCGCGCATGGCCTCGCGCTGCCTGACGGCCCCATCTTTCTGCTCACCAACCTGCGCTACCTCGGCTATGTCTTCAACCCGGTCAGCTTCTTCTATTGCTACAACCGCGCCGGCGGGCTCGAACGCGTGATGGCCGAGGTGAACAACACGTTTGGTGAGTCGCACAACTACTGGGTGGAGCCGCAGTCGCGTCACGCCAAGGAATTCTTCGTGTCGCCCTTCATGGGTCTCGATCACGATTACCGCTTCCGCCTCACAACGCCCGGCGCCTCGCTCACGGCCCACATGGACGTGCTCACGGGCGACGCGCCGCTGCTTGACGCCACGCTTACGCTTGCCCGCCGCCCGTGGTGCGCCGCCGAAATTCGCCGCGCCCTGCTGCGCTTTCCCATGACCACGGCCAAGGTGACCGCCGCCATCCACTGGGAAGCCCTGAAGCTGTGGGCCAAGGGCGTACCCGTCTTTTCTCATCCCGGCAAGCCCGCGGCGGCATCCGATACAGGACAGGACCACATCCGCGCATGAGCAGCTACGCCCAATCCCTTGTCTTCCAACTGATGAGCCGCCTCCGCCACGGCTCGCTTACCGTGCTGTGCGGGGGCCAGACGCACGCGTTCGGCGATCCGAACTCCGATCTGCAGGCCGTCATCGAAGTCCGCAACCCGCGCTTCTTTACGCGCCTGCTGCATGAAGGCGAAACCGGCGCCGGCACGAGCTACCAGGATGGCGACTGGAGCTCGCCCGACCTGGTCGCCGTGATCCGCCTGGCCTGCCGCAACATGGGCGCCATCGAATCGACCAATCTCGTGTGGAGCGCGCTGGGCCGCTTTGTGCAGAAGCTGCGCCACAAGCTGCGCCCGAACTCGATCGACGGCGCGCGGCAGAACATCGCCGACCACTACGACCTGTCGAACGACCTCTTCCGGCTCTTTCTCGACGAGCGCATGCTCTACTCAAGCGCCGTCTACGACCACGCCGGACAGTCGCTCGAAGAGGCGCAGTTCAACAAGATTGACCGCATCTGCCGCAAGCTGCAGTTGAAGCCCGGCGATCACGTGCTGGAGATTGGCACCGGTTGGGGCGGCTTCGCCCTGCACGCCGCGCGCGAGTATGGCTGCCGCGTGACCACCACCACCATCAGCCGCCAGCAGCACGCCTACGCCCAGGCGCTGTTGAGCGAACAGCTCCCCGATCCCTCGCGTGTGACGCTGCTTCTGGAGGACTACCGCAACCTCCGCGGCCGCTATGACCGCATCGTCTCCATCGAAATGTTCGAAGCCGTCGGCCTGCGCTACTACGACGACTTCTTCTCCGCCTGCGACCGTCTGCTGGCCCCGCACGGCACGATGCTGCTGCAAACCATCGCCATGCAGGAGCAGCGCTTCGACGCCTATCGCGCCAACGCCGACTGGATCCAGAAGGTCATCTTCCCCGGCGGTGAGCTGGCCTCCATCCGCCACATCCTGGGCTCGCTCGGCCGAGCCACCACGCTCAACCTCGGCCACGCCGAGGACATCGGCCTGAGCTACGCACTGACGCTTAAGGAATGGCGCCGCCGCTTCCTGGCGAAGCTGCCCGAGGTGTTCGCCCTCGGCTTCGACGAACGCTTCGCGCGTACCTGGGAATACTATCTGGCCTACTGCGAAGGGGCTTTCCGCGAGCGCCACGTGCAGACGTTCCAACTGCTCCTGACCAAGCACCGCAACCTGGACCGGCTGTTTCATGAGCCGGTGGATGCACTCGGCGAGCAGGCCCACGCTTGCCCGCCGCGCGCCCGTGCCCGACAATAGCGGTATTGTGACCGCTGCTGGGCCCGCCACCATCACGCCTGTATCCCGCGAAGACCGCATTCCGGCGCTCGATGCCCTGCGCGGCTTCGCGCTGCTCGGCATCCTGTTGATGAACATCTCGGGCTTCGGCCTGCACATGGCCGCCTATAGCGACCCCACCGTGGCCGGCGGCGCCGATGGACCCAACCTCTGGTTCTGGATTACGAACCATATTCTGTTCGACGGCAAGATGCGGGCTCTGTTCTCGATGCTGTTTGGCGCCGGCGTGCTTGTGCTCACCGAACGCGGCGAGTCCAAGGGCGTCTCCATGGCCGACATCTACTACCGCCGCCTGTTCTGGCTGCTGGTGTTTGGCGTCCTGCACGCCTACCTGCTGTGGTGGGGCGAGATCCTCTACCCCTATGCCCTCTGCGGACTCTTCCTCTACCCGTTCCGCCACGTGCGTCCCAAACGGCTCCTCATCACCGCCGGCATCTGCCTGCTGCTGATGACCGGTTTCCTCGTCGCCGATGCCTTCGACAAACGCGACCAGTTTGCCAAGGCCGCGCAGGCTGCCAGGTTGCGGCTGGAGGGCAAGCCCGTCAGCGACGAACTGAAGAAGCTCGAAGAGAAGCACGCCAACTTTCTCAAAGAGAACAAGCCCACGCCCGCGCAGGTGAAGGAAGACTCCGCGCGCTGGACCGGCGGCTTCCTCTCCGCCCTCAAGCGCCGTGCCGAAATCGTCATCGTCTGGCACGGCATGCCGGTGTATTTTCCCTTCAACTTCGACCTCTTCGCCATGATGTTCCTCGGCATGGCGCTGTTCCGGCTGGGCGTGCTGAGCGCGGCGCGCAGCGTGAAGTTCTATGCCGTCACGGCGCTGGTTGGCTACGCGAGCGGCATCCCGCTGCACGCCTACACCGCTTCGCTCATCGTGAAGAGCGGCTTCGACCCGGTCACCTCGGCCTTCGCCTTCACACCCTACGAGTTCGGCCGCGTCTTCCTCGCTCTGGCCCACCTCAGCGTGCTCATGCTGGTGATGCAGGCCGGGCTGCTGCGCTGGCTCACTTCCGCGCTGGCCGCCGTCGGCCAGATGGCCTTCACGAACTACGTGATGCACTCGGTGATCTGCGCCACGTTCTTCTACACACTCGGCTGGCACGGCAAGCTGCAGCGCATTGAACTGCTCTATTTCACGCTGGCCATCTGGACTTTCCAACTCATGGCCAGCCCGCTGTGGCTGCGCGCCTTCCGCTTCGGCCCGCTCGAATGGCTGTGGCGCTCGCTCACCTACTGGAAGCGCCAGCCGTTTCTGCTGGCCGCCGCCGCGGCGGTGGAACCGCCCGCCGAGCCTGAGCCTCTGGCATCCGAGCCCGCCGCCGCTGAACTCGCCTCCGACACTGCCGCCGCCGGCGAATGACCGCGTGCGCGCCCTGACGCTACCATGGTGAGTTGAGCGATTCGTTTGCACCGTTCCGCCCGGTGTTCCGCAACCCGCACCTGGCGACGGTCTTCACCAGCCTCTGGCCCCGCCGTTTCGAGGAACGCCGCTTCCCCGTCCAGACGCGGCTGTTCCACACCGAGCCAGGCACGCAGGTGCTCATCCATACGCAGCGCCCGCCGGACGCACGCGGCGAAGTGGTCCTGGTCCACGGGCTGGAGGGCTCCTCGATGGCGCCCTACATGCTCTCCATGGCGCAGTCGCTGCTGGATGCCGGCTTTGCCGTCCACCGCACCAACATCCGCAGTTGCGGCGGCACGGAGTTTCTCTGCTCCACCCTGTATCACGCCGGGCTCACCAAGGACATCTTCGCCATCCTCACCGACCTTGACCGCCAGCGCCGCACGCCCGTCTACCTGGTCGGCTTCTCGCTCGGCGGCAACCAGTGCCTGAAACTGGCCGGCGAACTCGGCGACGACGCTCACCGCCTGCTGGCCGGCGTTGCCGCCATCTCCGCGCCGATTGACCTCGCCGCATGCTGCCGCGCCCTGGCCCGCCCCTCCAACCGTCTCTACCAGTGGCGCTTTGTCTCCTCCATGCGCAAACGCCTGCGCCTGCGCCGCCCGGCTATCGAGGCGCCACTCCCTTATGACCGCCTGGATCGTGTCCGCACTGTCTGGGAGTTTGACCATCTTTTCACCGGCCCCTCGTTCGGCTTTGACGGCGCCGAGCACTATTATTCGACCCAATCGGCCATCCGCTACCTCGATGCCATCCGCGTTCCCACACTCGTCATTCAGGCGCAGGACGACCCGATGATCCCCTTCGCCGTTTTTTCTCACTCCGCCTTCCACACCAACCCGCAACTGACGCTCGCCGCTACAGCCCATGGCGGCCACCTCGGCTTTCTCAGCTCCCGTTCGCCGCGCATTTGGGTCGATTCCGCTGTAACGAATTGGATCACTTCGAGAAGTTAGCCTTCAGGCGGAACAAAACCCCTCGCGCCGTCGTCTCCATGTTGTGCATTCCGGTGCCTCCTTTGGCGAAGCCGTGCGGGTAGCGTTCGCCTCGCTTCAATCGAGCAAGCTGCGCAGCTTCCTCACCCTGCTCGGCATCATCCTCGCCACGGCCACGCTGATCGCCGTGATGAGCATCATTCACGGCATGGATGTCTACATCGCCCAGAACGTAAGCGACATGGGGGCGGACGGTTTCCGCGTGGTGCGCATGGCCTTTATCGGCAACTGGGACGCGAAGAAGTACCTCGAACTGGAGCGGAAGAATCCACAGTTGAACCGTGAGGAATACGAGTTCCTGCGCCAGAAGTCGGTCCTCACGCGGGGCGTGGGCATGATGGTGGGCCGCCGCGGCACGGCCGTGTTTGGCAGCGACAAGCTGGAAGACGTCCAACTGCGCGGCTCCACGGCCAACGTTGCCGCCATGACCAACGTTCAGATTGAGCATGGCCGGGCCTTCACCGACATGGAAAACGCCCGCCACGTTCCGGTCTGCATCATTGGGGCCGACCTCAAGGACGCCTTCTTCCCGCAGGTGGAACCTGTCGGCAAGTCGATCAAGATCGACGGCCGGCCGTTCACCGTCGTCGGCGTGGCGCGCAAGCAGGGCAGCGCGTTTGGGCAGTCGCTCGATAGCTTCGCCATGTTCCCCATCGAGGCTTATTTCCGCACCTACGGCTCACGCATGGGGATCAGCTACGTGATGCAGGCGCAGTCCACCGGGCAACTGTTCCAGGCGCAGGAGGAGATTCAACTGCTGCTGCGGGCCTATCGCCAGTTGCGGCCGAATGAAGAGGACAACTTCATGATCGTGAGCTCGGACTCGCTGGTTTCGGCCTGGGGTCAGATGACCAGCGCCATCGCCGCCACGGCCATGGCCGTGGTGAGCATCTTCATGGTCGTGGGGGGCGTGGTGATCATGAACATCATGCTCGCCGTGGTCACCGAGCGCACGCAGGAGATCGGCATCCGCAAATCGGTGGGCGCGCGGCGGCGCGACATCCTGTGGCAGTTCCTCGTGGAGTCGGCCACGCTCTCCGCCGTTGGCGGCGCGATTGGCGTCCTGTTCGCCTTCTTCGTCACGCTGGCCGGCAACGCCTTCACGCCGCTGCCGATGTCGATGCCCTGGATCTCGGTCTTCCTGGGTGTCTTCCTGTCGGCGGCGGTGGGGCTATTTTTCGGGATCTACCCGGCGCATCGCGCCTCAAAACTCGATCCGATCCGGGCCCTGCAGGTGGAACGATGAAAATGCGCGCTTCCAGCTTCGGCTCGGGCATTCCGCTGGCGTTGAAGGCCCTGCGTGAACACAAGCTGCGCGCCGCCCTGACCGTGCTCGGCGTGGTAATCGGCACGGGCACCATCATTGGCGTCGGCTCGATCCTGGCCGGCTTCGACGGCGCCGTGTCCAACGTGATGTCGAGCTTTGGCACCGACAAGCTGGTGGTCTTCAAGTTCAAGGTAGGCTTCCGCACCGGGCGCCTCTCGCCGGAGGAGCGCAACCGCAAGCCGCTCACGCTCGATAATGTCCGCGCCATTCGCGAGCGCTGCCCCTCGGTGCGCGCCGTGGTGCCGCAGATGTTCGCCCCGTGGGAGATGATCCACCGCGTCCGCTACAAGTCCAACGACATCGCCGGGGTGAACATCAACGGAGTGGAAGAGGGCTTCACCGAGGTCGGCGGCATTGAGATGTCACAGGGCCGCTTCTTCAGCGGGGCCGAGGACCTGCACCGCCTGCCCGTGGTCGTCATCGGCGAAGACGCTCACTCGGCGCTGTTCGGCACCGAGCCGGCCGTGGGCAAGGAGATCGAGGTCGACGGCCACAAGGTGACCGTGCTGGGCGTCATGAAGCGTCCCGCCGCCTCGATGCCCGGCGAAACCGACCGCCGCATCCTGCTGCCCTATTACACGCTGCGCAAGATGTTTCCCAACGCCAAGGAGCATCTGCTCTTTGTCGCCGCCTACCCCGGCCTGCAGGCCGCCGCCGCCGACGAGGTGCGCTCCGTGCTGCGCCAGGACCGCCGCGTCAAACACAACGACCCGGACAACTTCCACATCTCCACGCCCGAGCAGATCATCGAGGACTTCCGCAAGATCACCTCCACCACGGCGCTGGTGATGATCGTGCTCAGTTCCATCGGCCTGCTGGTGGGCGGCATTGGCGTGATGAACATCATGCTCGTCAGCGTCACCGAGCGGACGCGCGAAATCGGCATCCGCAAGGCCATCGGCGCGCGGCGCATGGACATTGTCGTGCAGTTCCTCACTGAAGCCGTCGTGTTGACGCTGGCCGGAGGAATCGTGGGGATGATTCTCGGCTATGGCATCTCGCTGGCGGCCAGGCTCATCTTCCCTTCGCTGCCCACGCATGTGCCGCTGTGGGCCGTGGCCATGGGCGTGTGTGTCTCGGTCGGCGTGGGGCTGTTCTTCGGCATCTGGCCGGCCAGCAAGGCCGCCCGGCTCGACCCCGTGGACGCACTGCGCTACGAATAGCCGCCGTGGGCGCGGCCTCTGCCTGTACGCCCGCCAGCGGCGCCGCCGCGCCGTGAACCCATTACACTGGAAGGACATGAGATCCCTTCCTCGCACCTGGGCGATGGCGTGGCTGTCCGTGCTGCTGGCCGGTGCGGCCAGCGCCGCCCTGCGTCTGGACAGCTTCGCCACGCGAGTCCACGAGTTTACCCTCGCCAACGGCCTGCGTGTGGTGCTGGTGGAGGACCATGCCGCCCCTGTTGTGACGGCCTGTTTCACCGCCCGCGGCGGCTACGCTGACGATCCCCAAGGCATGCGCGGCATGTCCAACCTGGCCACCTTTCTGCTGGAGGAAGGGCCGGAAACGCTCGGCTCGAGGAATCTGGCCGCCGAGCGCGCCGCACTGAAAAACATGACCTCCGCCGTCGCCGCACAACTCGCCCTGGCCAACCGGGCCGGCACGGCAGGCGAACTCGACCGCATGGAGGCCGAAGCCAGGGCTCGCGTGGCGGCTCGACAAGCCGAAGCTCTGGCCAAGCCCCGCTTCAGCGTGCGCGCCCTCGAGCAGTACGGCGTTCAGGGCTTCCAGGTCTCGGCCAGCGCCGACGCCCTGCAATGGTCGGCCCGCCTTCCCTCCAACCGCATCGACGCCTTCCTCCTGCTGTACGGCGAATGGCTGAAGAAGCCTTTCCCGCGTATGGTCTATGCCAATCGCGAGCGTATGATCCGCGAACACACCGACGCCTCGCCGACGCAGGATCTGATTCTGCGCCGCGCCCTGCTCACTCCCGTGTTCGGCGCGGGGGGATACGGGCTGCCGCCGATTGAAGGCGCCGAACTTGCCAACATCCATTACCCCGCCGTCGAGTCGTTCCTGCAGTCGCGTCTGGCCGCCGCCAACCTCACGCTCTCGCTTGCGGGCGACCTCACCCTGGCGGAAGCCCAGGCGCTGGCCGCGCGCTACCTCACGCAGATTCCCGCCGGCCAGCCCTACCACGCGCCAGCTCCGCCGCCTTATCCGGTACAAGAGCTTCGCCTGGCCCCGCCTGCCGAGCTGTCCAGCCTTCTCGGCGTCGGCTATCGCCGCCCTCCCGAGCGCAGCCCGGACGACCCGGTTTTCGACCTCATTGCCGAGTTGCTCATTGACAACCCCTTGAGCCGCATCCGCACCTCCTTTGCCAAGGCCAACCCGCTGATTGCCTCGCCGGTCGTGTTTCCCTCCCTGCCAGGTGCGCGGCAAGGCGGCCTCATGGTGACCTTGGCCAACCACCATCCCTCGCGCACCCCCGAGGAATGGACGACCCTGCTGTGTGACTTCTTCGAGAGCCTTGGCCGGACGCCGCCCACGGTGGAGGAGATGGATCTCGCCCGCCGTTCCGCCGAGGGAAAGCTCACTTCGGTCCTGGCGGAGCCCGCACGGGCCGCCCTCTACCTCGGCCAGATGGGCGGGTGGAAGCCGGTCGAGGCGCTGGTCGCGGCCTGGGGTAAGGCCACACCGGCCGATGTGCAGCGTGTCGCCGCCGAGTACCTCCGCCCTGAGCGCCGCCTCATCCTGCAGCCGGGTTTCGTTGCGCCGGCCGCCGCGGGAGCCGCTCAATGATCACCCTGCGCCTGACGCTTCTGCTTGCCGCAAGTGCCGCGCTTACGCTGGCCCAGGTGCCGCGCCCGGCCCAGTCGGCGAGGCCGAAACCGGAGAGCGCCAAGCCGGCCACCCCTCCGGTCCGGGCGACTCCGCCGCGCACCTCTCCCGCCAAGCCCGCCGAGACCTCCTTCAGCCTTCCGCTGCCGGACACCGCTCCCCCCCTGGCCAAGCTGCCGTCAGCCGCCGTCCAGAGCCTGCCCAACGGACTGCGCCTGGTTCACTCGCCCAACCCCAGTCTCCCCATCGTCGACGTCTACCTGACCGTGGCTCTCGGCCACAGCCACGACCCGGCGGGCAAACGCGGCCTCAACCGCGCCCTTGCCCATAGCATCCGCTACGGCGGAACGGCGACGCGCACGCGGGAGCAGGTGGAGGAGTTCCTCAACCAACGCCAGATCACGCTCCAGGCCGTGGCCGGGCCCGAACTGATCGAATGGGCCGGGCGCTGCCGCAGCGGAGATCTGGCTGATTTCCTCGCCCTGTTGGGCGAAATGTTCACCCGCCCGGCCTTCCGCCGCTCCGCTATTGAGGATTTTCAGGCGCAGGAGAGGTTTGCCATCCAAACCTACGGGCGCAACATCGAAACCACGGCCGACCGGGAAGCGGAGATCGCCTGGTTCGGCCCGCAGTCGCCCTGGAACCGGCGGCAGACCTACGAAGAGATCCGCGCCATTGACCGCGACGGCATTCTGGCCTACTACAAGTCTCACCTTGGGCCGGGTCGCGTCCTGCTTGGGCTGCAGGGCGATGTGGATGCCGCCACCGCTCTGGCGCTGGCCGTGAAGGACTTTGGCGCCTGGCCATCAACGCCGCTGCCTGCCTCGGCTCCCGCGCCGCTGCCCGTTCCCTCCCGCAAGCTGACTTCCGCCGAACTGCCCAACGCCACCTCGGTCCGCCTGCTGCTGGTGTTGCCCTGGAAGCAACGCACGGCGGAGCGCACGCCCGCGGTCGCCGCCGTCCTCGGCATGTTCGCCGCCAACTGGGAGGAACGCCAGCCGGAGAGCCTGGCTGCCCTGCTCAAACCGTTTGCCTCCGAGGACGCCCGTCCGCGCATCTTCAACGGCCTTGCCACGGGCGGCATCCCGGCCCTCCAACTGATGGGCGCGGTGCGCCCGCGCGAAGCCATCGACGCCGCCGTGGCCCTCTGGAAGCAGGTGCAGAAACTTCGCGCCGAAACGATGACGCCGGCCCGCCTCGATGCGCTCCGCCGCCTATATCTTCGCTCGCTCATCTTCCAAGCCGCCAATCCGCAGTTCCGCTTCCGCTTGTTGATGCAAGCCCACGCGCTGGCCCTTCCGGCCGGTCATTTCGAAGCCATCCAACAGGCCGCCGCCACGCTCACGCCGGCCGACTACTCGCGTATCCTCGCCGAGCAACTGAACCTGGACGCGGCCCAACTTGTCCTGCTGGGCGATGAAGGCGATTACCGCTCCGCTCCTGATTCCATCGGGTTCACCGTCGTCCACACCAAGCCCGCCCCGCCCACCGAACCCGAGTACAAGCCCGATGAGAGCGAGGCCAGCCGTGCCCGCGCCTTGGACATCCTCGCCCAGGCCGCCACGGCCATGGGAGGCGCCGAACGCCTCGACGCCATTCGCGATGCCGTTTGGGACTATGAGGCCACCCTCACCCGCTCCTCGCCTCCCGTTGTCATCAAACAGCACAACTCCTGGCTGCAGCCACGCCTCTACCGCCAGGAGCAGTCCTCGCCCGTCGGCAGCGGCATCAGCTACTATGACGGCAAACTGGGCTGGATCCACGCCAACCGCGCGCTGCAGAACCTCGCTCCGCTCACCGCCCAGCAGTACCGCAATGAGGTCATCCGCCTGCTCTTTCGTCTGGTTCGCGCCGGAGGGCTGGAGGGCTATCAGGTGTTCCACGGCGGGCCCGCCCTGGTGGTCATCCGCTCGCCGGATCACTACGCAGTGGAACTGGCGCTCGACTTTGACACCCACCTGCCGGAGCGCATCCGCTTCCTCGAACAGCGCCCCAACGACGGCGTCCTGGTGCGCGTCGAGGAACGGCTGTCCGATTACAAAGTATCAGGGGGTGTACTCATGCCCCACCGCATCGCCGTCATACAAGACGGGCAGCAGTTTGCCGAGTTTGTGATGACCAGCATCCGCTTCAACACCGGACTGACCGAAGAGGAGATCTCCCGCAAGCCATGAACCGGCGCCAGCTTCTTGCTCTGCTGCCGGCCGCCGCCTGGGGCCAAAGCGCCGCCATGCGACGCGGCCGGGAAATTGTCGATCAGGTGGTGGCCGCTCTCGGCGGCGACAAGTTCCTCGCCATGGAGGACCGCACAGAAGCCGGCCGCATGTACTCGTTCTACCGCGAACAGCTCCGCGGCCTCTCCAAGGCCACCCTCTACACGCGCTACCTCACGCCGCCCGAGGGCCCGCCCGATGGCAAAGTCTATGCCCGCGAGCGCCAGAGCTTTTACCGCGACGCCAAAAAAGAAGACTATGCGATCTTGTTTGACGAGCAGAAGGGCTGGTCCGTCACCTTCCGCGGCGCCAGCCCGCTGCCCGAGGAGACCGTGAACCGCTACCGCGACACCACCCTCCGCAATCTCTTCTACATCCTCCGCCAGCGGCTGAAGGAGCCGGGCCTGATCATCGAGTTCACAGGCTCGGAAATTGTCGACAACATACCCGTCGACCGCGTCACCTTCACGGATTCGGACAACACCTCGGTGGTCGCCGACTTCCACAAGTCCACCCACCTGCCCGTGCGCCAGGTCTTTTACCGCCGCGACCCGGTCACCCGCGAGCGCCACGAAGAGCTCACGCGCTTCGATAAATACCGCGATGTGGGCGGCGTGCTGTGGCCCTTCAACTTTCAGCGCGAACGAGACGGCGAGCGCATCTTCCAGCTCTTCTCGGAATCCGTCAGCGTCAACAACGACCTCACCGACAGCCTGTTCACGCTTTCCACCGATATGAAGGTGTTGCCGGCGCCGCGCTGAGCGCCGCCGCGCCGCTCAGGGGCGCGGTCGGCCGTCAGGGCGCTGCCAATGTCACCAGCGGGTCGCCCACCATGATGTTCATCCACCCCAGCGCCGGAATCGACACATAGAAGCTCTCGGCCAGGTTGCGCCCCGCAAGGTAAGCCGGAAACAGCAGTTCCGGACGAGGCGTGTAGGCCAGGTATGGCTCGCCGGTATGACCCGAAGCGCCGGTGGCCCCGTCGGCGATCAGGTCCGCCGTAAGCGACTGCTTGCTGCCGCCGAACTCCTGGCCAAGTTGCCAGTCCGCGGGCGGCTTGCGGAAGGTCCGCCCGTTGGTGGAGACAAACGCGGTGGCAATCGCTCCGGGCAGCCATTGAAAGCCCAACCGCCGCTGCTTCCGCTGCTTGTCGTTGGAACCCCAGGAGGCGTGGCCGATGGCGTTGCGCTTTCCGTACCAGACCTCTTTCGACTGCTCCAACTCCGAACGCCCGGCCGGCAGCAGAATATGCGCATCGCGCAGCCACGACTCGCCGGCTTCATCGGAACCCTCCTGCATGTCGAGGTAGACCGTGCCCCGGTTGCGCGCCGCCAGCCCGCGGTCGATCATCGCCTTCACCCCGGCCACATCGTAGGCCGCCAGCCGCGTCACCAGGTAGATCGGATAGGCGCGGTGGCTGAACGGGGCGTCGGTCTGGCGGAACATCGGGTTGCGCTGCGGGCCAGGTACGGACACGGTCTGCCCCTTCATGCGCGCATAGAGCAGCGTCAACTCGGAATCGACGCTGCTGGCGGTGGCCTCGCGGCCGATGGTGCCCTGAATGTGCAGCGGCACGCCGAGGGTGGTCACCAGGTAGAAGATCTGCTCGCTCAGCCCGCGCCCGGCCAGGCACTGGCGCACGGGGGCTTCCACCAGGCGCTCATAGTCGGGGCGGGCGATCTGCTCGCCCTCCGGCGCGGCGATGACGCACACCTGCTTCGGCGGAATGTTCCGTTTGGCCGCGTAGTAGTTGGCGATTTCGCCCGAGGCCGTGCTGTTGCGGTTGGTGATGAGCAGCACACGCTCCGGCCCGGTGGCCCAGGCGGCCGCCGCCAGCACGGTTCCCGCTACCAACACTACTCCCGCTGCCGGCAGCCTCATCGGGACGGCGCGCTATTTCAGCGTCTGCAGGAAGGCCACGATGGCCGCCGCGTCGGCTTCCTTCAGCTTGTAGGTGGGCATTGGCGGACCGGCCGGCCGCCCCGACGGCGTGAGCCCGGTGATGAGGTACTTCTTCATCGCCTCGGCCCCGCCCCAGCGCGTCCACAGGCGGCCCGATGGCGTGATGTCGGGCGCCGTCTTGTGCCAGTGCTCGATCGTCTCGATCGGCTGCACTTCCATGACTTTGCCCTTCATGTACTTGGTCTGGTCGAGCTTCCCGTCGGCTCCGCCAGGCGTGTGGCAGTCGGCGCATTTCGCCACCTCTTCGGCCAGGTATTTCCCATAGCTCACCTGGTCGTCAGCTGCCCAAGCCGGCATAAGTCCAAGAACACAAAGGAGGAGAGCCCCGCGCAGGGGGGTATTGGTTCCCATGACTCATGGTATGCTGATAGAATCAGGTCCGCAACCGCTACCCGGTCGTAACCCAGTATGGACTTAGACCAACTGCGCACATTTCTCGAAATTGTGCGGCTGAAGAGCTTCTCCAAGGCTGCGCAGACCTGTTTCCGTACCCAGCCAGCCATCTCCGCGCAGGTCCGCCAGCTCGAACAGGAGCTGAACGCCCCCCTCTTTGAACGCCTCGGCACCCGCATTGCCCTCACCCCTGCCGGCCGTATCTTCGCCGATTTCGCCGAGCAGATTCTCGACCTGCGCCGCCGCGCACAGGACGCCATCAGCGAACTCGAGCGCGCCCCCAAGGGCGAACTGGTGATTGCCGCCAACGAGGCCACCTGCATCTACGTTCTGCCCGAGGTCTTTTCGGAATACAAGCAGCAGTTTCCCAACGTCCAACTCCAGGTGGAGCGCAGCTACGGCTCGGCCATCGTCGAAGCCATCGTGAACAACCAGGCCGACTTCGGCATCACCCAGATGCCGGTGAGCGACAAACGCCTGCAGGTGGCCCCCATCCACTCCGACGAAATCAAGCTCATCGTGCCGGTGGACCACCCGCTGGCCGCCAAGCCGCACATTGTGCCCCGCGATCTGCTTGGCCAGCAATTGCTGCTGCCCAAGTCCGGCACCACTCGGGCGCGCCTCAACGAGTGGTTTGAACTGGTCGAACCGGACCTGCAGATCTCCATGGAACTGGACGCCACCGAGATGACCAAGCGCTTTGTCCTGGCCCGCCTCGGCATCAGCTTTCTCGCCGCCTCGCATTGCGCCGAGGAGGTGGAGCAGGGGCGCCTGGCCGCCGTAAGCCTAGGACCCGAGCCCCTCATTAGAAGGCTCGCGCTGGTATACCGCAAAGATAAGTCACTTTCCAAGGCCGCTCTCGGGTTTATCCAGGTGATGCTCGAACATTCCGACGCCGCCGCCGCTGGTTCCCGTGTACCGCAGGCCGTCAGTAGCCGATAGGGTAGAGTAGGTCACAGATGAGCAAGTTGATGCAGAAAGTTTCCACCATCGTGGTGGGCGCGGGCAACACGGTGCGCACCTATCGCTCACCGGAAGAGATGCCGCCCGCCGTGCAGGAACAGATGGAACGCGCCCTCTCCGGCGAGAACTCCGCGACGTTGTTGATTGCCGATGAGCGCGGCCGGCAGGAGATCCTGCGATCGCTGCGAGGACAGGAATCGGCCCTCGATTCCCGACTCATCTCCGCGCTCGCCGCACGCAAAAAGGAACAGCCCGCTCCGCGGCGCTGGCGCCTTTCCACGCGCGGCTGGGTGGAGCTCGGCGTTCTGGTTGCCATCGCCCTGCTGCTGTGGCTGATCGCGGCCTGGCGTTAGCGCGCTCACTCTTTCCCTCATACTTTCAAGTCCGCTGCCGATGCGCCTCATATGGAGCGCCGCGCAGAAACCCGTATTCCCTGGAATTGTCCCGTCCGTGTCACCCTGCTCGGCTCGCCACCGGAACACCTGGACGCGGTCCTGCTGAACGTCTCCGGACGCGGCGCCCGACTTCGCGTCCCTCGCCGAATTGAATGCGACACCGCCCTGCGGATCGACCTCGACAACGCCATGCTGCTGGGCGAGGTCTGCTATTGCGCCACCGACGGCGACGGGTATGGCATCGGCGTCCAATTGGAACACTCGCTGCTCAATCTGGCCGAGGTCACGCGCCGCCGCGAACACTTGCTGGAGGAGGCCGAACCGGCTTCCCGCGCCTCGCGCCGCGACTGACCGCCCCCGCACGCGCCGCAACAGGCCCGCCCGCGTCGCGATACCCTGAATCTGTCATGCGCAAGGTTCTCATCTTCGGCTCGGCCGGCCAGCTCGGCGTCGAACTCGTCTCCACATTCCGCTCCGCGGGCTTTCAGGTTCACCCGCTGACACGGGCCAATCTCGACATCACCGACGCCGCCGCCGTCGAGCACCACATTACCTCCATTGAGCCCGACCTCGTCATCAACTCGGCCGCCTACAACATGGTGGACGTGGCCGAACAGGAGCCCCTCGCCGCCTTCCAGGTGAACGCCCTCGCCGTGCGCCACATGGCCGTCACCTGCCGCCAGGTGGATGCCCTTCTTGTCCACTTCTCCACCGATTACGTCTTTGACGGCACGGCCGGCCGCCCCTACACGGAAACCGACGCCGTCCATCCTCTCGGCGCGTATGCCGTCTCCAAACTCGCCGGGGAATCCTATGCCCAGGCCTACCTCGACCGCGTGCTCGTGCTTCGCGTTTCCGGTGTGTTCGGCGCCGCCGGCGTGCGCACGGCCCGTTCCAACTTCCCTGAGCTCATGCTCCGCCTCGCCGATGGCGGCAAGGAGATCCGCGTTGTGGAAGACCACGTCGCCTCGCCCTCGTTTGCTCCGGCCATCGCGGAACGCACGTTGGAACTCGTCAACCGCGACGTCCGCGGCGTTGTCCACCTCGGCGGCGGCACACCGATCAGTTGGTATGACTGGGCCCAGATGATCTTCCGCGCCTCCGGCCGCAGCCCGCATTTGAAGGCCACCAACGAACGCGAATACCGCACCGCGGCCCGCCGCCCGAAGTATTCGGCCCTCGCCAACCAGCGCCTGGCCGAACTCGGCATCGCCCCCATGCCGCCGCTGGAAGAGACGATCGAGGCCTACATGCACCAGCGCCGCGTCTACACCGCGGCCGGCGCCTAGCCTTGCTTGCGCCTCAGCCTTTGCCGGCGAAGTAGCCCTTGCGCGCCTGCACCTTCTGCTCCTTGCTCGCCGTGCGGATCTCCACCTTGCGGTAGCCGCCGTCGCGCACCGCGTTGTTCGGTGAATAGCCCAGCGCATACTGGCTGCGCATCTCCTCCTGCAACTGCGTGAACACGTCGTCGAGCGAGTTCTTGCGGTCGACATGAAACACGCGCCCGCCGGTCTCCTCGGCCATCTTCTTCAGCTCGCCGTCAGAGGCCCCAAAACCGCCAAAGCCGTAACCGTAGGCCGCCATGTCGGCGTAGTAAATGCCATAGATGATCGCATCGGCCTTCTGCGCCGCCGAAATGGCATCTTCGCGCGTGTAGTGGCTGCCGTAGTCCATGCCGTCGGTGAGCAGGATGATCGCCTTGCGCCCCACCTCGCCGCGCAGCTTCTCGGTGGCGGCCAGTTGCACGGCGTCATAGAGGATAGTCCCCTTGGGCTTGCGGCTGCTGGGAATCGTGCCCGTGTGCATGGCCCCCACGTCGACGCTGATTTTCAAATCGTTCAAACCTTTTTCCAGTAGACGCGCCGAATTCGTCAGATCCTGCAGCAACTCGGCGTCGGCCCCGAACTGGATCAGGAACGCCAGGTCCTTCTGCCGCAGCATGCTGCGGAAAAACGCGCTCGCCGCCCGCCGCTCGATGTCGAGCAGCCGCTCCTGGCTCTTGCTCACGTCCACCAGCAGGCCCATGGTGAGCGGCAAATCCGTCTCCCGCGCGAAATAGCGGATTTCCTGCTTTTTGCCGTCTTCGAGGATGGTAAAGTCCTCTTTATTGAGGCCGCGCACATAGCCGCCCCGCTTGTCGCGCACCGAGCAGAGCAGGTTCACCAACTCGACGTCGATCTTGATCACCTGGTCGTCCTGCGCCCGCGCCAGGTTCCACGCGCCCCCGCCCAGCAGCGCCAGCGCTTCCCGCCTGTTCCATCGCATGCTCACTACAATAGCCTCATTACAATAACTATGATGCGTGCCGCCGCGATTCTGTTTCCATGAGCCCCCAGACTTTACGCAAAGCCGCCGCCCACCTGAAGCGTTCGGCCACGCCGCTGGCCGCCGTCGTCCAGCGCGTCGGCCCCTGCCGCATCACGTTCACCGAGCCCAGCTTCCCGGCGCTAGTCCGCTGCATCGTCTACCAGCAGCTCAATGGCAAAGCCGCCGCTTCCATTCACACCCGCTTCCAGGCTGCCTGCGGACGCCCCGGCGTCACTCCGCACGCCGTCCTCCGCCTCGGTCCCGACGGCCTGCGCGCCGCCGGCATCTCCACGCAAAAGGCCTCCTACCTGCTTGACCTCTCCGAACACACCGCCACCCGCCGCCTCAACTTCGCGCGCCTCCCCGATCTGCCCGACGACGAGGTGACCGCCCACCTCACCCAGGTGAAGGGCATTGGCGAGTGGACCTCGCACATGTTCCTCATGTTCAGCCTGCAGCGCCCCGACATCCTCCCCGTGGGCGATTACGGCATCCGCGCCGCCATGCAAAAGCTGTATGGTCTCGAGGCCCTGCCCAAGCCCGCTGAAATGCAGCAGATCGCCCAGCCCTGGCGGCC
>JAFLBB010000083.1 GCA_017304135.1 Acidobacteriota bacterium | reverse complement strand
CGCTGCTGCGGCGGGTGATGGACGGTTTCAGCGTGGTGTTTCATCAGGCCAGCATGGGCACGATCGGCGTATCCACCCTGCAATCGCGTGCCTTTGCCGGACAGGCGGAAGGCAATCGAAGCCATAGTGCGAGGCGGCTTCGGGGAAGAGTTGCTCATACTGGCCGTCTTCGTTGGTGGTGAGATGCCACTTGCCGATGATGCCGGTGAAGTAGCCGGTGGCGCGGAGGGCGGCGGCGAGGGTGGGCGTGCCGCGCTCGAGTGAGGTGCGGTAAGCCGGTTCGCGGAGGCGCATGTAGGGATAGTCGTAACCGGGGATGACGTGCCACATACGGTTGCGGGCGGTGTGCTGTCCGGTGAGGAGGCTGGCGCGGGTGGGCGTGCATTGCGGTTGCACGTAGGCGTGGGTGAACTTGACGCCTTCGGAGGCCAGATGGTCGAGCCGGGGAGTGCGGGCGTGGTTGCCGCCGAAGCAGCGCACGCCGGTGTAGCCGAGGTCGTCGGCGAGGATGAAGAGGATGTTCGGCTTACGGTGCGTTTGCGCAGGGAGCAGGGCCGGCAGGGTGGAGAGGAAGGCGCGGCGTGTGGCAGGCATCAGGGGCAGCATACAGTGGGTGCGGGGACGGGGGCAAGGGTGGCCGGATGGACGCGATTGACACGGCCCCCCGCCGGGAGCATACTAGGATTGATGCAACTGAGTGGCAACAATCGACTCCCCCACAGGGCGACGCTGCTGGACCTCGCCCCGGGCGAAGAAGCGACGCTGAGTGAGTTGAATCTGCCGGAGGAAGTTGCGCATCGTTTGATGATTCTGGGCTTCGTGCCGGGCTCGACGGTTTCCTACACGCGGCCGGCTCCGGGCGGCGACCCGCGCGTGTATCGCGTGGATGGCGCCGATGTGGCGCTGCGCAGCGAAACGGCGCGCCAGATTCATCTCGACCGTTCGATGTAGTTCCCGCCATGAGCGATTGCCACGCCGGTCCCGGCACGAGTGTCTCCGCGTCGCCCGCGGGCGGCGGTGGTGTGGTTTCGCTCAAAGCGCCCGCACTCAAAACCGTGGCCCTGGTCGGTCCACCTAATGCCGGCAAAACCACGCTCTTCAACCGCCTCACGGGCCTGCGCCAGAAGGTGGCGAACTACCCTGGCGTCACGGTGGAACATCACTCCGGCCGGCTGACCTCGAAGCGCGGCGTGGAGGTGGACCTGATCGACCTGCCGGGCATCTATTCGCTCGAGCCGAGGTCAGAGGACGAATGCGTCACGCGCGATGTGCTGCGCGGCGATATGCAGGGGATTCCGCGTCCTGACGCCGTGTTGCTGGTGCTGGATGCGACGAATCTCTCTCGCCACCTGGTGGTGGCGGCGCCGGTGCTGGGGCTGGGTCTGCCGACGCTGGTGGTGTTGAACATGGCCGATGATCTTGCCGGCCGGGGCGGCACGCTGAACACGGCCGAGTTGTCGCAGCGGCTGGGTGTGCCCGTGGTGCTGGTGAGCGCTTCGAAGGGCGAGGGGCTGGAGCCGGTGTTCGAGTTTCTCGACGGTTCGCTTGCCGTGCCGCTTCCCGCCGGGTCGCCCTTTCCGATTCTGAATAACTTGCCCGCCGGCAACGATGTGCCGCAGTGCCGGGCGTGGGCAACGCGGCTCTCGCAGGGAACATGGAAAGCTCCTGCTCCTTCGCTGTGGAGCCGCCGCCTGGATGCGGTTGTCCTTCACCCGCTGGCCGGTCCGCTCATTTTCCTGATGATCGTTGTGGCGGTGTTCCAGGCGATTTTCACGGGGGCCGCTCCGCTGATGGAAGGGGTGGAAGCCCTGGTGACGGGGCTGGGCAAGTGGATCGGCGCGACGTTGCCGGAGTCGCCGTGGCGCGACCTGATGACGGAAGGCGTGATTGGCGGCGTGGGCGGCGTGGTTGTGTTTCTGCCGCAGATTCTGCTGCTGTTCCTCTTTATCGGGATCCTGGAAGACTCGGGCTATCTGGCCCGCGCGGCGCTGATCGCGGACCGCACGATGGCCCGCTTTGGCCTGCAGGGGAAGAGCTTCATTCCGCTGCTCTCGGCCTATGCCTGCGCCGTGCCGGCGGTGATGGCGACGCGCACCATCGAGAACAAGCGCGACCGCATCGCCACGATTCTCATCGCGCCCTTTATGACCTGTTCGGCGCGGCTGCCGGTGTATACGCTGGTGATTGCCGCGTTTATCCCGGAACGCCCGTTGCTGGGTCCCCTGCTGGGCACGCGGGCGGCGGCCATGATCGGGCTCTACGTGCTTGGCTTCGCGGCCGCGCTGTTCACGGCCCGCGCTTTGAAATCGAGCGTTCTGCGCAGCGACGGCACACCGTTTCTGCTGGAACTGCCTTCGTACCGCTGGCCCATGCTACGGTCGCTGGGGTTGCGCCTGGTGGATCGCGGGATGGTCTTCCTGAAGCGCGCCGGCACGATCATCCTTGCCGTGTCGATCGGGCTGTGGATTCTCGCCCACTTACCCCTCACTGACGGCAAATCGCCGCAGATCCGCGATTCGGTGGCTGGTTCGATCGGGCGCACGGTGGAACCGCTGATCGAGCCGCTGGGTTTCAACTGGAAGGTCGGCATCGGACTGATCACCTCGCTGGCGGCGCGGGAGGTGATCGTGGGAACCCTGGGGACGATCTACGGCATCGAATCGGAAGAGGACACGCAAGGGCTTGGCGCGGCGCTGCAGAAAGACCTGACACCCGGCGGCGCGGTGGCTTTGCTGGTCTTTTTCGCCTTTGCCATGCAGTGCATGTCGACGGTGGCGGTGGTGAAGCGCGAGACCGGCGGCTGGAAGTGGCCGATCCTGCAGTTCAGCTACATGACGGGGCTGGCGTACGTGTGCGCGTTCGCCGCCAACCGCATTGTCACGGCCTGGCTGAGTTGAAGCGCCCTCCGGCGCTCAGGCCGGGGGCCGTCTCCATGATAGATTGAGAGGTTTCCCACCACTATGCAGAACGTCGTCATCATCGGCTCCGGCTGCGCGGGCAATACCGCGGCCATTTACACGGGGCGGGCCGGATTGAAGCCCGTCGTCATCTCCGGCCATGAGCCGGGCGGCCAGCTTTCGCTGACCACGGAAGTGGAGAATTTTCCCGGCTTCCCGGAGGGCATCCAAGGTCCGGAACTGGTCGAGAACATGAAGAAGCAGGCGCAGCGGTTTGGCGCCGAGTACAGGCACGCCTCGGTGATCGGGGCCGAGTTGGGGAGGCGGCCGATCCGCCTCAACATTGACGGCGAATGGATCGAAACGAAGACGCTGATTATCGCCTCAGGCGCTTCGGCGCGCTGGCTGAACCTGCCGAGCGAGCAGAAGCTGATCGGCCACGGTGTGAGCTCGTGCGCCACCTGCGACGGCTTCTTTTACCGCGGTAAGGAGATCATGGTCGTCGGCGGCGGCGACACGGCGATGGAGGAGGCGAACTTTCTGACGCGCTTTGGCCGCCGTGTGACGCTGGTGCACCGGCGTTCGGAGTTCCGCGCCTCGAAGATCATGCTGGACCGTGTGAAGGCCAACCCGAAGGTGGAGTTCCTCACGCCGGCGGCGATTGAGGAGGTGGAGGATGGCGGCACGGGGCTGGTGACGGGCGTGACGCTGAAGAACCTCGATTCAGGCGAGGTATTCCGGCGCGAGGTGGACGGCCTGTTTATCGCCATTGGCCACATTCCGAACACGAAGCCGTTTGTGGGGCAGATCGATCTGGATCCGGACGGCTACATCGTGTCGCATGGCGGCGCGCGGACGTCGGTGGCGGGCGTATTCCATGCCGGCGACGTGCAGGACCGTGTGTACCGGCAGGCGATCACGGCCTCCGGCGCGGGCTGCATGGCGGCGATTGAGGCCGAGCGGTTTCTGGAAGCCGAAGGGCACTGAGGGCGACGGCGAAGCGGGGAGTGCCGCGACTCAGGCCACAGCCACTGGAGCGCCGTCGACCAGGGCGCGCAGGCGGCCCACCACCTCGCGCATGGAGGCCGCCTGGGCGTTCAACTCCTCGGCCGCGGCGGCGGTTTCCTCGGCTCCGGCCGCGTTGCCCTGCGTGAGCGACTGCATGTCCGTTACGGCGCGCGCCACCTGGTGAATGCCGGTGCTCTGTTGCTGGCTGCCTTCACTCACCTGGTCAACGTAGGACTTAACCTTGAGCACTTCATGCGTGATGTGGCCAATCGCCTGCGCCACCTCATCCACTTTGGTCTTGCCGCTATTGGACTTGGCGATGGACTCATCAATGAGCGCGGCGGTGTCCTTGGCGGCCTGGGCGCTCCGCTGGGCGAGGTTGCGGACCTCGTCGGCCACCACGGCGAAGCCCATGCCGGCCTCGCCGGCCCTGGCGGCCTCGACGGCGGCGTTGAGGGCGAGGATGTTCGTCTGGAAGGCGATCTCGTCGATGACCTTGATGATGCGCGAGATCTTGCCGCTTTGCTCCGTAATCTCGTTCATGGCCCCCACCATTTCGTCGAGCGAACGGTTGGCGGTGTTGAACTGACGCTCGGCTCCGGCCATGAGGTTGGCGGCGCTCCGGGCGTTTTCGCCATTCCTGTTGGCCATGGCGTTGATCTCCTCGGCCGCGGCAGAGGTTTCGTGCAGCGCCTCGGATTGCTGCGTGGCACCCTGGGCGAGGGTCTGGCTGGCGGTGGACACTTGCTCCGCCGCCGAGTTCACCTGGCCGGCTCCCTCGCTGAGCTCCACCACCGCCTGATGCAGCCGCGAGCCGAGGAAGCGGATGAGCAGAAATGCCACGGCCAGGGCGGACAGGAAGCCCGCCGTGCCGATGCCCGCCTGCTCCCGGATGCCGCCTTGCACCTCCTCCAACAGGGACGCGCTCCGCCCCTGCACGGATTGTTGATACGCCTCCCGGATGCTGTGCAGCCGCGACGAGGTTGCCTGCAGCGCCGTGAGCGTCTCCTTCTGGAACAGCGAGACGGCCAATTGCGTGTCACCGGCGGCATGGGCCGCCAGGACCTTCGACGCTGAGCTATGCAGCGCGCGGTGCGCCGGCTCCATCTCCCCGACCAGGGCACGTACGCGGGGGTCCTCGATTTTGGCCTGCGCGGCGTCATCGTACACCCACTTTCCCAATGCGCACCGCGTGGGATCCTGTTGACCCTCGAACCTGCCCGCGCCCAAGAGGGCGAGGCTCAGCGATTTCACCCAGTTCAGATGGTCGACCTCGCGGTTGCCGATGAAGCGGTCCTGGTCGGACACCGTCAACATAGTCCTAGTTGTGTCCAGCAACCCGCTCAAGTCGTGAACGGCCATTCCGGACGCCGAGAAAAGAAGCACAATGACAAGCGCAAAACTTGCCAGCACCCGCCGTCTGATGGTCCAACTTTTCGGGGCCACGAGTATCTCCCTCTACAGGAAAGTAGACAGTGCCCGTAGGTTGGGACTGTAATGCAGCCTACAGAACATCCGCCTGTGGGCCTTGAAGTTCTTATCGCCGCGGGGGGAGGGGGCAATACCGGTATCGATATTAAACTCAGAATATCTGTAAACAGGAATCGCTTGCAGTGGCGCGCAGGGCCTGGTTGGAGTGGCGCCGAGACGGAAAGCAAAACAGGGATGACCATGCGGGTCATCCCTGTTTGTAGATCGAATCGCCGCCCCTGGGGGAGGTTCCTGCCGCTGTCCGCTCAGCCTCCGGTGGGCATGATCTTGCGGATGTCGTTATAGAGAACGAACATCACCACCATGAGCAGGAAGACGAAGCCGAACTTGAGGACGGCCTCCTTCACCTGCAGGCTGAGGTCGCGGCGGAAGATCATCTCCACCAGAAGCAGCAGGATCGAGCCGCCGTCGAGGATGGGGATGGGCAGCAGGTTGAAGATGGCCAGGTTCAGGCTGACCATGGCCATCAGGCCGAGGTAGCTGCTGAGGCCCTCCTTGGCCGCTTCGCCGGAGATCTGCGCCATGCGGATGGGGCCTTCGAGCGAGCGCGGCGACATGCGCCGTTCGATGATGCCGTGGAGGAACGAGTAGATGAGCGAGGCGCTTTTCACATTGGCCCGCACGGACTCGCGCAGGGCTTCGATGGGCCCCAACTGCACGAAGACGAAGCGCGGCTCCAGTTGCACGCCGATCATCCAGGTCTTCTGGCCCTCCAGTTCGCCTTCGGCCGGCGTCACGCTGACCGACTGCTCCTTGCCTTCGCGGCGGAACACAACCTCCACCGGTTTGCCCTGCGAGGTCTTTACCGTCTCGCGGATTTTCATGGAGGAACGAATCGGCTGGCCGTTGATGGATACCAGCACGTCGCCGGCGCGGAGGCCCTTGCGCTCGGCGTCCATGCCTTTCTGCACGCCGCCGACCTGGATTTCCATCTGCTCACCCCAGCCGGCCGTGCCGATGCCGTCGCGCTTGTCCATCTCGGGAACGAGGGTGGCCTCTTTTTCCACGCCGGCGCGTTCGTAGGTGACGCGCAGGGGTTGCCCGGGGCTGCCCAGAACCTTGAGAGCGATGTCCTCCCAAACCGGATACTGCATGCCGTCGAGCGCTGTGATGCGGTCGCCTTCCTGGATGCCGGCGCGCGCCGCCGCCGAATCGGGCAGCACCACACCGACGACGCCGGAGACCTGCCGGTCCGGCTGCTTCGGGAAGCGATACATAAAGAGGCCGGTCAGCAGGGCAACGGCGAGAACCAGATTCATGAACGGCCCGCCGAAGACGACGATGAGACGCTGCCAGCGCGGCTTGGCCTGGAAGGAGCGCGGGTCGTCGGCGTTATTGTCGCCGGGTTGCTCGCCGGCCATGCGCACGTAGCCGCCAAAGGGAATGGCCGAGACGCGGAAATCGGTCTCGCCCTTCTTGAATCCAAACAGCCGCGGGCCGAAGCCGAAGCTGAAGGTGTCCACGCGAATGTCAAACCAACGGGCGGCCCAGTAGTGGCCCAACTCGTGGATGACGATCATCACCCCGATCAACAACAGAAACCAGAGCACCATATCGATTACCCGTTACCTCTTCCTCTGTCCGGACGCGCTCAACCCGGCGCGTTCCACGTCGCCACCGTTGCGGCGGGCCCCACGGCCCGGCCATTTCCCCGTACGTGTACCACTTCGCGAGCCACGCGGCGCGACTCGCGGTCAATCTCCAGTATCTCCTCAACCGAGGCCGCCGTGCGCGAGGGCACACGGTGTAGCGTTTCGGCCACCACTTCCCAGATGCCGGGGAACGAAATGCGCCCCTCCAGGAACGATTCCACCGCTACCTCATCGGCCGCATTGAGCGTGCACGTCGCCGAACCACCGGCGCGCTGCGCCTCATAAGCCATGCCCAGCAGCGGAAATTTCTCCGGCTGCGGCGGGTAGAACTCCATCACGCGCGGTTGGGACCAATCCATGCGCGGCACCGGCGCCTCCAGGCGGTCAGGATACGTCAACGCATATTGGATCGGCATTTTCATGTCGGTTGTGGAGATCTGGGCGACGACGCTGCCGTCACAATACTCGACCATGGCGTGGACGCTCGAGCTGGGGTGGACGACCACGTCGACCTCGTGCGGTGAGAGGCCGAACAGCCAACAGGCCTCAATCACCTCGAAGCCCTTATTCATCAGCGTGGCCGAGTCGATGGTAATGCGGCGGCCCATCTTCCAGGTGGGGTGGTTCAAGGCCTGTTGCGGCGTAATGGAAGCGAACTCTTCGGCCGGGGTCTGGCGGAACGGCCCGCCCGAGGCGGTGAGGATGAGGCGCAGCACCTCTGAGCGGCGGTTGCCGCGCAGGCACTGGTGGGCTCCGTTATGCTCGCTATCCACCGGTATCAACTCCACTCCCTGTTCCCGCGCCGCTGTCATCACCAGGCTGCCCGAGGCCACCAGGACCTCCTTGTTGGCCAGCCCGATCTTTTTGCCCGCCCGGACCGCGGCATAGGTAGCCTGCAGCCCCTCCACCCCGACGATGGCGCTCATCACTGTGTCCACCTCGGGGGCAACGGCCGCCGCCACACGCGATTCCGGGCGCCATTCCAACTGCGGCCACTCTGAACGAGGCAGGCCCCGTTCAGCCAGCCTGTCTATCAGATGCGCCAGAACCTGTTCCGTTTCCACGATCGCCACCTGGGGGCGGAATTCGGCGATCTGCTCGGCGAGGAGGTCGGCGTTGCGGCCGGCGACCAGGGCGTGGAGGGAGCAGGCGCCGGGGGTGGCCGAGTTGAGCCTGCGCACGACGTCGAGTGTGGAGACGCCGATGGAACCTGTGGAGCCCAATATGCAGATGTTCATGCGTGTGAAGGGATCCGGACGCGGAGGCACACGGGTCCTGCCCTCATCCTATCATTGAACCGCGAGAGGGAGAACGCATTGGGGGAGGCGCTGGCGAGGGTGAATGGGAGTGGGGAAGGTGGGACAAAGCGGGGAAAACGAAAACACCGGCCTCGTGAAAGGCCGGTGATCAGTCTGTACAATCTGGAGAAGAACTATTGAAGGGGCGCCGGGGAGGAATTGCTTCAGGGGTCTATCAAGTGAGGTTAGTCTCGCTTTGGTGGGAGTTGCCTCCCCGGCTTGATTCCAATAATAGGATACTGAATTTGGAATGTCAACGAAAATCGAGATCCAAAATCAAGAAGATTTCACCGCGACCCCCACGATATCCTCTAACACCTTGATAGTAGAGCAAATATCGTCCTCGCCCAAACCCTTGGCGATGGCCGCCTGGAACATCTGACGGGTGAGGGCGGTGAGCGGAAGGGGCACGCCCTGCTCGCTGGCGGAGTCAAGCATGAGGCCGATGTCCTTATGCATCCACTTTACGGAGAAGTTGGTGGTGAAGTCGCGGCGAAAGATGTAGGGGGCCTTAAAGGAGATCAATCCGCTTTTGGCGGCTGAGTTGTCGAGGATGTCGAGCATAAGGGCGGGGTCGACGCCGGCCTTGGTGGAGAGCACGAGTCCCTCGTTGAAGGCTTGGAGGAGGTTGGAGAGGACGAGGTTCTGGGTGAGCTTGGCGTGGAGGCCGAGTCCAGGACCGCCGCAATAGTAGAGCTTCTTGCCCATGGCCTCAAAGAAGGGGCGGGTGCGTTCGAACGCCGTTTGTTCGCCGCCGATCATGAAGGTGAGGGTGCCGCCTTCGGCGCCGGGCTTGGAGCCGGTGCAAGGCGCGCCGAGGAAGTTAATTCCCTGTTTTGCCAGTTTTTCGCCCATGGCAATACTGAATGAGGGCGCTACCGTGCTGGTGTCGACGATCACGCCGCCAGCGGTCATGCCCGCCGCAAGGCCGTCTTCGGCGAAGACGACGCGGTCAGACATCGCTGTGTCGCCGACGCAGAAGAAGGCGCATTCGACGGCGGCGCCGACCTCCTTGGGTGTGGCGCAGGCCACGGCGCCCACTTCCTGGGCGAGGCGGGCCGATTTCGAGGCGGTGTGCGACCAGACGTAGACGTCGTGTCCGGCGCGGCGAAGATTGCGGGCCATGGGGTAGCCCATGATGCCGAGTCCGAGGAATCCGATTTTGGCCATAGAGCCGCCATTGTACAAGAAGGGAAGGGGGGAGGGCTGCCTGTCACCCATGTGGGCGGTTGGACCGTTTGCGTCAACCACGCGTGCCTGGGCTGCGTCGTTAGGAACAGGTAGCTCCATGCAACGTCTCTTTTCCCTCCTCCTTCTCGTTTCCCTTGCCGCCGTTCCCGTGTGCGGGCAGCGGCGCGGCCGCGGGTTCGGCACCCAGGAAGCGGCCCCGCTGCGGGCGAACTCACCGTTTGAGAAAAAGGTGATCGAGACGATGGAGACGATGGTCCGCAACGGCGACCTCTACGCCAATGTTCCGGCCGCCGATGGCCGGCTGATGCGCATCCTCGCGGAAACGGCGAATGCGCAGCACGTGGTGGAGATTGGCACCTCGACGGGCCTCTCCGGTCTCTGGTTCTCCCTGGCGCTGGAGAAGACGGGGGGGCGGCTGACGACCTTCGAGCTCGACAAAACGCGAGCCGCGCTGGCCCGCAAGCATTTTCAGATGGCGGGTGTGGAGCGCCGCATCACGATCGTTGAAGGGGATGCGCACGAGAATATTCGCGCGCTGAAAGGGCCGATCGATGTTGTGTTCCTCGATGCGGAGAAGGAAGGCTACGTCGACTACCTGAACAAGCTGCTGCCGCTGGTGCGTCCGGGAGGGCTGATTCTGGCCCACAACGTCGATATGGTGCCGGACTACATGCGCGCGGTGAGCGCCAACGCGGCATTGGACACAGTGGTGTACAGCTCCGGCGGCGGGCTGGCGGTGACGATCAGGAAGCGGTGACGGGGTGCGCGGTTACCGGCTGTGGCTGAGGGCCGTGCCGCGTCCGGTGAGCAGCCGCAACAGCAGCAGATCAGAGGCGTGGAAGGTGGTGATCGGCATGTTGTTCAGGTCTTCCTCGCGGTCCACGATGTGGCGCCGGACGAGGATGCGGAACTCATCAATGCTGACTCCCAGATGGCGCGCGGCCTCCATCTCATTGAAGTAGGGCTTCGAGCGTGCAGTGGTAGCGGCCATGGTTTGTGGGTGTTCTTCTCTCACTATGGATTGTACGGGGGCGTGCCGGGGAACCAAATTGGGAAGAGTCCCTATTCTTTGGCCTCGGATTGCTGACGAAAGCGTGGGCCTGGCGTACTAGGGTGTAGGCCATGGGACGGCGGAGTCCCATGGCCGCCGCGGCGCCGCCGCAGCGCAGCTTAACCCGGGGCCTGTCAGCGCCGCAGGCGCACGACGGTGGCGCTGACGATGAGGATTCCTCCCGCCAGAGCCCACGAAGACGGCCGTTCGCCGAGGGTGATCCAGGTCCAGAAGGGATTGAGGGCGGGCTCCAGTAGAAGCAACAAAGAGGCTTCGATGGCCGGAACGCCGCGCAGTCCGCGGCTGAGGAACACATAGGACAGGGCGATTTGGAAGCAGCCCAGGTAGAGGAGGGCGGCCCAGTCGGAAGCCGAGCCGGAGGGCACGGAGGAGAGGAAGGGCAGGCTGATGAGGAAGGCGATGAGGTTACCGGCGACGACGGTGGAGGGTCCGCTGCCGGGCGCATCGCGTTCGAGCCAGCGGAGGCTGCCCACGACGCCGGCCCAGGCGGCGCCGGAAATGGCCGCCAGCAGGTTGCCTTGGGCCGGGTTGGTGGCGATGGCGGTGGCCGTATCGGTGGAAACGAAGAAGAGGGCCATGCCGCAGGCCATCAAGGCCAGCGCCCAGGCGTCGGCCCGCTTCACGGCTTCTTTCAACAACAGCGGCGCGGCAAGCAGAAGATACAAGGGGCCGGTGGACTGGAGGAAAATCGCATTAGCCGAAGTGGTGAGTTTGTTGGCCGCGACAAAGGTGACCAGCGTGAGGGCATAGCAAAGCCCGACCAGCAGGTGACGCCAGGTGATGCGGCGGCGGGCTTCGGGGACGACGGCCAGCATCGCCACCGCGGCGATGAGTGACCGGATGCCGGCGATTTCCCAGGCGCCGAACGACGTAAACTTAATCGCGGCCCCGCCGGTGGAAAAAAAGAACGCCGCCAGCAACAGGCAGGCACGGCACATCCAAACGTCGTTCTGCATCCCGGATTCCGGAGCGTAACACGGCCGGCGCGGGGCGTGGCAATCTGGAGAGGCGCAAGCACACCCTCATGATCCCGGACATCCGCACCACAAACGCCCAGAACATCGGCGGCCGGCCGTATCAGGAAGACTGCTTTGCGATTCTGGATGTCGACACAAGCGAGCCGGCCGAGCAGCAATGCCATGTCGCAGTGATTGCCGACGGCATGGGGGGGCTGGCGCATGGCGACGCCGCCGCGCGACGCGCCGTGCAGGAGTTCAGCCGCCACTTTCAGGCGCGCGGGCCGGGGGGGCGGCTCATTGACGCGCTGCGCGATGCCCTGCTGTCGGCCAACGCCGCCGTGGCCCAGGAAGCCCAGGCGCGCAAGGTGCCCGGCCAGATGGGGACAACGATGATCGCCGTGGCCGTTTGCGGCGGGCGCATGCAATGGGTGTCCACCGGCGACAGCGGCCTGTTCCTGGTGCGCGGAGGCAGTGTGCGGCGGCTCAACCGGGCCCACACCTTTGGCTCGTTCCTCGACGATCAGGTGAAACAGGGCGAGCTGCCGCGGGAACTGGCGGCCGCCAATCCGCATCGCGAAGCGCTCACCAGCTACGTCGGCATGAGCAAGATGCCGGAAATCGATCTGCCCGCCGAGCCGCTCCAGATGCAGGAGGGCGATATGGTCCTGCTGGCCACTGACGGACTCTTTAAGACGCTCTCACTTGCCGAGATCAGCGAGGCGCTGAGCGGACCGGGCGATCCGGCCGAAGGGCTGGTCCGCCGAACGCTTGCCATAGGGCTTCCGCAGCAGGACAACGTAACGGTGATCGCCATTTGTTGCGGCGAGATCCGCCACATTCCGATTACCCCTGAAGCGGAGCAGGAGGAAACGGCGGAGATGCCGAAGCCGGAGCTTGCGCGCGACCGGCCGCAGCCCGGCACGAGTCATGAAGCGCCGCCGCGGGCGGGCCGTGGCCCGGCGGTGTGGCTGGCTCTGGCCCTGGCCGCGGTTGCGCTGTGCTGGGTCGCCTACGTCGTGCTCTCGCGGTGAATCCCTACTTTGCCGCTTCGATGGACTCGACCTTGATGATGCCGGTCTTTTCGTAGAGCTTTCCCTTCACCACCACCTTCTTTCCGGCGAATGGCTCAGGCAGCTTCTGATCGCTTAGTTTGTAGACCTTCTTGCCGTCGTAGAGGGCGTACTTGCTGCCCATTTCGCGCACGCACTTGCGCACGCACTCCGGGTCAGGCCCCATGTTCATCGCCGTGTGGCCCATCTTGCACATGTCGTCGGTGATGATGCCGGTGAAGGTTTGGGGCGCGGCCATCAGGCTGGCGGCGGTCAAGAGCAGAATGAGGAATCTCATGGATCAGTTCTCCTTGGTGGTGAATTCGTTCAGGATGTGCGATGGGCGCGTGACGCGCCGCCAGAGGTGGTCCAGTTGCGCGGGAGTGATCGGTTCGCGCAGTTGAAAGGTGAAGTCGCGGCGCCCGCCATAGTGGATGCGCGAGCGCTCGAAGGTGGTGAGTGTGAGTTCGTAGGGGCCGGCGCTGGAGACGTTTTCGAGGTCGTCCCAGGTCCAGGTGCGCGCGAGCGTGGGGGATCGGAAGATGATGCCGCCGCTGCGCATTTCGATTGCGCCGGCTGTGCCGCGAAAGCCGCTGAGGTGCTTTGCCGGTAGCGTCCAGAGCGGGGCGGTACCGGTTGCCGCGAGAGCCGCGACGAACTTGCGCCCTAAGCCCTCGCGCAGTGCGGCGGTGGCGGCCGCCAGATCCGTGCCTGGCGACAATGCGAATTGCATTTCGCGGTCCGCGCCGAGCTTCATCCAGCGGTCCTCGTAGGTGAGGACGGTGAGTTCCTTCGCGCTCAGCGTAGCCTGCTGGGTGTCGGCCCACGACCAGGCAAAGCGGTGCGGCTTCTTGCGCGGCTTGTCGCGCGGGGCTTCGCGATACTCGATGCCCTCCGCTGTGATGGTGATGCTGCCCGCGCAACTGCCCCTGCGATGATCGTGCCGGG
The DNA here is from genome assembly GCA_017304135.1 of Acidobacteriota bacterium. Taxonomy (GTDB): domain Bacteria; phylum Acidobacteriota; class Terriglobia; order Bryobacterales; family Bryobacteraceae; genus JAFLBB01. The sequence goes on along the minus strand of JAFLBB010000083.1, from coordinate 8,532 downwards.
CGGCGAGCGTGACGGTTTCCGCCTGCGCCCATGCCGCCAGCATCAAGCCCGCGAGAGTTCGCGCTTCAATTCGAAGTGCCATTTCCATACCTCATAAATTGCCGGATAGACGACGAGTTCCAAGACGAACGACGTCACAATGCCGCCGATCATCGGTGCGGCGATGCGCTTCATCACGTCGGCGCCGGCGCCGGTGGACCACATGATGGGCGCCAGGCCGAGAAGCATCGTGGCCACCGTCATGAACTTGGGGCGGATGCGCTTCACAGCCCCGTGGAGAATCGCTTCGCGCAGCGCCGGCAAGCTCGTCAGGCGCCCTGCCCGCTTCGCGTCGTTGTAGGCGATGTCGAGATAGAGCAGCATGAACACGCCGGTCTCGGCATCCACGCCGAGCAGGGCGATGAGCCCCACCCACACGCCGATGCTCATGTTGTAGCCGAGCGCGTAGAGCAGCCAGATGGCGCCGATGGCGGAGAAGGGAACGGCCAGCAGGATGATGCCCGTCCTGGTGAACGAGCGCGTATTCAGATAGAGCAGCAGCACCACGAGAAAGAGCGTGAGCGGCAGCACGACCTTCAACTTCTCCCGCACGCGGGCGAGCGATTCATACTGGCCGCTCCACTGGAGCGAGTAGCCCGGCGGCAGGCTCAAGCCCGTGGCGACCGCGCGCTTGGCGTCGTCGACGTAGCCGCCGATGTCGCGGCCGGCGACGTCGAGGAAGACATAGCCGCTGAGCATGCCGTTTTCGTCGCGCAGCATCGACGGGCCGCTGCGCAGCCGGATGTCGGCCAGTTGGGCAATGGGGATCTGCGCGCGGCCATCCATGGCGGGGACCAGGACGCGGCCGAGGCTGGCGGTGTCGGAACGGAAATCGCGGTGATAGCGCACGTTCACGGTGTAGCGCTCGCGGCCTTCGATCGTCGTCGTCACAGCGTCGCCGCCGATGGCCGACATCACCACCATCTGCGCGTCTTCGATCGAGAGGCCGTAACGCGCCAGGTTTTCGCGCTTCCAGTCGAGGTCGAGAAAATAGCCGCCCGCTGTGCGCTCGGCAAAGACGCTGCGTGTGCCGCGCACGGTGCGCAGCGTGTCCTCCAACTGCACGCCGATGGCGTCGATGCGGCTTGTATCCGCGCCGAAAATCTTGATGCCCACCGGGGTGCGGATGCCGGTGGTGAGCATGTCGATGCGGTTCTTGATGGGCATGGTCCAGGCGTTCGAGGTGCCAGGGATCCGCAGCGCCTGGTTCATCTCCTCCACCAGTTGCTCGGTAGAGATGTGGTCGGGCGTGATGTGGCGCAGCGCCGGCTTCAGCCACTCCGGGGCGCGTTCGCTCCACCATGTGGGGTGTTTGCGCCACTGCTCGTGCGGCTTGAGCAGGATGACGGTTTCCATCATCGAGAAGGGCGCTGGATCGGTAGGCGTCTCCGCTCGGCCGGCCTTGCCGAGCACGCTGGCAACCTCGGGGAACCGCACCAGGATGCGGTCCTGCACCTGCAACAGCCGCTGCGCCTCGCCCACTGAGATGCCCGGCAGCGTCGTGGGCATGTAGAGCAGCGAGCCTTCATCGAGCGGCGGCATGAATTCGGAGCCGAGACTCTGAAACACGGGCACGGTGACAGCGACCAGCGCGAGCGCGCCGGCGATGACGCCCCATTTCCAGCGCAACGCCAGGGCGCACACGGGCTCATAGAGGCGGATGAGGATGCGCGATACAGGGTGGCGCTCTTCGGGGTGGATCTTGCCGACGAGCACGGCCGAGGCGAGGCGGGCCAGCCAGCGCGGGCGGAAGTCGAAGTTGCGCAGATGGGTGAAGGTGAGCCGCATGGCCGGGTCGAGCGTGATGGCGAGCACGGCGGCGACGATCATGGCGAAGTTCTTGGTGTAGGCGAGCGGTTTGAAGAGGCGGCCCTCCTGCGCTTCGAGCGTGAGCACGGGCAGGAAGGAGACGGCGATCACGAGCAGCGCGAAGAAGCTCGGCCCGCCCACCTCCTTCACGGCCGAGATGACCACGTCGCGGTAGTCTGCCTTGCGGCCTTCGCGCTCCCATTCTTCGAGCTTTTTGTGCGTCTGCTCCACCACGACAATGGCTGCATCCACCATCGCGCCGATGGCAATCGCAATGCCGCCGAGGGACATGATGTTCGAGGTGATGCCCATGCCGTACATCGGGATGAACGAAATGAGAATGGCGATGGGTATGGTGAGGATGGGAATGAGTGCGCTGGGCACATGCCATAGGAAGAGGAGAATGACCAGCGAAACGACGATCAGCTCTTCGGTCAGCGTTCGCTTCAGCGTGTCGATGGAGCGCCGGATGAGGTCCGAGCGGTCGTAGGCGGTGACGATTTTCACGCCCTTGGGCAGGCCGGGTTCGATTTCGCGCAGCTTTATCTTGACGCGTTCAATCACATCGAGAGCGTTCTCGCCCTGCCGCATGACGACGATGCCGCTTACCACGTCGCCTGTGCCGTTCCAGTCGGCTACGCCGCGCCGGATGTCGGGACCGAGGGTCACCGTGCCAACGTCGCCGACACGCACGGGAACCCCGGATTCATTAGCCGCCAGCACGATCTGTTCGATGTCTGCGGTGGAGCGCACATAGCCGCGGCCGCGCACCATGTACTCGGCGCCGGAGAACTCGACGAGCCGTCCGCCGACGTCGTTGTTGCCCGCGCGCACAGCGTCAGCCACCTTGCCGATGGGGATGTTGAGCGCCTGGAGCCGGTTGGGGTCGACGTTCACCTGATACTGCCGCACGAAGCCGCCCAGAGGCGCCACCTCGGCCACGCCGGGCACGGTCTTGAGGTGGTAACGGAGATACCAGTCCTGCACGCTGCGCAGCTCAGCGAGCGAGTGAGTGCCGCTTTCGTCGAGCAGCACGTACTGAAACACCCAGCCGAGGCCGGTGGCGTCGGGTCCGATCTCGGTGTTCACTCCCTGCGGCAGTTTGGGCAGCACCGCGGAGAGGAATTCCATCGTGCGCGAGCGCGCCCAGTAGATATCGGTGCCCTCCTCGAAGATCACGTAGACGTAAGAGAATCCGAAGTCAGAGAACCCGCGCACGTCCTTCACGCGCGGCGCGCCGAGCATGGCCGTGACGATGGGATAGGTGACCTGATCTTCGAGGATGTCCGGGCTGCGGTCCCAGCGCGAGTAGATGATCACCTGCGTGTCGCTGAGGTCGGGAATGGCATCGAGCGGCACGCGGTGCATGGACCACCAACCCGCCAGCGCCAGCGCGCCGGTGAAGAGGAACACGAGGAGGCGGTTGTGGGCGGAGAACTCGATGATGCGGTCAATCATGACGGTGCTCCACCGGCTCCGGCGGCGCGGCACGCTGGCCGCCCGATTTCAACTGGCTCTCGGAGTCGATGAGGAAGTTGCCGCTGACGACGATGCGATCGCCCGCGCGCAGTCCCTTCACGATGGCGATGCGGTCGCCCGAGGTGTCGCCGGTCTCCACCTCGCGCGGTTCGAAGTAACCATCGCCGCGGTCAATGAATACGCGCTTGCGCAGGCCGGAGTCGAGCACGGCGCTGGAGGGAACCATCACTTGCGCGGGCCGCGCCAGGCGGAACTCCACGTCGACGAACATGTCGGGCTTCAGCGCCAGGCCGGGGTTATCCAGTTCCAGGCGCACCTTCACCGTGCGTGTCATGGGGTCCACTTCCGGTTGCACGAAGGTGACCCGCGCCGGCATCGTCCGCCCCGGTGTGTAACTGCTCGTAATCGTGCCCGTCATGCCAGGCTGAACGCTGGGCGCCTCGAACTCGTAGAGGTCGGCGATCACCCATACGCGCGAGTAATCGACGATGGTGTAGAGCTCCATGTCGGGCTTGGCCATTTGGTGCGGAAAGGCATTGCGCGCGGTGATCAGCCCTGCGTGGGGCGAATAGAACGGGATCTCGCGCACGGGCTTGCGCGATTGCTCGAGCTCACGAATTTGTTGGGGCGTCAGCTCCCATTGCTCCAGGCGATGGCGCGCGGCGGCGACGAGCGAATCCATCTGGCGGCGGTCCTCTTCGCGCGAACTGCGCTGCATGGTTTCCCGCGCGCGCAGCGCGAGCAAAAATTCCTGCTGGCTGGCGAAGAGCTCGGGGCTGTAGAGAGTGAAGAGGAGCTCGCCATGCTTCACCGGGCGGCCGACGTAATCGGCGTGGACCGTTTCAATCCAACCTTCCGTGCGTGAGTGAACGTGATGGACGCGGCGCTCGTCGATGGTCACTTTGCCCACCGCGCGCAATGTGCGCGAGCCAGAGGCGATCTCCGCCACGCCCGTTTTCACGCCGATCAATTGCTGTTTCTCTGTCGAAATCTGAATTGTGCCAGGCGAAAACGACTCCGGATCGTTCTCATACATCGGCACCAGGTCATCGCCGGTCTCCGGGTTCAAGCCCGGGTTGTTGGAGCGATACGCCGGCCGCTGCGGATCGTAGTAATAGAGCACCTTGCGGTTGTCCGGCTGCCGCGCCTGCCTCGCCGCCGCGTCGTCTTCGTAGACCGGCACCAGCGCCATGTTGCAGTCCGGCGCGATGCCCGGCTTGTCGGACTTGTACCAGGGGTGCATCGGGTCGATGTAATGCAGCACCTTGCGCTGGGGGGCTTGCGCGGTGGGGGCGCCTTGCCGTGACGCATACCAGCCTCCGGTGAACGCGGTCACGATCAGCGCGATCATCGCGAGGGTGCGTTTCATAGCCGCGCCCCCGTCAACTCTTCCAGCCGCGCCACGGCGAGCGAGTAGCTGAGCATTTCCTCGTAGTAGCTGAGCTGGTAGTCGAGCACGGTCTGGAAATTCATGAGCACGCTGAGCAGGTCGACCATGCCCGTCTCGTAGCTGGAGAGCGACGACTCCAGCGCCAAGCTCCCTTGCGGCACGATGCTCTCTTCGTAGAGGCGCATCAGCTTCTCCGCCGTTTGCGCCGTCAGGTACTCATCCTGGATGCGGAAGGCCAGGCTCTGCGCGTTGGCGGCAAGCATCTGGCGCGATTCGGCGAGCATGGCGGCGGATTCGGCCACCATGGGCCGCTGCTTGCGGAACCACGACGTGGGCAGTTTGAAATCGACGCGGACCATGTACATGTCGGGCATCGCGCCCATGTTGTAGTAGCCGCCCGTGACCGAGTAGTCCGGGTAGACATCCTTGCGTGCGAGGTTCAGGGCGATCTGGTTGCGGGCGATCACCTTCTCATCGCGGCGCAGCATCGGAGAACGCTCCTTGGCGAGCGCGAAGAGGTCTTCCAACGAGCGCGCCAGCGGCTTCGGCCGCTCCATGACAACGTGCCCCAAGGCGGCGCCCGGCCTGCGATTCAACAGGCTCAGCATCTCGGCCGTGCGTGCGGCGCGCTCGCGCTGCAACTGCACGAGCTTGGTTTCGAGTATGGAAAGCTGCGTCTGCGACTTGAAGACATCCTGCTGCGCGGCCTTGCCGGAGGCGTAACGGATCTCGGTGATGCGCAGCAGGCGCCGCAGGAGCGACTCGTTGCGCCGCAACACATCTTCGGCCAGATCGGTGTAGCCGAGGCGGTGCCAGGTCTGTTTCACGCGGGACACGAGGCTCAATTGCGCCGCCTGATAGGACTCAAATTCCGCCTTCGCCTCGGACTCGGACACCTCGCCGCGCAGTTTGCGCTTGCCGGGGAAGGGGAACTCCTGCGTGAGCATGAATCCGGCGTTGGCGATGGGCTCCGTGCCCATGCCCGCGCCGGGCCACGGGCGGCCGCTCGCATTCCAACCGGCGGAGAACATGGTCTCCGGCAGCGACGCGGCTTGCGAGGGCCGGAGCCGCGCCGCTTCGTAGCGTTTCTGCGAGGCGGTGACTTCGGGACTGTTCGTGAGCGCTTCCCGAATCAGTTCTTCCAATACCAAGGGCGGGGCGGCCTCGTGGGGCGCTGTTTGCGCCTGCAGCAATGCCGCACCCACGGCCAAAAGGCCAAGTGGTGCTTTCATGACAACTCACTCTCAGATTCGGACTATGGGGTGGATGGCCGCGAAAGGAGAGGGAATCAGCAGCGGAGGGCGGTGTGAAGGGGTGGAGTGAAGGCGACGGACTGCGGCGTCTCCACCGGCGCAACGATTGCGGAGAAGGTCAGGAGAGCCGTTTCGGTCCGCGCAGGTTCGGCGATCACGTCGAGCGACTGTAGTTCCTGCTTGCTGTGCTCGACAGCCACCTGCACATCGGAACAACTGGAGTTGTGCTGATGCTGTTCGGACTTTTTCGACGACGGGCAGCAGTCGTGGGCCGGATCGCCCGTGGGCGGATCGAAGCATGCCTGGCAAGGCCCGGCGACCACCGCCACGGCCAGCAACAAGGCACACAGAAGGCGCAGCGTCGCGGGGAGCGAAAAGGCCTTCATCCCTTGACCTTACTACCGACCGCCGGGCGGGCGCAAGCTCTGAGCGGTATACGGATGGCGTTTCTGCCACTCGGCCCAGTCCATTTCGATGCCCAGGCCGGGGCGCGAAGAAAGGGCGGCATGGCTGCGCTCCACCTTCGGAAATGTGCCGCGCGTGAGGGGCGTGAACACCGGCTCCATGCCTGCGTCCCATTCCTGCATGAGGAAGTTCCGCACGGCTGCCATGGAGTGCAATGAGGCCACGTGAGCCACCGGACCGTAGTACATGTGCGGGGAGATCTCGGCTCCATACACGTCGGCGAGCGCGGCGATTTTGCGGATCTCGGAGATGCCGCCGCAGTGGATGACGTCGGGCTGCACGATGGAAGCGCCGCCCGAGTCGAGCAACTGTTTGAACTCGTAGCGCGACACCAGGCCTTCGCCGCCGGCCACCGCCACGGGACTCTGGCGCGCCAGTGCGCCCAACGCGCCGGGCGTCTCGCGCCAGGTCGGTTCTTCGATGAACAGCGGCTTGAAGGGTGCGACGGCGCGTGCGAACTCCAGCGCCGAGCGCGCGCTGAAGGTCTCCCACAATTCGAGGCCGATATCGAGCGTAGGCCCGCCGCCCTTGCGCACCGCCGCCACCTCGGCCGTGAGGCGCTCCAGGCGTTCGGCCTCGCTGCCGCCCTTGGGGAGCACCCATTTCACGCAGGTCCAGCCGGCGGCGCGTGTTTCGGCGGCCAACTGGGCCAGGCGCTCGGGTGTGCGCGGCGCGAGTTCGTGGCTCCAATGGCTGTAATAGGCGCGCAGTTCGGGCGCGGTGGTGGCGCCCAGCAGCGACCATACCGGCCGCTCAAGCGATTTACCAGCGATGTCCCAGAGTGCGATGTCGACGGCGGCGAGCGCGGTCATCAGCACGGGACCGTTACGATAGCGCGAGAGCTGGTAATAATTCCGGTTCCAGTGCTCCTCAATGCCTGAAGCGTCCTTGCCCTTCAGATACGGCGTGAACCACTGGATGGCCTGCTCGACAATCTCCACGCGCCCGCTGATGGAGCCTTCGCCGAGGCCCGTGATGCCGGCGTCGGTCTCGATTTCCAGGAAGAGATAATCACGCCGCCCGATGGTGTGTTTGCGCGTCACCAGGCGCTGAATGGTGAGCTTCGGCGCCGCCGCGCGCAGCACGGGAAGCGAAGCGAGCAGCAGGCCGCGCCGTGTCATGGCACGATCACCGCTTTGCCTGAACGCCACTGCTTCACTGTTTCGAGCGCTTCGTTCACCTCGGCCAGCGCGAAGCGGTGCGTGATCTGCGCGGCGAACTTGTCCTTCCAATCGGTGGAGTCGAGCAGCCGCAGGGCCATGTCGGTATGCCTCGGTTCAAAGCCCCAACTGCCGCGCACCTCGAGCTGCTTGCGCGTGATCGTGTGCGGGTTCAGCATGATGCTCCCGGCGTCGGCGTATTGGCCGAGGACGGCGAACTTGCCGCCATCGCGGCACAACTCCAGGCCTTCGGGAACAGCCGACGGATGGCCGACACACTCTACCACCACATCGGCTCCATACGGCCCCACCTCCGCCAGTACGGCCGCGCGGCGAGCCTCGGGCGTCGTGTGTTCTTCAATTGAAATCGCGGCATGCGCACCGAAGGCAAGCGCGGCTTGCAGGCGATGCGCGGGGCCGCCGGTGACCACCACCTTCTCCGCGCCCGCATGCAGCGCCACGGCCAGCGCCGCCATGCCCACCGGACCCGTGCCCTGCACCACCACGGTGTCGCCCGGCGTCACCGAACAGCGCTCCAGGCCGTGCAGCGCCGTGGTGAGCGCGCAACCGGCGCCGATCACGGCTTCGGTGGGCAGCGTGTCCGGCAGCCGGAAAAGCGACGAGCCGGCGCGCAGGTGGATGTATTGCGCGTAGCCCCCGCGCAGGTGCGGCGCGTCGTTCACGTTGTAGGAGATGCCATATGCTTTGCGCGCCACGCAACGCGTCGGCTGGCGCTTCTGCCGGCAGTAGTAGCATTCGCCGCAGACGATGGAACTGGCCCAGGTGATGCGGTCGCCCACGGCCAGCGGCACGCCGCGCCAGTCGCGCTCCACGCCCGCGCCGAGCTTCACAATGCGGCCCACGGTTTCATGGCCGAGCACGACCGGAATGGGGATGGGCAACTCGCCCTTCCAGAGGTGAACGTCGGTGCCGCAGA
>JAFLBB010000082.1 GCA_017304135.1 Acidobacteriota bacterium | reverse complement strand
GGAGGGGGCGCCCGGCCCGCCGCGCCGCCTGCCGCGGCTCCCAGCCCTACCGTCGCCAGCACCGTCGCTCCCAATCCAGCCACCGCTGTCGAGCTCGATCTGCAAATCGAGCGCACCGTGAATGGCCGCTTCGAATCCGCCGAACTCGGCGCGCTGCGTCAGGGTGACCGCGTGCGCTTCCGCGTCCGTCCACCCGAAGATGGCAATCTGACCTTCGCTGCCGGGGGACGCACGACCACCGCCACCGCGCGGCGCGGGCAAACCTACTACCTTCCCAACGCCGAAGGCCTGCCGCCCGGTGACGGGCCGCTCGAAGTCGCCATCGCCCTGCAACCCGCCGCCACCGTGGAAACGGCCAACCTCTTCCGCTCGCGCCAGCAAGCCAGCAACGCCCCGGCCGGCTCCTCGGTCGGCGCCATGCGCGATTCGGCGAAGGAACAGGACGCCACCGCTGTCCAGAAGGCTGTGGCTGCTCCCCGCACACTCCGGCTGCGTCTCGAATTCAGGCCACGCTAACCGCCCTGCCGCCTGTTATATAATCCCGCCACGCTTCGTTGATTCACGAGAACCTTATGACCAAACGAGAATTCCTCGCCGCCTCCGCCCTCTCGCTCGCGCCCTTCGCCACCGCCTCCGCGCAATCCGGCAGCCGCCCCAAGCCGCGCAAGGCGAAAACCACCAAGCTCTTCAAGTGCCCCTCGGGTTTCCCCAACGGCCTTGCCGTCACGCCGCAAGGCCTCTGGATCGGCGAACAGAAACTCGCCGGCGCGCAGGCCAAGGCCTACAACCTGCCCGAACCCACTGACCTCACCGAGCACGCCTGGCTGGTTGATTGGAACGGCAAGGTGTTGAAGACCGTTAAGACGCCCTCGCGCAACACCAGCGGCATGGCCGTCGGCGGCGGCTACGTGTGGATGGTGGCCAACGCCGCGCCCAACGGCGTCTTCCAGGTGGACATGAACTCGAAACTCGCCAGCCACCGCCAGATTCCCCTCGGCACCTCCACCGACGGCGGCGGCTCGCACGGCGCCCACTGGCAGGACGGCAAGCTCTGGATCTCCTCTCTGCGCCTGCGCGGCAACCTCCGCGTCGACCCTGTCACCTGGCAGCCCGAGTTCATGATCCCCTTCTACCAGTCGCATCCCAACTGGGTCCGTTACCACGACATCACCTGGGACAACGGCACCATGTGGCAGGTGATCGGCAACGACTCCACCGGCCATGCCGGCTACCGCCCCGGCCTCGTGCGCTACGACGCCGCCACAGCCAAGGTGCTTGAGGTCGTCGAATTCCTGCCCGGCTCAAGCGACCCCCACGGCCTGGCCATGCACGACGGCAAACTCATCGCCTGCGACGCCGGCATCCATCCCAACTGGCCCAACAGCGACAGCCCGACCGCCGGCTGGATCTTCCAGATCGACTTTGTCTGAGGCGACGTAACGGGGCCTTTACAAGCCCATTGCGAATTCCTGTATCCAAACCAGCCTTCCGCGCATTTAACCCGGTAGGAGGGTTCATTCGGATGGTCAAACAAGAAACGATCGAAGCCAGCGCCGCCGTCTATTGCCCTGCGTGCTCGCATGTTGTGGAGGCCAGGGTCGTTGCGCAACGCCGCCGCGGTTACCGCCTCACGCACGCCACGGTTCCCGGCCAGAAGTGCGCCCGGTGTTCGGGTTCGCTCGACGCCGCTGTCGTGCTGCGCGCTGAATCGGCCGCTTAGGGCTCATTCCCGAGCGGCGCCTCTTACGCTACCCGCGCCTCATTCCAGGCTTCCACCTGAGATCAATGCGAGGTGGAATCGTCTATAGTGAAGGGAGAGGGTTCATGAAGCGGAAACCAAATCGTGATGTCGAGCCGGTCGTCCCGGAGCAGATCCTGGAACAGGCTCTCGCCGCCTCGGAAACCGATAAGCGCGTGGCGCCTCCCGCGAAGTGTGTCGTTTGCGGCAGCGACACCGCTCCCACTTCGAGCGAAGGGCTTTGCTGGGTCTGCCGCCGGCTGAAGATCTCCGCCTGGCGCGACAACGACCTGCAAATGGGCGCTCAGGAGTAGAGAAACTCCAGCGGCCTTCCGCCCCCTTTTTGTTTGACCCGTTCATAGACGTAGGCCGCCGCGGCCACGTCCTGCACACCCAGTCCATTCGATTTGAAGACCGTCGCGCGAGGTTCGCCGCGCGTGTAGCCGTCGCGCACCAGCATGCCCAACTCGCGCAGCCTCGGCGTTGCCCAGTCTTCGTCACGCCAAGCCAGCAGCAGGTCGCCTGACTCCATGCGCGCCTGCTCGATGGAATCCACGGCGATCACCTCGGCTGCATCGATCAACTCCTTCGGCCCTTCGCGCCGCTTGGCGTTGTTTGACCCGATCAGGTTCACATGGGCGCCCGCCTTCACCCAGGCGAAATCGAACACCGGCTCTTTCGCATAGGTCGCCGTCACGATGACGTCGGCGCCGTCCACGGCTTCGCGTGCGGTCGCCACGGCGCGCACGGGCAGCGACAGCCGTGCGGACTCATGCCGCGCGAAGGCGTCGCGTCCGTCGGCATGGCGGCTCCACACGCGCACGTCCTCAAGCCTGCGCACGCAAGCGATCGCTTCCAGTTGCGTCTTGGCTTGAAAGCCGGAACCGATCACGCATAGCGTCTTGGCGTCCTTCGCGGCCAGCAGCTCCGTGGCCACCCCTGTGGCCGCGCCTGTGCGGATCTGGCCGAGGTGATTGGCTTCCAGTAGCGCCACGGGCCGCGCCGTCGCCTGCTCATAGAGCATCACCGCGAAGTGGGCGCCATACTGCGGATGCGTGGAGTAGATCTTCGTCCCAAAGTACGCGCCATGCGCCCCGGCAAGTGAATGCAGCATGGCGCCGCTTTCCATGTGAAGCCTGCGCCGCGCATGGTTCCGCGCCTCGCCCCGGCCCAGCGCGGCCATCGCTTCGCGCACCACGCGCACGGCTTCGCTCATCGGTAAAAACTTCAGGACATCCTGCTCGGAAATGAGTAGCATTTACCTCAATTATCCCGCACCGTGCGCGTGCGGCTGCCGGCACAAGATTCCTGCAACCGGCGCATCCGCGCGTCACGTCAGTGCAAGCGAGGAGGCAACAGGGAGATGAACACACTCAGACTCGTTTCCGCCGCTGTGCTGCTGGTCGCGCTCACCGGGTGCGGCTCGGTGAAGATCCGCCAGCTCGTCAGCAATCCGGCGCGCTACCAGAACCGCACGGTGCGCATCGAGGGCAACGTCACGCGCACCACGGGAGTCGTCGTCGCCGGCGCGTATCAGGTGGATGATGGAACCGGCAAGATCACCGTGCTCTCGATGCGGCCCGTGCCGCCCAAGGGCGCCAACGTCAGCGTCAAGGGCCAGTTCACCTCCGGTGTGCAGGTGCTCAACCGCTCCTTCGGCAACGTCATCCGCGAGGAAGACGTCAACGTGCGCGGCCGCTGAGCTTAGGGCCGCGCCAGCAGTTGCGCGGTCGACTGTTCGTAGACGGCCTTGGCGCGCAGCCAGTCGTTCACGGCGGCGAGTTCGCGAATGGCCGCGTCCGCTGTTGCCTGCTCGCGCAGGTTCACCAGAAACAGCGTTCCTTCGCCGAGGTCGAAGCGCGCGCGTTCGGCCTCTTCGAGTTCGCGGGCCACGGTCACCTCTTCCCGCAGCAAGGACACCCGTTCGTGCGCGGCGCGCACCGCTGAAGCCGCGTCGCGCACCTCGGCTTCAATCTTGTCGCGCGTCATCTTCTCTTTTTGGCGGATCTGGTTGATCTTCGCCGTCACCATCATGATCTTGCCGCTCGCCGAACGCCGCTGAACGGGCAGCTCAAATCCAATGCCCGCCTTCAACTCATTTGGCCCGCGCTTCACCGGACCGCCGCCGGTCTCCGCCGTGAATCCCAACGACAACTCCACGCCGGGCAGCATCTGGTTCTCGGCCAGTCGCAGATCCACGCGCGCCTGCTCTCGCTCGGTGGCCAGGTAGCGCAACTCGGGCCGCCGCCGGATGGCCAGTTCGACATCCTCGGCCAGCGCCGCTTCCGTGATCGTTTCGGTGCCCGGCAGCAGCGCCGGCAAGCGCTCCGAACCCGCCCGCGCCGGAGCCCCGCTTGCGTCGCGATAAAACAGCGACAGCTCGATGGCGGCGTTCTCCAGGCCCCGCCGCTGCTCCACCAACTGCGACTGCCGCTGCAGAATGGCCCGCCGGTTCTCCACCGCTTCAATGGGAGGAATTTGTCCCAAATCAACCGACTCCCGCAACTGCGCATCCCGCAGCAGCGCGATCTTCAGCAGCGCGTCGGCCACCTGGTAGCGCCGTCCCGCCGCCACCCAATCCCAATAGCGCCGCGTGGCCATCTGCGTGATCGCCACCCGCTGCTGGTCCACGCTCAGGTCGGCCAGCGTCCGCTCGAGGCGTGCTCGTTGCAGATCGGCGCGCCGCTCATCGATCTGGCGGTCGCGGAACAGCGGCAGCTTCAGGCCGCCCCGCCATTCGCCGTCGGTGCGTGTCTGCAGCTTGCCGTCGTAGGTGGCAAACTCGCCCCGGCCCACGCGCCAGCCGCCATACAAGCTCGCGCCCCACGTCTGCAGATATTGATCAAAACCCGTGTTCAGGCGCTCGTTGGAGTAGAAGCCGAACTGGTCGGTGTCGGCGCGCATGCCGATGCGGAAGTCGAACTTACCGAGCGCAGCCTCAACACCTCCCGCAGCGATTTCGCGCTCCAGCACGGCGGCCAGCAGCGGCGGATAGTGCTGATCCACCGACTTCAATACATCGTCCAGCGTCAGCGTCTGCGCCGAAAGCGAGCAGGCCAGGGCAAGTCCACACAGAAGCCGGCGCATGGCGATCCTCACTTGCCCTTGGCGTCCTTGCCCGGTTCGGTCATGGCCACCACCGGCGGGAAGCCGTTGAACTGCCGCCACAGCTCATAGCCCAGCGGCACGACGTTCAGCATCACCCAGCCGTTGGTGCGCACGCCCTGGCGCAGCCAGCGCCGCGACGGCCACGGCTCATCGTTCGGGTCCGGAGCCACCAGCAGGCGGAACTTGCCCAAGCCGTTGTCGGTGGCGTCCACCAGCAGCACCTTGCCGCCAAACGTACCCACCGCCACCGACGGCCATCCCACCCACTGCACCGCCGGCCAGCCCTCAAATTGCAGCCTCACCGTGTCGCCCGCGGCGATCAGCGGCATGTCGTTGCCATTCACCCACAACTCCACCACCGACTCCTGCGTATCGGGCACAAACGCCGCCAGCGGATCGCCCGACTTCAGCAACTCGCTGCCCGGCTGCGCCAGCAGCCGCAGGATGGTCCCATTGCGCGGCGCCAGCACACGCTGCGTCGATTGCCGCGCCACGCGCATGTCCATTTGCTGCATGGAACCGCGCACGTTGGCGATTTCCGATTGCGCCGATGAGCGCGAAGCCTTGGCGTCGTTAATCGAGGCGTCGAAATCAGTCAGCACCTTTTCGCGGTCCGCCTCCAGCGCTTTGCGTTCCACCCGCGCGGCTTGCAGTGCGGCGCGCGCCCGCTCCAGGTCGGCGATCGATTTGTCGTGATCCATGGTGGCCACTTCCACCATGCGCGTCGAGGCCAGCCCGCGTGAAGCGAGTTGCTTCTGGCGGTTGTAATTCAACCGCGCCGCCGTCAGCGTGGCCTCGGCCGCCTCTACCGCGCGTTCGCCTTGCCGTACCCGTTCCTCAGCCATGCCGATGCGCTGCACGGCGCCGTCGAGCGCGTTGCGCCGCGAGCCATCCAGCCCCTGAATGCGTTCGCCCAGCGAGCGCTCGCGATCCTCCAGGAACCGCATCCTCTGCGCCAGCGCCTCCCGCTCGCGCAGCAGGCGGTCGAGAATCTCCGGATCGTTGTCGGTGATCTCAGCCACCAGATCGCCCGCCTTCACCTGCGTGCCTTCGATCACATGCCAGCGCAGCACACGGCCCTCCACGGGCGTATCGATCGTCTGCTGCCTCTCCAGAGGTGCATAGGCCACCACCCTGCCCGCGCCCGGCAGGTTCTGCTGCCAGGGCACGAACCCCAAAGCCACGGCCATCACCAGGAAGAACACCACCATCCAGCGCGATACCAGTGCCGCCCGCGGCGCCGTGCCCGCCTGCACCATCGCCGGTAGCGTGGGAAACTCCCTCATCGGGTTCATTGTCCGCCCTCGCTTTCCACAACGGAGCCTTTCACCACCTGCACCACCCGTCCGCACCGCGCGGCGATGTCCGGCCGGTTGGTGGCCACCAGCAGCGTCCACCCCTTTGCGGAATCGAACACCGTCCGCAGGGCTTGGTCCCGACCCGCGGCGTCGTCCAGCCCGTCGAGCGTTTCATCGATGAGCAGCAGCCGCGGATGACCGGCAAACGCCCGCGCCAGCATCAGCCGGATGGCCTGCCCGCCGGAGAGCGGCCGCCCGCCCGTGGTCAGCTCCGTATTCAACCCTTCCGGCAGCGCCTCCAACTCCTGCAACAGCCCGGCGCACTCCAGAGCCTCCCTGACCCGCACGGAGTCGCATTCGGCGCGCCCCATGCGCACATTATCCAAAATGGTCCCCTGGAAGATCTCCACTCCCCGCACCAGCGCCACCTGTTCGCGAAACTCGGCGATCTGCGCCACCCGCACATCCTGGCCGTTCAGCCGCACCGCGCCCGCCTCCGGCTCGCGGTACCGGCAGATGATGTCAAACAGCGAGCTTTTGCCCGCTCCGCTTACGCCCATCATGGCCACGCACTCACCCGGCGATAAACTCAGGTTGGCATCGCGCAGAATGCCGCGCCATTCCACCGCCGTCACCGCCAGTCGCGCGGGGCCGTTCACCGCGTATGGCTTCTCTGAGCCGCTTTGCTCCAGCGGCAGGTCGGTCAGGTAACCCAGCTTGTCCATCGCCGCCAGCAGGTCGTAGTAGGTCTCCAGATGCTTACCCAGCTTGGAAAACCCGCTCACCACCAGCGCCAGCACGAGTTCGGCGGCGATCAACTGGCCCAGCGTCAGCTGCCGCGAAATCACCAGCCAGCCGCCCACGCCGAGCAGGCTCGCGCTGGCAATCGCATACAGCGCCCAGGAGCCGATCACCTGCCGCAGCAGAATGCGGAAGTGCAGGCCGCGGTTGTGCAAATACTCCGCCACCAGCTTGTCCGCGCGCCCCAAGGCGAACCACATCGGCTCGCGCGCGCGAAACGCCGTGGGATGCCGCGCAATCTCCTCCAGCCACGCCACCAACTCATATTTCGACCGCGACTCCTCCACCGCCGTCCGCACCGCTCCCCGCCCCAGCGGGAATACGATCACCGTAATCGCCGCCAGCAGCAGCAGGTCGAAGGCCAGCAACCAGGGATGGTACACCGCCAGCAGCACCGTGCCCACGAAGGTCTGCATCACCACGCTCAGCCCGTCCACCAGCAGCGTCGCACCGGCCTTCTGCAGCGTCACCACCTCCAGAAACCGGTTCACCAGCTCCGGGCCGTGATGGCTCTCCAACTCGTCCGTGCGCGCCCGCAGCAGCCGGTTCGCCGAGTCCGACGAGATGCGCACGAAGATGCGCCGTTGCAACAACTCCACCACGTAGAAGCGCATCGTCTGCAACACCGTGGAGAATCCGAGCAGCGCCAGCACCACCAGGCTCAGCACCACCAGCGGCTGGAGCAGGTTCCCGAACGCGACCGTGTTCACGATCGACTGCGTGGCCACCGGCACGGCGAGTGTGAGCAGCCCGATTGCCGCCGAAAAGACGACCGTCACCCATAAGTCGCTCTTTTCCAACTGCAAAAGAGACATCAGCCGGTCGTAGGGGTGAGTGGAGTGGGCGGAGGGAGTGGAGTGGGCGCTCATAGCTTTCACGCAATTAATTCAGATGTTCGCATGTATGAATTATACAGGATTGGACGAATCTCTCGCATTTCGGATGCAAAAAAAACAAAGGGACCGGCCGGAACCGGTCCCCCCCTTGGAATTCACGACTCACTCCTCTTATCGGCCCGCTTACCGGCGAACGGGGTCCTCTCCCTCGGTGGCCACGCCCAATTCCTGGAACGCGGCGGCGGCGCGGTGCGCATCGAACTTACCCTCGCGGGCCAGCCGCGACAGCGTGGCGCAGACGATGGAATCGGCATTTACCTCGAAGAACCGCCGCAGGTGCTCGCGGTTTTCGCTGCGCCCAAAGCCGTCGGTACCCAGCGTCACCAGCCTGCCGGGCAGCCACGGGGCCAGTTGGTCCGGCACGATCTTCATGTAGTCGGTGGCGGCGATGATCGGGCCGGGCTGGCCGTCGACCACCTGGTTCAGGTAGGGCGTCCGCGGCGCCTCGGCCGGATGCAGGCGGTTCCAGCGCTCGGTGGCCAGCGCCTCGCGGCGCAGTTCGTTGTAGCTGGTCACGCTCCACACGTCGGTTTCGATGCCGAACTTGTCGCGCAGCATCTCCTGCGCCTTGAGCGCTTCGTTGAGGATCGGTCCGCTGCCGAACAACTGCGCCTGCGCTTGGCCATTGCCGGCGCGGAACTTATAAAGGCCCTTCAGCACGCCCTCGCGGCAGCCTTCCGGCATCGGCGGCTGCGGGTAAAACTCGTTGTAGATGGTGATGTAGTAGAAGAGGTCTTCGTTCTCCTGGTACATCCGCCGGATGCCGTCCTGCACGATGATGGCGATCTCATAGGCATAGGCCGGATCGTAGGTGGCGCAGGTGGGCACCGTGCTGGCCAGCACCACGCTGTGGCCGTCCTGGTGCTGCAGGCCTTCGCCGGCCAGCGTCGTGCGCCCCGCCGTGCCGCCCATCAGGAAGCCCTTGCCGCGCGAATCGGCGAACGCCCAAATCAGGTCGCCGATGCGCTGGAACCCGAACATCGAATAGTAGATGAAGAAGGGAATCATCGGCACGCCGTAGTTGGCGTACGAGGTTCCGGCGGCGGTGAACGACGCCATCGAACCGGCTTCGGTGATGCCCTCTTCGAGAATCTGGCCGTCGCGGGCTTCGCGGTAATAGAGGAACATCTCGCTATCGACCGGCTTGTAGAGCTGGCCCTGGCTGGCGTAGATGCCGCACTCGCGGAACAGCGACTCCATGCCGAACGTGCGCGCCTCGTCCGGAATGATGGGCACGATGTACTTGCCCAGCTCCTTGTCCTTCAGCAGCTTGCGCAAAATCTGCACAAAGCCCGAGGTGGTCATCGCGCCGCGCCCGCCCGAGCCGCCGGTTACTTCGCTGAACTGCTCCAGTTCCGGCGCCTGAATCGTGATCGGAGCCGGACGCCGCGCCGGCACCGGACCGCCCATCGCCTCGCGCCGCGCCCGCACGTAGTTCATCTCTTCGCTGTCCGGCGCCGGCACGTAGAAATTGATCTTCGACACCGCCTCGCTCGAAACCGGAATGTCGAAGCGCTGGCGGAAATACTCCAGCTCTTCCTCGTTCAGCTTCTTCTGCTGGTGGGTGATGTTCTTGCCTTCGCCCGCTTCGCCGAGGCCGTAGCCCTTCACCGTCTTGGCCAGGATCACCGTCGGCTGGCCCTTGTGCATCCAGGCCCGCCGGTAGGCGTTGTAGACCTTCACCGGGTCGTGCCCGCCGCGCTTCAGGCCGGCCAGTTGGGCATCGCTCATGTGCTCGACCAGCTTCAGCAGCTCCGGATATTTGCCGAAGAACTCCTTGCGGATATAGGCGCCGCCGCGGGCCTTGAAGTTCTGGAACTCGCCGTCGACGCACTCGTTCATGCGCTTCAGCAGCAGGCCCGTTTGGTCGCGCGCCAGCAGGGTGTCCCAATCGCTGCCCCACAGCAGCTTGATCACGTTCCAGCCGGCGCCGCGGAAGAGGCCTTCCAACTCCTGCACGATGCTGGCGTTGCCGCGCACCGGGCCGTCCAGCCGCTGCAGGTTGCAGTTCACCACCCAGATCAGGTTGTCCAGCTTCTCACGCGAGCCGAGCGTAATCGAACCCAGCGACTCGGGCTCGTCGCTCTCGCCATCGCCTACAAAGGCGAACACCTTGCGGTTAGTCACCGGAATGAGGCCGCGGTTTTCCATGTAACGCATGAAGCGCGCCTGGTAGATGGAGTTGATCGGCCCGAGACCCATCGACACCGTCGGGAAGCTCCAGAAGTCAGGCATCAGCCAGGGGTGCGGATACGACGACAGCCCCGGGTGGTCGCGCAGTTCGTGGCGGAAGTTCTTGAGGTGCTCTTCGGTGAGCCGGCCTTCCAAAAAGGCGCGCGAATAGACGCCCGGCGAGGCGTGGCCCTGGTAGTAGATCAGGTCGCCCTTCACGCGGTCATCACCGGCGGCGATGGAGCCGCGGAAGAAGTGGTTGAAGGCGACCTCGCTGAGGGTGGCCAGCGAGGCGAATGTCGAGATGTGGCCGCCAATGCCGTCGTCGTATTTGTTGGCGCGCACCACCATGGCCGCGGCGTTCCAACGGATGGCGCTCTTGATGCGGCGCTCAATGGCGCGGTCGCCCGGATACGGCACTTCCTCTTCCACCGGAATCGTGTTCACGTAGGGCGTCGAGGGTTTTACGGGGGAATTCACTCCCAGCAGATAGGCTCTGTCCACCAGTTCCTGCAGCAGCGCCTTGGCCCGCTCCGGGCCAGCCAGGTCGATCACTTCATCCAAGGCTTCCAGCCATTCGCGCGTTTCCTGCGCGTTTGCGTCCTGGCTGATCTCGTCCTTCGTTTTGAGCATAGTTTCGCGGTTGCTTCCTCTACGCGCACTTGGGGTTTCGTCCAATGGTGGTTCCCAGGGGATCGGCGATGGCGCGCGCTTCTCTCAGGTTATCTTCATCGGCCGTGCGGGCGCAAACGGTGAGAGGCGACGCAAAAGTCGGCGGCGTCAGAACGCCTTCTCAAACGCCCCGGCGAAGCGGTTCAACTCCGGCATCGTGCCGCGCACGGTTTGCATGGTGATGAACGCCCGGTCAATGTTGAGAGCGATCACTCCCGGCGTGGAGCGGTGTTTCTGCACCAGTTCGAACGCCGTGGCCGCGGTCTTCATCTCATAGAGAAACACCGTTGGCGCCGCCGGGCCTTCATACTCGGCCTGCCACCAGCTCTGCAATCCCAGGGCCTGGATGTTCCGCGGCGCGTTCAACGCCGCCAACTGCTCCCTGGTGCGCAGTTTCCATTCGCCGCCCACCGTCTGGGGCAGCTCCAGCTTCCGCTCGCCGCACCCGCCGAGCACCAGCGCCAGCGGCGCGGCCAGCATCCATCCCAACAGGTTTCGCTTCGAGACCATCGGTTCCCCCATCGGTTCTCTATGATAGAACGAGTAGGGACCACACCCCTCCCCTCCCTCCATGGCCAAATACAAAACCGTCCGCAAAGATGGCAAAAAGGAACAGGCTGCGTCGAACAAGCGCGGGCTCATCAGCTGCATCACGCTGCTCGTGCTCGGCTTCGGGCTCTTCTTCCTGCTCTTCTATGCCATGCTGAAGAATTCCTGAGAACCACCCCTCCATGCGAAGCGATAACCGCGAACCCAACCAACTGCGCCCCGTGCGCATCACGCCGCATTACCTGGCCACGGCCGAAGGCTCGGCCCTCATCGAGTTCGGCCACACGCGCGTGCTCTGCGCGGCCACCATCGAGGAAAGCGTCCCCTCCTTCTTGCGCGGCGCCGGAAAAGGCTGGGTGACGGCGGAATACGCCATGCTGCCCCGCGCCACCGGCACGCGCACGCCGCGCGAAGTGAACAAGGGCCGCCAGTCGGGCCGCACCATGGAGATCCAGCGCCTCATCGGCCGCGCCCTGCGCGCCGTTGTCGACATGGAAGCCTTGGGCGAACGCAGCGTCATCCTCGATTGCGACGTCATCCAGGCCGACGGCGGCACGCGCACGGCGGCCATCACCGGGGCCTGGGTCGCCCTCGCCCTCGCCGTCCAGCAGCTCAAGCAATGCAACGCCGTCACCAGGGACCCGCTGCTCGACCATGTCGCCGCCATCAGCGTCGGCGTCGTCAACGGCACGCCCCTGCTCGACCTCTGCTATGAAGAGGACTCCGGCGCCGAGGTCGACATGAACGTCGTGCTCACCGGCGCGGGCCAGTTTGTCGAGGTCCAGGCCACCGCCGAAAAGAAGACCTTCGACGACGCCGCCCTGGCCGGCCTGCTCACGCTGGCGCGCAAGGGCATCACCGAACTTGTGGCCCTGCAGCGCGCGGCCATCCAATCATGACGAACTACCAGGCATGACGCTCTACTGCGCCACCACGAATCCGGGAAAGCTGCGCGAATTCCGCCTCGCCGCCGAGCGCTGGAGCGGGCAGACGATCACCGTGGAAACCGTGCCCGGCCTCAAGGAAATCGAGCCGCCCGAGGAGACCGGCGCCACCTTCGCCGAAAACGCCGCCCTCAAAGCCGTCTACTATTCGCGCTTCGCCCCAGGCCCCGTCTTTGCCGACGACTCCGGCCTCGCCGTCGACGCCCTCGGCGGCGCTCCCGGCGTCTATTCGGCGCGCTACGCCGGCCGCGCGACTCACGATGCCGCCAACGACGCGGACAACAACGCTCTGGTGCTGGAACGCATGCAGGGCGTGGCCAACCGGCGCGCCCGCTTTGTCTGCGTGATTGCTCTCGCCGCCCAGGGCGAACTGGTGGAAACCTTTGAAGGCGTGGTGGAAGGCCAACTGCTCGACGCCCCGCGCGGCGCGGGCGGCTTCGGCTACGATCCGCTGTTCTTCTACCCGCCCTTCGGCTGCACGCTGGCCGAAGCCTCAGCCGAACAAAAACTCTCCGTCAGCCATCGCGGCCTGGCCCTCAGCGCGCTGTTCCATTCCCGTTTCGCGCGTGGCCATTCCGCCGGCCCTTCTTCGCCGCCTTCGCGCTGAAACTCTGCCAGGCCATCACGCCCACCAGCGTCTTGCCGTCTTCGATCCTGCCCTTTTCGATTAGTCCGGCCAGCGTTTCCAGCGTGAACCACTTGCTCGTAATGTGCTCGTCGCCTTCGCAGTCGCTCTCGCCCGCCTCCAGACCGCGGGCGACATAGACGTGCATCTTCTCGGAGAGGAATCCCGGGCTGGGATAGAAACTGGCAATGCGCGACCACTCCCCGGCGCGGAACCCGGTCTCCTCGGCCAACTCACGCTTGGCGGCCTCCAACGGGCGTTCGCCGGAGTCGATGCGGCCCGCCGGCAACTCCCACAGGTACTTCCGGGCGGCCAGCCGGTACTGGCGCACCAGCAGGATCCGCCCCTGGCTGTCCACCGGCAGAATCACGGCCGAACCGTGATGATGCACGATCAGGCGCTTGATCTCGTAACCCGCCGGATCCACGGCGCGGTCCAGCGTCACGCGCAGGAACTCCCCCTCGTAGCATGGCAGTGATTGCACGGGTCGAATTGTTCCCCCCTACTTTCGTGCCCTGCATGCACAGTTGTTCTCAATTTTCGCCCCGACGAAGAGACCCTAGGAACTCCTGAACGGGCAAAGTGTTGAGAACGTCGGCACTTTCCAGCCATCCCCGCCGCGCCATCGTGACCCCAAAGCGCATGTTGAGCAAATGCTTTACGTGGTGGGCGTCGGTGGAGATCACAAACCTGCAGCCCTTGGCCTTGGCAATCCGGATCAGCGGGGCGTGCAGGTCGAGCCGCTCCGGGCTAGCGTTGATCTCCATGGCCACGCCGCGCCGGGCGGCCTCGGCGGCGATGCGCTCAAAGTCATACACGTACGCATCGCGGTGGAGCAGCACGCGCCCGGTGGGGTGGCCCATGATCTTCACGTACGGGTTCTCGATGGCCGCCAGCAGACGGTCGGTCATCTCGGCGCTCTCCAGGTTCATGTGGCTGTGAACGCTGGCCACGACCAGGTCGAGCTGCGACAGCGCCTCGTCGTCCAGATCCATGCGGCCGTCGCGGCGGATGTCACACTCCAGCCCCGAGAGCACGCGCACCGGCAGCGCGCTTTGGTCCATCTCTCGGACCTTCCCGGCAAAGCGAATGGCCCGCGCCTCATCCAAGCCGTTGGCCATGGCCAGCGCCTTCGAGTGGTCGGTGATGGCGATGTAGCCGTAGCCGCGCTCGGCTGCCGCCGCCGCCATCTCCTCCAGCGAAAAGCGGCCGTCGCTTTCGCGCGTGTGCATGTGCACGTCGCCCTTCATGTCGGCCAATTCGAGCAGGCGCGGCAGCGAGCGCGCGGCGGCGGCATCGAGCTCGCCCTGGTTTTCGCGCAGCTCGGGTGGAATCCAGGCCAGGCCGAGCGCCTCGTAGATCTCCTCCTCGGTCGCTCCCGCGACGCGCTCTCCGCCCTCCACGCGCGCCAGGCCGTACTCGTTCAGCGTGTAGCCCTGCTTCAGCGCCAGGGAGCGCAGCGCCACGTTGTGCGTCTTCGAGCCGGTGAAATATTGCAGCGCCGCGCCGAAGCTCTCGGCAGGCACGGCGCGGACGTCCACCTGCAAGCCTTCGATGCCGACGCGCGCCGAGGCCTTCGTCTCGCCATGGCCCAACACTTCGCCCACGCGCGGGTGCTTCACGAAGCGGTCCAGCGCGGCGGCGGCGTTGGGGCCGGTGACGAGCAGGTCGACATCGCCCACCGTCTCGCGACCGCGCCGCAGGCTGCCGGCGGCCACCACGCGCTCCACGCCTTCGGTTTCGCCGAGGTAAGCCGTGAGCTCCTCGGCGATGGCGGCGGCAAAGTGGATGTGGAAGCGCCCGCTCGATTGGCGCAGCGCGGCGATGCCCTTGAGGATCTTCTCTTCCAGTTTGGCGCCCATGCGCGGCAGGTCGCGCAGCTTCTGTTCGCGGCAGAGCCGCTCCAGGTCGTCGAGCGTGGTGACGCGGAAATGGGCGATGAGCGTGGCGATGGTCTTCGGGCCGAGGCCGGAGATTTTCAGCATCTCGAGCGCCGTGGGCGGGTACTTTTCGAGCAGCTCGTCGCGGCGGTCAAACGAGCCGCGCTCCTTGATTTCGACGAGAATGGCCGCGATGCCCTTGCCGATGCCGGGGATGTCGGTGAGCTTGCGCGCCGCATCGGCCATGATGTCGTCGATGCGCTCCGGATAGCCCTGTAGCGTGTCGGCGGCGTTGCGGTAGCTGCGGATGCGGAAGCCGTCTTCGGCGGCGATCTCCATGAGGTCGGCCGTTTCGGCCAGCAGGCGCGCGTATTCGAGATTCTCCATGGCGGCTATCCTTAGATTGTAGGCAGCCAGCATGGTGAGTGAAGCGCGCGCCAATCCGCTTGAGCAGTTTTTCCAGGTCGCCCTGCTGGGCATGATCGCCTCGGGCTATGGCGCGGTGGCCGCTTCAGGCACGCTCGACGCCCCGACGCTGGCCGGCACCGGCGTCGCCATCCTCGCTCGCATCGCCATTGCCGCCGGACTGCTGCGCATTCCCATCGGCGAGCGCGTGGCCACGGCGCTGGCCGTCGGCTACATCGGCTTCTACCCGATCGACTATTTCTATCTCTCGGGCGAGTTCCTCACGGCCACCGTTCACCTCGTGTTCTTCATCAGCGCCGTGCTGCTGTTGAAGGCCTCCACCGGGCGCGACTACCGGCTGCTGCAACTGATCGCCTTCCTGCAGATGCTCGCCGGCAGCGTGCTTTCGATCACCTCTCTCTACCTCATCTTCCTGGCGGTCTTCTTGCTTTCGGCCACGGCGGCGCTGGCGGCGGGTGAAGTCCGCGGGCGGCTCGACTCTGGAACGCGCATCACCTATTCGACGCTGCGCGGCGCCCGGCGCGGCCTGGGGATTCTCAGCCTCTGCGCCTTTCTGGCCACGCTCGCCCTGGGGGCGGTGTTCTTCGTCCTGCTCCCACGCACGGCCCATGCGGCCTTGCGCCACCTGATCCCGGACCGCTTCCACATCTCGGGCTTCTCCAATGAAGTTCTGCTCGGCCAGATCGGGCAACTGCGCCTGAGTTCGACGCCGGTGATGCACACGCGCATCTACAACTCGGCGGCGGGCGTCGATCTGAAATGGCGCGGCACGACGCTGGCGCAGTTTGACGGGCGGCGCTGGTTCAATGAGATCGACCGCGGCGAACCGGTGCTGGTCAATCGCCACCAGGCGCGGCTGGCGACGCTTGAGCAGTTGAGCCGTCCCGGCCGGCGCGTTCACTATGAGGTGCAACTGAAGTCGGCCACCGACGATGTGCTGTTCTTCCTCGGCGTGCCCGAGGTGATCAACATCGACGCGCCGCAGATCGTGCGCACCGCAGCCAGCGGTTACCGCACGGGAGGGCTGGCGTTTTCCTCGCGCTATGAAGCCATCAGCTTTGTTGACGATCCGCTTTCGCCGCCGCTCACGCCGCCGATGATGAGCGAGGAGGCGCGGCGGGTTCACCTGCGGACGCCTCTGATGAATCCGGGCGTGGCCCGGCTGGCACGCGAGGTGACGGCGGGCAAGCTCACCTCCGATGCCAAGGCGCGTGCGATCGAAACGCACCTCCGCACGCGGTACGGCTACACCACCGAACTGCTGCGCGAGCCCGTGCGCGACCCCGTCGGCCACTTCCTGCTCGTGCGCCGCCAGGGCCACTGCGAATACTTCGCTTCGTCGATGGCGATCATGCTGCGTACGCTGGGCATTCCCTCGCGCGTGGCCACGGGCTTTCAGAGCGGCTCCTACAACCCAATCTCGAACTGGTATCTCATCCGCGCTTCCGACGCCCACTCCTGGATCGAGGCTTGGATCGACGGCCGCGGCTGGGTGGCCTATGATCCGACGCCCGCGGCGCCGCCTAGCGACAACCAGGGCTTCTTGCACACGGCGGCGCTTTACCTCGACGCGATGGAACTGTTCTGGCAGGACTGGATCATGAGCTATGACCTCGACCGCCAGATACTCATCGCCAACCGCATCGGCCAGAACATCCGCCTGCCGGCCTGGAGCGGGCAGGGCGCGGGCGAGTATGCGCGGCAGGTGTGGCGCCGCCTGTCGGAGGCCTTCGACAGGCGCACGGTGGCGACGCTGGTGGTGTGCAGCGTCATGGCATGGCTGGTGTGGTGGTTCGCGCCGAGGTTCTGGACGCTCTGGCGGCGGCAGAAGACCGATGAACGGCTGCGCGCGCGCCCCGCCCAGGCCGCCGATGCAACGCTGCTGTATCAACGCCTGTTGAACGCCTTGCGGCGGCATGGCAACGAGAAGCCGGCGTGGCTTACACCGCGCGAGTTTGCGCGCACGCTGACGGAGTCGCCGCATGCGGAACTGGTGAACGAGGCTACCGAGATCTATCACGAACTGCGTTATGGGGCGCGCCAACAGCCGGCGCACCGGCTGCTCGACATTGTGACGACCCTGGAGAGGAGCCCGAAAGCGTGACGCCCCGAACCCTGAGCCGCCTCACCCGCAGAGGCTTCGCCACGGCGCTGGTGGGCCTGCCACGCAAGGGCGAAGCGGCCGTCCAAGGCTCGTTTGTCGACCGCACCAGCGAGATGGGCCACCGCCTGCGCGACGGGGCGAAGTTTGCCCCGCCGAAGCGCGAGGAGCGCGTGCCGCTGGTGATCGTGGGCGGCGGTTGCGCGGGCCTGTGCGCGGCGTGGAAGTTGCTCAAGCGCGGCTTTCGCGACTTCGTGCTGCTGGAGATGGAGGACGCGGCCGGGGGCAACGCGCGGCATGGCGAGAACGAGGTGTCGGCCTATCCCTGGGCAGCGCACTATCTGCCTGTGCCGGGGGCGCATGCCGTCGAGGTGCGCGAGTTGTGCGAAGAGTTCGGCCTGCTGCGCGACGGGCATTGGGACGAGCGCCACTTGTGCCATTCGCCGCAGGAGCGGCTCTTCCTGCACGGGCGCTGGCAGGAGGGTATCGAGCCGGAGATCGCGTCCACCAAGCGCGACCATGAGCAGTTTCGCCGCTTTCAACAACTGATCGCCGAGGCCGCCGCCAGCGGGCAGTACACGATCCCAATGGAGCGGGGGAGGGCCAGCGCCGAGCGCGCCAAGCCCGGCGCTTCACCGCTCGACCGCCTCACCTTCGAGCAATGGCTGCGCGCGCAGGGTTTCGACTCCGCCTATCTGCACTGGTATTGCGACTACGCCACGCGCGACGACTACGGGGCGCGGGCGAGCGAGACCTCAGCCTGGGCGGGCATTCATTATTTTGCCGCGCGCGAGCCGGATGAGAAGGGTCCGCTCACCTGGCCCGAGGGCAACGGCTGGCTGGTGCGCAAGTTGATGGAGCGCGTGAAGCCGCATGTGCGCACGGGCCAGATGGTGCAGCGCATTGAGCGCCGCGGCACGGGTCGGCGGGTGTGGACGGCCGAGGCGCGCTATGACTGCGACGCGGTGATCTTCGCCGCGCCGACGTTTCTTGCGCCTTACCTCATTGAGGACGGCCCGAAGGCCTCGCCCGTGCCCACCTCGCCGTGGCTGGTGGCGAACCTGACGCTCGACCGGCCGCCCGCCGAGCGCGGCCATCCGCTGTGCTGGGACAACGTGCTGTACGGTTCCCAGGCGCTGGGGTATGTGAATGCGACGCACCAATCGCTGCGCACGCGGCCGGACAGGTTCGTGTGGACCTACTATTGGGCGTTGGCCGATGGTGATCCGCGCGCGGTGCGCCAGACCTTGCTGGACAGGCCCTGGACCCACTGGCGCGACCTGATTTTGAACGATTTGCAGCGGGCTCACCGGGACATCCGCGAGTGCGTGTCGCGCATCGACATCATGCGCCAGGGGCACGCCATGCCGCGTCCGGTGCCGGGGTTTCTGGAGTCGAAGGAGCGGAAGGCGCTGGCGGAGCAGACGGGGTCGCTCGTCTATGCGCACTCGGATTTGAGCGGGCTGGCGCTGTTTGAGGAGGCGCAGTATCGCGGATACCGCGCCGCCGATAGGTTTTTGAAGAGGGTAGGGAAGGCCTAGCGCGGGTCGGGCTCCGCGCGCCTACCGGTACTTCCGCAACACGGCGAGCACGCGGCCCTGGACCTGGACGTCGGAGGCCGGGCGCATGATGGGGCTCATGGTGGAGTTGGCCGGTTGGAGGCGGATCATGCCGCCGGGTTCGTTATAGAAGCGCTTGAGCGTGGTCTCCACGCCGCCAACGAGGGCCACGACGATTTCGCCGTTGCGGGCCTGGGCGGTCTTTTCGACCAGCACGTAGTCGCCTTCGCAGATGTGGTCGTCGATCATCGATTCGCCGCGCACCTGGAGGGCATAGTTATCGCCCGAGCCGACAAAGTCGCCGAAGTTGAGGGTTTCGGTGCCCTCGAAGGTCTCCACCGGGGCGCCGGCGGCGATGCGGCCTGCCAGCGGGATCTCAAGCGAGGTCGCGGACATGCGGCTTTCGGGGCGTTCGTTGAAGTACTTCTGGGAGAGTTCGAGCGAGCGGCTCTGGTTGAAGGTGCGGATCAGGTAGCCGCGCGCTTCGAGGGCCGAGATGTGCTTGTGCACCGTGGCCAGCGAGGCGAGGCCTAGTCCGCGGGCGATCTCCTCATAACTGGGGCAATATCCGTTCTGATTGCCGAAGTTGGCGATGAAGTCCAGAACTTCCTTTTGCCGGGGAGTGAGCGCCATAATTCTCCTTTTCTTCCAGAGTGCTTACCTCACATTGTGGCGAAGGGAGAGAAAATTTGCAAGAGAAAAGGCGAACGTACGACGAAACAAAAATTGCCGGTTTTGTTTTGGGACCCGTTTCGGAACGCCGCGGCGGGCGGCGGCGATGGGTGCGGGCCGGGGGGGGAGGGCGGTCGCCGCCGGCTCAGGCGCGGGCGGCTGGGGAGGGGGCGAACGTATCTTCGGTGCGCCGGCTCCATTCGGCGAGCATGGCGCGGTGGGCGTCGAGGATTGGGCGCGAGGCGGGGTCGGCGGCGAGGTTGAGCACTTCGCCGGGGTCGGTTTCGAGGTCGAAGAGCTGTTCGGCGTGGAGACCGGAGCGGAAGACGGTGTATTTGTGGCGAGCGGAGCGGACCATGCGGCCATCGCGTTCGGCGGCGCCGTAGCGGAGTTCGCTGACGACGTAGGGGCGGTCAGGCGCTGTGCGC
Source organism: Acidobacteriota bacterium (assembly GCA_017304135.1). Taxonomy (GTDB): domain Bacteria; phylum Acidobacteriota; class Terriglobia; order Bryobacterales; family Bryobacteraceae; genus JAFLBB01. The sequence goes on along the minus strand of JAFLBB010000082.1, from coordinate 2,360 downwards.
AGCGATGCGCCGCGCAGGTCGGCGGGGGGCGTGATGCCAGCGTAGTCGCAGAAGGTGGGGACGATGTCGAGGAGTGAGGTGAGCTTGTTGGAAACGCCTTGGGGGACGCCGGGGCCGGCGAGGATCATGGGCACGTGGGCGCTCTCCTCATAGAAGGACGCTTTCTGGGCCCAGCGGTGCGCGCCGAGGCCTTCGCCGTGGTCGGAGACGAAGCAGACGATGGTGTTGCGGTCGAGCGAGGTGTCGCGGAGGGCTTGGAGGAGGGTGCCGATGTGGTGGTCGACGTCTTCGACCATGCGGTAGTAGTCGTGGAGGTATTCGCGGACGTCGTTGCGGCGCCATTGGGAGGCGATGCCGACGGCCTGGGACATGAGGTCGTAGCCCTTGGTGCGGTGGAACTGGATGGGCTCGGGCACGATGGGGTCGATGGCCATGTTGGCGGGGGCGGGCGGGAAGCGGCGCGGGTTGGCGTGCGTGCGCGTGCCGGGGTGGCGGCGGATCCAGTCGCAGATGTCGTGCGGATTCATGAACGAGGCGACCATGAGGAAGGGCTGTTGAGGCTTGGCGCGGAGCCAGCGCGAGCACTCGTGGGCGACGGGTTCGTCCATGTCCTTGCCGAGGGCGGAGCCACCGATCAGCTTTTCGAAGCCGGTCATGCCGTCGAAGGATTTCGGGAGGTGCCATTTGCCGGCGTAGACGTTTTTGTAGCCGGCGGCGGAGAAGATTTCGCCCATGGTGGGGATGCCGGGGCGGATGGGTTTGCCGTTGTCCTCGACGCCGGTTTCGTGGGGCATGCGCGAGGTGAAGATGCTGGAGCGGGAGGGCGAGCAGACGGGGTAGGTGCAGTAGGTTTCGGTGAAGGAGGTGCCGCGGGCGGCGAGGGAGTCGATGGCGGGAGTGCGGAGGTGGGGATTGCCCGAGCCGGACCAGGAATCGTGGGATTGCTGGTCGGTGAGGATGAGCAGGAGGTTGGGGCGTTCCACCTGCGGAAACGCGGGCGCCGCCTGGATGGCCGCGCCCGCTAGGAGAGAACGCCTGCTGACGTTCCGGAAAGAACTCATGCCGAAATCATAGCGCGAGTCTATGGCTGGCCGAGGTCGAAGGAGATGTAGGTGACGGCGGCGAGGCGGGCCAAGTCGTTGAGCTTGCGGGTGTCGATGGTCCCGAAGACGAGTTTGGCCTGATTGGGATGGGCTGTGACCGTGAGTCCGGCGGCCTTCAGTTGAGCAAGGACCGCGGGGGAGGCATCGGCGAGCCAGACCTTGACGCGGACGGTGCCGGTCTTGGCGAAGAGAGCCGGGTCGAGCTTGGCGTGGGCGAGGCGTTCGTCCTTCAGCTCGTTGTCCGAGCTGGTTTTCGGCGACGCGTCGGGGCGGGCCGGGGGCGGAGGAGGCGGCGGAGGCGGCGCAACCTGGGCGACCGATTCCTTGATAGCGCGCATACGGCCGACCGATCCACCGACGGCAGCCGATTGCGGCAGGAAGGCGGGCGAGGCGACCTGGTTGTAGGCGGCCTTGCGGAGCGAGTCGCGTTCGCCGAAGACGCCTTCATGGCTGACGCCGGAGGGCATTTCGACGGGGACTTCGATGCGCATGGGCTGGCCGCCGCGCGTGAAGGTTTGCTCTTCGACGGCGACGAAGCTGGTGAACTGGGTCATCATGCGGTAGTCGATGCCGAGTTGGGTGATGGCTGCCTTGAGTTCAGGCTTGGGGTTGCCGTTCTGGATGCCCTGCCAGTCCTGCGACATGAGGTGGTCGACTTTGGCGCGGGCCCAGAGGGTGGCCATCACCTCATGTTCGGGCTGGGTGGCGGGGAGGGTGACGCGGATGTCGCGCGACCAGGGGCGTCCGGCGAGCTTGCCGCGCAGGCGGACGGTGGCGCTGCCGGGCGTGGTGTAGCGGCCCTTGAGGACGAGGGGCTTGGCGGTGAAGAGGTCGGGGAGGCGCTGGGGGTAGGTTTCGCTGACGTCGAGGCCGGCCCAGTCGAGTTCGAGATCGGTGAGCAGCGGGGTGTGGACGCGCTCGTGGAAACGCCTGGCGGCGGCGGAGCCATCGTCGTTGAGGGCGACGTATTCGACCTCGCCGCGGGACTCTTCGGCCATTTTGTCGAGCAGGAAGCGGTTGACCGAGCTGCCGATGCCGAAGGAGAAGACGCGGGCGTTGGGGTGGCGTTTGACCTCGGCGATGACCGTCATGTCGTCGCCGATGTAGCCGTCGGTGAGGAAGCAGACGATGCGGAGGTGTTCCTGGGAGTCAGAGGGGTCGAGGGCGGCGCGGATGGCCTTCATCATTTCGGTGCCGCCACCGCCGGAGCGGGAGAGCAGGAAGCGCTGGGCTGCCTGGACGTTGGCGGGCGTGGCG
>JAFLBB010000081.1 GCA_017304135.1 Acidobacteriota bacterium | reverse complement strand
CCGCCTCCGCCGCCTGCACCCTCTCTTTACACGCCACCGCCAGCCCCGGCACAAACCCCACCGGTCTTTTCGCCGCCAGCGCCCCCACCGCCGGCGCCGATGCCACCCCCTGCGCCCGCATTTCCGCAGGCCGCGGCTCCGCCTCCGCCGCAAGCTCCGCCGCCCTCACCCTTCCCGCCGCAGTCGCCCCCACGCTCCTCCGTCCAGAGTTTCCCCACCGCCCATGGCCAGGAGGCCGTCACACAGCCCGTCGAGCCGCGCCGCCGCCGGCGCACCACCGAGATCATCTCCCACGGCACCGTCACCATCGGACAGGGCCCCGCCCAGCCACAGCAGGGGCCAGGCGAGTTCACGCGCTTGTTCAGCGACAATTCGGTCTCCCAGCAGCCCGCCGCGCCGCCTGAGCCCGTGTTCGCACCGCAACCGCCCCCGCCGCCACCCGTCCACGCCTTCCCGCCCCAGGCTCCGCCTCAGGCCCCATCGCCGGCCGCCCCGCCGCAGGCCCAGCAGGGCCCCGGCGAGTTCACCAGGCTCTTCAGCGCACCCCCACAGCCGTCCAGCGCAACGCCCTTCACCCAACCTCCGCCGTCCCCCGCGCCGCCTCCCTTCGCCGCCCCTCCGCCATCGCCTCCGCCTCCCTTCGCCGCTCCTCACGCGGCCCCACAAACCGCGCAGCCCTTCCCTTCTTCTCCCCCACCACAGCCATTCAGCCCACCTCCCCCTTCACAGGCCTTCGCACCGCCGCCCCCCACGCAAGCCCCACCACCGCCTCCGTCTGCGCGCGACCGCGAGATGGCCGAGTTCGAACGTCTGTTCGGCCCCCCCGGCGGCAGACCGTTTCCCGATGAGCAACCCCCTCCCCAACGGCCCGTCAGCGAAAGCCCCCTGCCTTCCTGGCCCCAGGGAACCCATCAGCCGCCCACAGCGCAACCATACCCGCCAAGGCCTCCCTCACAACAGCCCTACGCATCGCCGCCGCCTGCGCCCCCCTCCTATCCTCCGCCCGCCTATCCGGCGCCCGGAGCCGCGCCCGACCGCGCCGGCGACTTCACGCAGTTCTTCGGCTCGGGCTTCACCGCTGAACCCGTGGATGTGGAACGGGAACAGCAACGCGCCGCCGCCGAACCCGGCGCCCCTTCGCGAAAGCCGTTTCAACAGGCCAGCGAGTTCACCCGCATGTTCGGGCCCGGCGCTCAAGGGATGGGCGACGCCCCTCCGCCTCCTCCGCCTCCCCGCACCTCCGGCGGATGGGCTGACCAGTCGGGAGCGTATACCATGTTCGGCTCCAAGCTCAACACGCCGCCTCCCAACGTGAACCGGCCCATCGGCGAGATGACCCAGCAGGTCGGCCCCAGCGAATATACGCGCATGATCAGCGGCGGAGGCGTCAACATGCCCGGCGCCGGCTTAAACCAGGACTCCTCTGCGCTGAAAAGCGGCCCCATGCCCGCCGTCAAGCAGGTACCCGGCCAGCAACCCGGAGCAGCGCCCTCCAAGGCCGGACAAATCGGCATCGCCATCGCCATCGGCGGCTTCGTCATCGCCCTGATTGTGGCCATCGTGCTCCTCGTCATGTCCAAGTAGGGGCGCTTGATCCAGGGGCGCCCCAGCACAACAGCCCTCCGCGCGGCCACCTACCGCGCCCAGCATCAGATGCTTGACCAGCCGCTCGTCTTCGTCGATCCCCTCGCCGTCAAGATCCTCTCCCCGTTGGGGCCGCTCAAGCTCCCGCCCCGAACCTCCCCCGTCCGCGCATGGGCAGCCGCCCGCGGCCGTTTCGCCGAGGACGCGCTCGACGCCGCACGCTCGCGCGGCTGCACGCAGTACGTCATTCTCGGCGCCGGCCTCGATACCTTCGCCTACCGCCACACCGGCGCCTACCGCCACACCGGCTCAAGCCTTCCCGTGTTTGAGGTCGACCACGCCGATACGCAGGCCTGGAAACGCTCGCTCCTCCGGCAAGCCGGGATCGCCGAGCCTCCCCAGGTGACCTATGTCGCCGTTGACTTCACTCACCAGGCGCTCGTGCCGGAACTGTTGCGAGCCGGATTCCTCCCCAACGAGCCGGCCTTCTTCTCCTGGCTCGGCGTCACTCCTTATTTGCACGAGTCCGCTGTCTGGGAAACCGTCGCTGCCATCCGTGGCCTCCACCCGCGCAACGAAATCGTCTTCGACTACCTCGTCGAGCGCGCCGGGTTGAGCTGGCGCAGCCGCCTCGCCCATCGCATCATCGAATGGTATGTCGCCCGCCTCGGAGAGCCCCTGCGCTTTCTTTCCGCTCCACCGGCCATCAGAACCAACCTGGAGCGCATCGGCTTCGCCACGGTCGACGATCTGGACTGCCCGGCGCTGAACGAATGCTACTTCCGCAACCGCCCTGACCGCCTGCGCATCGCCGGGCGCATCGCCCGCATCGTGCATGCCCGCCCCTGAGCGCCGGGCGGGGCTCGCTTACACCGCCGTCGGCAGCACGATAATCAACTCGGCTTCGGGCTCGGGGAAATCGCCGGGGATGTAGACCGCGAAGTTCCGCGCACGTCCAATCGCTTCCCACGCCAGCCCCGCCTGGCTCAAGCTGAAGTACTGGTGATGCAGCTTCACCGGAATCGAAGTGGGCGGCGACGGCATATGCGTCAACGGCACACCAGGCAGAGCCTGCCTCACCAGGTGTTCCACGTGCGTCGCCGAACAGACCTTCACCAGATGCGGCACTTTTTGAATGAGCTCGCCCTCGTTCAGGCTTGCCTTGATGGCGAGATACATCTTCGTCCCTTCCAGGAAGCGATCCTCAAAGATCGAGGCGGCATAAATGGACGGCCGGATAAGCTTCAATGCCAGCGAGATGAAGTTGCTCGGAACGACGGTCTCCAGCAGGTGGCGCAGCACCTCATCCAATTTCTTGAAGCAGCCGCCGAGGTCCTCGTGGTCGTAGGAGGGCAGGTCGCGCGGCTGGATTTCCAGCGAAAAGGTGGTCAGCGTGGCCGCCAGTGAGGTCATCACGGCGAACAACTCTTCCGGATGCCCGCCCTTGGTCTCGAAGATGTGGCGGATACTCGGGAAGTGCTGGTTGATCGTGTAGAGCAGCCAGAAGTTGGCAATGTCGGCCGTGGTGAATTCGGCCAGGCTCTGGTTCTTCTGCCGCCGCATGCCGCTCAACATGCCGCTCTTGGCCGACAACACCTCGACGAAATGACGCGCAATGCCGGTGAGGTAATCGCTGGCCTCGATCGCCAGCAGCGGCGGCACGAAGTCCGAGACGAGTTCAAAGTTGTCGGCCGCCGTGCGCTTGACGCGAGCCACTTTCATGGCCAGCGTGCCGCGCTGCGGTTCGCCTTCCACCAGCAGGCGGAAGTTCTTGCGCGCCAGTTGCACCGGACGCTCATTGGCCCCCGTGTTCTCATCGCGCACCACGGCCACTTCGGCCAGATAGCGCGTGTCCAGACCGCGCTCGGGCGAAGAGAGATTCACCCCGCTGGCGCGGTGGTTGGGAATCGCCAGATAAACATCCAGAGTGTCCTGGTCAGCCGAGAAATATTCCGATAGCGCCTTGGCCCCAGGCGCCGGATCGGCCAAGGGAATGTCGAAGGGCAAACCGTCGGCAAACAAACCCTGCGCGGTGTGGATCACCAGGTTGCCCGCCGCCAGCGCCTCCTGGTCAAACACCAGCTTGCGGAATCCCCACGGGCGAAAATGCAGCGCCTCGGCGCGAAAGCCCAGCAGGCTCTCAATGTAGCGGTCCTGCACCTGCATATGCTGCGGTGTCAGGAACGTACCCTTCGACCAGATCACGGGCTGCAGGATGCGCATGTGCTCTCACAGTTTACTCCCAGCGCCCGCGCAACCGCTTTGCCGGGTGGGCGATCGACTGCCAGCGCAGCAGCCTCACGATGTCCCGGTTGCGCACCGTCACCAGCGGCATCAGCCCGCAATCCAGCATGTGCTCGGCCGCACGCTCATTGATCCAACCCTCGGTCGAGGGCGCGGCCACGGCGTCGGCGCCCCGCCCCTGCACGTGGACCGGCATGCCGTCGGCGCCGAGCATGCTCTCCGGATGCAACTCCCACCCTTCGCGCTCAAACGCCTCGCCCAGCAGACCGGCGCAGAAGGCCGCCCCGCTGCCCCACACATAGTCGTCCGGATCGAACCGCTCGCCCGCCTCGCGCAATCCCTCCACATCGCTCGACAACCCGCCGTTGCCGTAGGGAGGCCTCATCAGTACGCGCGGCGCGGGCATGCCAATCCACGCCCCCAGCGGGCTTTCCCGTAGCGCGGCCCAGGCCAGTTGCACCTCGCGCGGCAACTCGCCCGTCCATTCGCGCGGGTCGGCCACGGCCAGAGTGTTGCACCCGGCCAGCAGCAGTGGACCATCGGCCAGCAGCGGAGCCCCCCCCGCCGCCGCCGCTTGCGCCAATCCATATATAAGGTCGAGGTCCGCCTCGGCGGCATCCAGCGGCCACAGCGAGGCCACCACGGCCCACGGCGGCGCGCCGGGGGTGCCGGTCGTTTCCTCGCGCAGCAACCGCAGCATCTCGCGCCCGCCGGCCGCCACATCGCGCGCCACCTCGGCTTTCGTCGCATCCAACACGTGAACCTGCAACTCCACTCCCGTCGCCATCCGCCGCAGCAGTCGGAACAGGGACAGGAAGTTCGCCTCCAGTTCACGGAAATCCGGATGTTCGAGCACTCCCTTAACCCCGCTAGCCACCGCCCGCGCGCGCGCCGCGGACTGGGCCAGTTCGCCCGCCTCCGGCTGTTTCACCAGGTGTGGCGCCACCATCTCGTCGATGGCCGCGCGCAGCGAATCCTGTTTCCGGGGAGGCGGAGGAGGCAGTTCGCCCCCGCCCAGAATCGCGCTCAACAGGTCGCCGCTGGCGGGCAGCGGCGGACGCTCCGGCTCAGGCTCCCGTGCCGCCGCTGGCCCCGGCTGAGCCGTCCGCGAGGCGGCTTGCACCGCCTCGGCGACAAAGTCCTCCGGCACAAACCGTTGCAGGGAATCGGGATGAAAGTCCTCCAATGTCCGCAGCGCCAGATCCAAGTGGTGAAACCGCAGCCCCGCGCCCAGTTTCCCGGGCAATTCGTCGATGGACTCCACCTGTATCTCCACCGGCCTCGCGCCGGCCAGGGTGTCTCGCTCGCGCCCCCGGTTGCGCCGTCCCGAAAAGTCGCCGAGGAGCAGGATCCGGAAGGGTGTCTCCGCTTCCGGACGCTCCGCCTTCACCCCCTCAGATGCGGGGTCCACACTCAGGTTTACGCTCGCTCGATGGTGTTCGCCGCCCATAGTCATTACCTCCATACTGCGCAATCGCCAGCTCGATTGTGTCACTCCAGGCGAGACAAAAAAAGGTCTTTTTTTATTACGGCTTGCGGGGAAAAAACCGCTTGACGGTGGTAGCGCTCACAGACATACTAGGTTTCGTCAGATTTCCTTCCGGAGGCTACTGCTATGGCTAGAGAAAGTGTCCACGCGAAGCTGGAACGCGTGCGGCCGCCCCGCGTCCACGTCACCTACGACGTCGAGATCGGCGGAGCGATCGAGTTAAAAGAAATCCCGTTTGTGATGGGTGTGCTCGCCGACCTGAGCGGCATGCCCGAAGAGCCGCTTCCGCGCGTCAAGGAACGCCGCTTCGTCGAAATCACCCCCGACAATTTCGACTCGGTGCTGGAGAGCATGAAGCCGCGCGTCGCCTTCACCGTGGAAAACAGACTGAGCGAGGATCCCAACGCCGGCAAGATCGGCGTCGACCTCACCTTCAAGTCGATGGACGACTTCGAACCGGCCCGCGTCGCCATGGGCGTCAAACCGCTGCGCGAACTCATCGAACTTCGCACCAAACTGAGTGACCTGGTGGGTAGCCTGCAAGGTAATGAAAAGTTGGAGCACCTGCTCACGGAAGTGTTGGGCGACGACGCCAAAATGGACCAGTTGAAGGCCGAACTGGAGCGCACGAAGAAGGAAAAGGAGGCATCCAATGGCTAAGAAAGAAGCCGCCTCGCAGGCAGCGGCGGCGGCGAAAACAGTCACCACGGAAGCACAGCCCAGCCTGCTGGATTCCATTGTCGAGAACGGACGCCTCGGTAAGGACGAAGCGGCAAAGTCGCGCGGACGCGATATGGTCACGCAGTTCGTCGACCAGGTTCTGCAGGGCAACATGACGGTGTCCAAGGACATCGAGTCGATGATTGAGTCGCGTATCGCCCAGATCGACCACCTGCTCTCCCTGCAGTTGAACGAGATCCTGCACCACCCCAAGTTCCAACAGCTCGAGGCCACATGGCGTGGCATCCGCCACCTGATCGAACAGTCCGAAACCGGCGTGATGCTGAAGATCAAGCTCTTCAACATCAACAAGCGCGAACTGCTGCGTGACCTGCAGCGCGTGCCTGAGTTCGACCAGAGCAACATGTTCAAAAAGGTGTACGAAGAGGAGTTTGGCGTCTTTGGCGGCGAGCCCTTCGGCGCCATGCTCGGCGACTACTACTTTGGCAAGGGCCCCGAGGACATCGAACTGCTCGAGCGCTTGAGCCAGGTGGCCGCCGCCGCCCACGCTCCTTTCGTCACGGCCACCTCGCCGGACATGATGAACCTGGAAAGTTTCACCCAGCTCGACGCCCCGCGCGACCTGGCCAAGGTCTTCGACACCACCGAATACGCCCGCTGGAAGGGCTTCCGGCTGTCGGACGACTCGCGCTACGTCGCCCTCACCATGCCCCGCGTGCTGATGCGCGTCCCCTACGGCCGCGCCACCAAACGCATCGATGAGTTCAACTACGAGGAGAACATCACCGGCGTCGACCACGAAAAATACCTCTGGGGCAATGCCGCTTACGCGCTCGGCGCGCGCATGACGCAGGCCTTTGCCCGCCACGGCTGGTGCGCCGCCATCCGCGGCGTCGAGGGCGGCGGCCTGGTGGAAGGCCTGCCCGTGCACACCTTCACCACCGAGCAGGGCGACGTATCGCTGAAGTGCCCCACCGAGACGATCATCACCGACCGCCGCGAAAAGGAGCTGGCCGACCTCGGCTTCGCCCCGTTGGTCCACTGCAAAGGCACCGACTATGCGGCCTTTTTCAGCGTGCAGTCGGCGCAGAAGTGCCGCCTCTACGACACCGACGCCGCCAACGCCAATGCCCGGCTCTCGGCGCAGTTGCCCTATATCATGGCCACCTCACGTTTCGCTCATTATCTGAAGGCGATGATGCGCGACAAGGTCGGCAGCTTCACCAACAAGAAGCAGTGCGAGGTGTTCCTCAATAACTGGATCCAGAAGTACGTCACCGAGGACGATTTCGCCTCCCAGGGCATCAAGGCCAAGTTCCCGTTGCGCGAAGCCCGCGTCGACGTGGTCGAGGTCGCCGGCAAGCCGGGCGTCTTCAAGGCCGTTGCCTTCATGCGGCCCCACTTCCAACTCGACGAACTGAGCGTGTCTCTGCGCCTGGTCGCGGAACTGCCCAAGGCGACTCGATAAATAAACTCGGCTCGGATGACGCATTCCCCGCGTCATCCGAGCAGTATGGGATAGAGGAGGCAATCAGAAAGCAATGAGCCAAGGTTCCTACTACTACATGAAGCTGAAAGGGCCCGATGTGCCCGGCAGCTGCAAAAAGAAGGGTTACGAAGACTGGTGCGAGGTGAACAGCTGGGGCTTGAACATCTCCAATCCTGTCGATGTCACCAAGAGCACGGGCGGGTCTTTGGGTACGCCCAACTTAAGCCTGTTCTCCATCACCAAGGTTCGCGACAAGGCGAGCCCGAAGATCTCCAAGATGCTGATGACCGGCGAACACTTCGACGAGATCATCTTTGAAGGCCGCAGGACGGGACAGAAGGGCGAAGAAGGCCCGGTTTTCATCCGCATCACGTTGAGGAACGCCAAGATCGCCGGCGTCACCCCGGACACCTCGTCTTCCAATGCTCCCGAGCCGGTCAGCTTCGCCTACGACGACGTCACCCTGGAATACTTCCAGGTGAAGGTCGACGGCTCCCAGGGCCCGCGCATCGCCGCCAAGTACAACGTCGGCTCGCGCGAATCCAACGACGCATAAACAAGAAGATTGAGGATCACGGAGGAAAAAATCCATGTCTGAAGGAAGTACCTTTATCGTTGAGTTTTGGGATTCGGGCGCGAAGCTGGAAGGCGAGTTCGCCTCGGCCAAATTCCCCGCCCTGGACAAGTGCACCCAGGTCCACACGTTTCACATGGACTACCAGGGTGCGGCGACCATGGGTCACGGCAGCGGCCTCGGCGGCGCGGGCGTTACGATCAGCCCCATCGCCATCGAAAAGTCGCTCGACAAGATCTCCACGAAGCTGTTCCAGTACTGCACCAGCGGCGACAGCCTGGACAAGGTGGTCATCCACTGCTTCATGACCGGCGCCAAGGGCGGCCTGGTCGAATACAAGACCGTCACCGCCGAAGTGTGCTACATCGAAAGCTACGGCTTGCACTCGGGCGGCACCGGCGGCCTGCCCGGCGAGCACTTCACCGTCGCCTTCAAGCGCTTCCATGTCACCGATCGCGAGATCGAGGACGGCAAGACCATCAAGGGCGGCAACAACACCTACGGGTGGGACATCGAACGCAACACCACGTTTGGCTCCTAATTGAAGAGCCGGAAAAGGTAGCCCGCAGATGACTGCACGCGACTTGTTCGCCGCGGGCAAGCTGAACGAAGCCATCGAGGCGCTGGGGTCGGAGCTGCGCGAGCATCCCACCGACACCCAGCGCCGCTCATTTTTCTTTGAGCTATTGTGCTTTGCCGGCTTGTGGGACCGCGCAGACAAACAACTGGACATTCTGGCCGGCAACGATCAGGCCAAGAGGATGGGCGCCCTCATGTACCGCGGCGCCCTCGCCGCCGAACGCACACGACAGGAGATGTTCGCCTCCGGCCAGATGCCGGATGTGCCGGCGCAGGCCGACATCCCCTCCGTGCTCAACGGCAAAGTGGTGGCCTCGCTGGAGGACGCCGATCCCCGCATCGGCCCCCGCCTGGAGGTGATCGCCGGCGCCGACTACATGTGGATCCCCCTGGCTAACATCCAGGAAATCAAAGTCGAACAGCCGAAAAAATTGCGCGACCTCATTTGGCTGCCCGCCAACCTGCGCACCCGCTCGGCCGAGCAGGCTGACCTCGGCGACGTCCTGCTGCCCGTGCTCACCCCCCTGGCTTGCGGCAACCCTGACGACCTGGTTCGCCTCGGCCGCATGACCATTTGGTCGGAACTGGCCTCCGGCGAGGTCATCCCGCAGGGCCAGAAGCTCTGGCTCGCCGATGGAGAGGAGATGCCGCTGCTGGAAGTCCGAACCCTCACCACCGGGCAATCCGCGGCGGCACAGTAGCCGCCCATGCCGTCGATCGATCTCGACGCCCTGCTCAAGCCCATCCCCGGCGATCATCCGTCGGGTGCGGACCTGCGCTACCACAAGCTGACCGAGGAGATGAAAGAGGCCCGCCGCAAGGACGAGGACCTCGACCTCGGCGTGTGGAAACGCGAGGTCAAGGTCGCCGACTATCCCAAGGTCATCAAACTGGGCAAAGAGGCCCTCACCAAGCACACCAAGGACCTCCAGATCGCCGCCTGGCTCACCGAGGCGCTCACGGCGATTGAGGGTTTTCCCGGCCTGCTCGACGGCCTCAAGCTCATCCACGGCCTCCTGGATACCTACTGGGACACCCTCTACCCGCTGATCGAGGAACCGGAGGACGCCGAGTTCCGCGCCGCCCACCTCAACCTCATCGGCACCCAGTTCACCCTGCTGCTCAAGGACACCCCCATCACGCAGGCGGGCTTCACCTACGCCCACTACGAGGAAAGCAAGAAGATCCCCACCGAGGCCGAATCGAGAAACGTCTCGGAGAAGGCGTCGGCACGGCAGGAGGCCGTTGACGAAGGCAAGGTCACGCCCGAGGAGTTTGAAACCGCCCTCCAGGAAACGCCCGCCAGCTTCCTGGCTGGTTTGAAGACCGAGTTGGAGGGCCTGCTCGATTACCTCGCCACCTTCAACGACTACTGCAACGACAAGTTCGGTGAGTTCGCCCCCAACTTCATCCCCCTGCGGCAGACTATCGAGGAGATCAGGAACGCCGCTCACGTCCTGCACCTGAAGCGCTCCGGAGGGGAAACCGCCGCACCCCCCAAGCCCCAACGCGGCGCGCGCCCAACGGTCACGCCCACAACCGCCACCGCCGCCGCCCCGGCCCCGCCTCCACGGGTGCCCGAGTATGACGACGACGGCGAGATGCTGCCCGTCGGAGGCGTGGACGAGGATACCGGCGAGATGCTGCCCGCCGACAACGACGAAGACAGCGGCGAAATGCTGCCCGCCGGCGGTTTCGACGAAGACACGGGCGAGATGATCCCCGTGGGCGGTGAGGAAGACGAAGACAGCGGTGAAATGTTGCCCGCCGGGGGCGAGGAGGAGGAGGATACGGGCGAGTTGCTGCCCGCGGACGAAGAGGAGGACGAAGAGGAAGAGGAGGGTGTGCTCATGCCCGCCTCCGCGGCAACCGGAGCCTACAAGCCCGGCAAGATCCGCACGCGCGAGGACGCCATCGCCCAAATCGCCGCCGCCGCCCACTTCCTGCGCGCCGACAACCCTGCCAGCACCGTCTCCTACCTCGTCTTGCGCGCGCTCCGCTGGGCCGAACTCCGCGACGACGGGGCCGAACCCGATCCGCTTACCCTGGCGCCCCCGGTCACGGCCCAACGCGTCGACCTGAAGCGGCTCTCCCTGGAAGGCACACCGGAGGATTTGCTCGAGGCCTGCGAACGGGCCATCGGCGATGCCTGCGGGCGCGCCTGGCTCGATCCGCAGCGGTTGGCCATCCAGTCCCTCGAACAACTGGGCCATCTCAAGGCCGCCCGTTCGCTCCGCCAGGAGTTGTCGCTGTTTCTCTCCGACTATCCGGAACTGCCCGAAGCCACCCTGGCCGACGACACCCCCTGCGCCAATCGCGACACCCGGCTGTGGCTGAAGAACGAGCGCATCCCCGGCGAGGGCGTCCGTACCCTGCCCCCTGCGCCCCCCGACGAGATTCCTGACGCCCACGTTCTCGCCCTGGCCGCCGCCAAGTCCGGCCGCGTGGAGGACGCCATCCGCATTATGTCGCGCGAGGCCTCTCAAGAAACCTCCGGCCGCGGCCGATTCCTCCGCAAGGTGCAATTGGCGGAAATCTGCATGACCACCGGCCATGAACCGGTGGCCTATCCCATCCTGGAAGACCTCGCCGGCGAGATCGAAAAGCGCTCGCTCGACGGCTGGGAATCTTCCGACACCATCACCCAACCACTCGCCCTGCTCTTCCGCTGCCTCGATAAAATGGGCGGTGACGACGAGCGCCGCGCGGCTCTCTATTCCCGTATTTGCCGGCTCGATCCTGTCCGGGGGCTCTCGCTCCGCAGAAAGTAAGCCATGGCGCGCAACAACCCCTCGCCCATCCGCGACAACACGTATGGCATCGGCCAGGCGTCGCTGCTCGACCGCCTGATTGACCGCGAGCCCACCGTCCGCGCCGAGGCCATCACCTCACAGGCCCAATCCTTGCGCGATCTCAAGATCTCCATCCGCCGCGACCTGGAGTTCCTCCTCAACTCGCGCCGCCCTCCCGTGGAAATCCCCGAAGGCTCGCAGGAACTGCAGCACTCTGTCTTTTACTACGGCCTGCCCGATATCTCCGGGCTCGCCGTGTCGTCGTCGAAAGACCAGAAAGTGCTCATGTCGATGATCGAACGCGTCATCGCCGACTATGAGCCCCGCCTCACCAACGTCGGCGTGTCCCTCCAGCCCGCTCCCGGAAAAGCGCGCGTGCTTCGCTTCGTCATCGAGGCGCTCCTCATGATCGAACCGGCCCCCGAGCGCATCGCCTTCGACACCACCCTCGAGCTGACCAGCGGAGAATACTCCGTGGAGGGCAAAGACCGTGCGTGACGAACTGCTCGGCTACTACGAGCGGGAACTCACCTATCTGCGCCAGATGGGCGGCGACTTCGCCAAGCGCTACCCCAAGATCGCCTCACGCCTGCAACTGGAGGCCAACCGCTGCGAAGACCCCCACGTCGAACGCATGATCGAGTCGTTCGCCCTGCTGGCGGCCCGCGTCCACCTCAAGCTCGACGACGAGTTCCCCGAAATCACCCAGGCCCTGCTCAACGTCGTCTACCCCCACTACACGCGCCCCCTGCCCTCCTCCACGATCGTCCAGTTTCAACTCGACCCGGCGCGCGGCAAGCTCACCACCGCCCTCCGCATGGCGCGCGGCACGGTGCTCCATACGCGCCCGGCGGGCGGCGTCGCCTGCCGCTTCACCACCTGCTACGACACGGAACTCTGGCCCATCGAGGTGGCCGAGGCCCAGTGGTCCACGCCTGACCGCATCGATCCGCCCATCAAGGCGCCCAACCGCGTCTCCGCCCTGCGCCTCGTGCTGCGCTGCTTTCCCGGCACCACGTTTGCCGAACTGGGCCCCAGGAAACTCCGCTTCTACCTCGCCGCCGACAGCGCCATCGCCTATACCCTCTACGAACTGCTGGCCAACAACTGCCAGGAGATTTTGCTGCGCGATCCGCGCCCCAAGTTCCGCGGCCGCCCCCTGCCATTGCCCTTGGACGCGCTGCGCCCGGTCGGCTTCGGCCCCGATGAGGCGCTGCTGCCCTATCCGGCCCGCTCGCTGGAGGCCTACCGGCTGCTGCAGGAGTACTTCTCGTTCCCGGAAAAATTCCTCTTCTTTGAACTCACCGGCCTCGAAGCAATGGCCGACGCGGGCTTCACCGAATCCGCCGAGGTGTTGTTCCTCTTTGATGAGTTCGAACGCTCCACGCGCCAGGAATCGCTCGAAGCGGCCGTGAATCCAGGCACCTTCCGGCTCGGCTGCACCCCAGCGGTCAACCTCTTCCCCAAACTCGCCGAGCCCATCCTGCTCACCGAGGCGAATTTCGAATACCGCGTCATTGCCGACATCCGCGGCGATACCAGAACCGAAGTCTTCTCCATCGACAAAGTGGTCTGCACGCGGGAGAAAACGGGCGAAAACGTCGAGTTCGCCCCGTTCTTCAGCTTCCGCCACGGCGCTTTCGGCAAGGAGGATGCCACCTTCTGGCAGGGCACGCGGCGGGCCGTACCGGCCGACCCCGACGGCTCCACCGAAATCTGGCTCACCCTGGTCGACCTCACCGGCCGCCCCTTGCGGCTACCGATGGATACCCTCTCCCTCCACTGCACCTGCACCAACGGCGACCTCCCCTCGCGCCTCGCCCTCTCCAACGACGGCGCCGACTTCAACCTCGACTCCGCCGCCGTCCTCGACCGCATCCAGGCCCTCCACAAACCCACCTCCGCCGTCCGCCCGGCCACCTCGCGCGATGCGCTCTGGCGGCTCATCTCGCATCTCTCGCTCAACTACCTCTCGCTGGTCGAAGACGGCAAGGATGCCCTCCAGGAGATGCTGCGCCTCTACCAGTTCTCCGCCCGCCCGCACTTGGACCAGCAAGTGGAAGGCATCACCGGCGTCAGCAGCCGCCGCCAGTTCGCCCGCGTCGTCACCGAGCACGGCATCTCCTACGTCCGCGGCATGTACGTGGACCTCGAACTGGACGAAGACCGCTTCGTCGGCGGCGGCGCCTACCTGTTCTCCGCCGTCCTGGAAAACTTCCTCGCCCAATATGTGTCCATGAACAGCTTCAGCCAGCTGGCCGTCCGCACGCGCCAGAGAAAGGAGGTCCTGCGCGAATGGCCACCGAAAGCCGGATCGAGAATCCTGTTGTAGCCCCCCCATCCGCCGCCGACAACCTGCCCGCGCGCCTGCTCGACCGTCCTTTCGAGTTCGGCCTCTACCAGGCCCTGCGCATCCTCCACCGCGCCGCCGGCGCACGCGAGCCCATTGGCTCCTTCACGCCGCCGGGAAAAGAGGCCGTGCGCCTCGGCTCCCATGTTTCCCTCGGCTTCCCTCCCACCGAAATCCACTCCCTCGAATTCCCCGCCGCCTCCCCCCCGCTGATGCGCATCGCCTGCTTCGGGCTGCTCGGCGCCTCGGGCGTGCTGCCCACCATCTACACGGAGCTGGCCGTCGAGCGCATGCTCGCCCGTGACCGCACGCTGCGCGACTTTCTCGACCTGTTCCAACACCGCCTGGCCTCGTTCCTCTACCGCGCCTGGGAAAAATACCACTTCCCGGTGGCCTACGAGCGCGGCGCGCGCGACTCGGTCACCCCCCACGTGCTCGACCTCATCGGCATGGGCACCGCGGGGCTCGCCGGCCGCCAGCCCATCCCCGACCAGGCCCTCGTCTACTACGCAGGACTGCTCGGCCCGGCCACCCGCCCCGCCTGCGCCCTCAAGCAACTGCTGGCCGACTACTTCGCCATCGAGGTCGACGTGCAGCCCTTCGCCGGCGCCTGGCGGCCGCTCGACCCTTCCTTCCGCACCATTCTCAACGAATCGCGCTCGCCTTCGGAACGGCTCGGCATCGGCACCGTCCTGGGCGACGAGGTGTGGGACCAGGAATCGGTGGTCCGCATCCGCCTCGGGCCGCTCACGCTGGCCCAGTATGAGCAGTTCCTCCCCGGCGGGCCGGCCCATGAGCCCCTCCGCGCCTGGGTCAAGTTCTATTGCGGCGAGGATCTCGACGTGGAGGTGCAACTCGTGCTCCGGCGCGACCACGCCCCCCGCGCCGCCCTCGACGTCGAAGGCCAACCCGCGCCACGCCTGGGTTGGGTATCGTGGATGTTCACACAACCGCTCGGGCGCGACCCCGACGAGACCATCCTGCGCTTCTGGGAGCGCAGCGCTAAGCCCACGGCCCGCGCCGCCTAAAGCCGTGACACAAGGAGACCGACTATGAGCGTCAATCTGAAAGCCCTCATCGGAAAGCTGAATGCCTCGGCCCGCAAAGCCCTCGAGGATGCCGCCGGGCTGTGCGTTTCCCGCACGCACTTCAACGTCGAACTGGAACACTTCCTCGTCAAGCTCACCGAGCAAACCGACGGCGACCTGTTCCGCATCGCCCGCCACTCCGGCATCGACCTGTCGCGCCTGCGTTCCGACCTCGACAAATCGCTCGACGATTTCCGCACCGGCAACGCCCGCACGCCCGCCTTCAGCCCCGCCCTGGCCGACATGTTCACCACGGCCTGGACCCTCGGTACGCTCGACTACGGCGCGGCCCAGATCCGCACCGGCTTCGCACTGCTCGCCCTCCTTACACACGAGACGCTCCAGCGGCAGTTGCACGACATCAGCCGCGAGTTCGACAAGATCAAGGTCGAGGAACTGAAGAAGTCGTTCGAGGACATCGTCGACGGCTCGCCCGAGGACTTTGAAACGGCCACGGCCGGCATCGGCTCCCCCGGCGCTCCCGGCGCCCCCGCCGGCGCCAAGGGCGGCAAGACCCCCAACCTCGATCAATTCACCGTCGACATGACCGCCAACGCCAAGGCCGGCAAGCTCGACGCCGTGCTCGGCCGCGATATCGAAATCCGCCAGATCGTCGACATCCTGATGCGCCGCCGCCAGAACAACCCCATCCTCACCGGCGAGGCCGGCGTGGGCAAAACCGCCGTCGTCGAAGGCTTCGCCATGCGCGTCGCCCTGGGCGATGTGCCGCCGCCGCTGCAAGGTGTCTCCGTCCGTTCGCTCGACCTCGCCCTGCTCCAGGCCGGCGCCGGCGTCAAAGGCGAATTCGAAAACCGGCTCAAGGGCCTCATCGATGAGGTGAAGTCCTCGCCCGTGCCCATCATCCTCTTCATCGACGAAGCGCACACCATGATCGGCGCCGGAGGCAGCGAGGGACAAGGCGACGCCGCCAACCTCCTCAAGCCCGCCCTGGCGCGCGGCGAAATGCGCACCATCGCCGCCACCACCTGGTCTGAGTACAAAAAATACTTCGAGAAGGACGCCGCCCTCGCCCGCCGCTTCCAGGTAGTCAAGGTCGACGAGCCCGACGAACCCAAGTGCCAGATGATGCTGCGCGGCATCACACCGATGCTCGAGAAGCACCACAAGGTGCGCATCCTCGACGAAGCGGTCAACTCCGCCGTCCGCCTCTCCCACCGCTATCTGGTCGGCCGTCAGCTTCCCGATAAGGCTGTCAGCATCCTCGACACCGCCTGCGCCCGCCTCGCCCTCGGCCAGAGCGCCACGCCTCCGGCGCTCGAAAACGCCACCCGCACCCTCGACGACCTGCAAACCCAGAAGCGCGTCCTCGATCGCGAACAATCCGCCGGCGCCGACCACTCCGAACGCCTCGCCTCCATCGATGCCGCCATCACCAAGACCGAGGCCGAGCTCACCTCACTCCGCGAGCGCTGGGACAAGGAAGGCGCGCTGGTGAAGGAGATCCGCGACCTTCGCACCCAGCTCGAAGAGAAGACCGCTCCCGAAGGCACCCGCGAAAAGATGAGCGAGCTCCAAACGCAGCTCGACGCCCTCCAGGGCGAAACGCCCCTCATGCGCGTCTGCGTCGATTCCCAAATCGTCTCCGAAGTCCTCTCGGGCTGGACGGGCATCCCCGTGGGGAAGATGATGAAGGATGAGGTGACCACGGTGCTCGAACTGGAGACGCACCTCAAACGCCGCATCGTCGGGCAGGACCACGCCCTGGCCGCCCTCTCGCAACGCATCCGCACCTCCCGCGCCGCCCTCGACGACCCCAACAAGCCCATCGGCGTGTTCATGCTCGTCGGCCCCTCCGGCGTCGGCAAGACCGAAACCGCGCTCTCGCTGGCCGACCTGCTCTATGGCGGCGAGCGCAACGTCATCACCATCAACATGAGCGAGTTCCAGGAACCGCATACCGTGTCCACGTTGAAGGGCTCGCCCCCCGGATATGTCGGCTACGGCGAAGGCGGCGTCCTCACCGAAGCCGTCCGCCGCAGGCCCTACTCGGTGGTCCTGCTCGACGAGGTCGAAAAGGCCCACCCCGATGTGCTCGAGCTCTTCTTCCAGGTCTTCGACAAGGGACATATGGAAGATGGCGAGGGCCGCGAAATTAATTTCAAGAACACGATCATCCTGCTCACCACCAACGCGGCATCGGGCGAGATGATGAAACTCTGCGCCGATCCGGAGACCGCCCCCTCGTCCAACGCCCTCGTGGCGGCCATCAAGCCCGAACTGAACAAAACGTTCCAGCCCGCCTTCCTCGGCCGCATGGTCATCATCCCCTACTATCCGCTGCCCGACGAGGTGATGCGCCAGATCATCGTGCTCAAGCTGACCAAGATCAAGCGGCGCATTCAGGAAAATCACCGCATCGCGCTGGAATGGGACAACACGCTGCTCGATGCCGTCGCCGCGCGTTGCACCGAAGTGGAATCCGGCGCCCGCAACGTCGACAACATCCTCACCCACACGCTGCTGCCCGACCTGGCGCGGCAACTGCTGGAGAACATCGCCGCCGGCACGAAGACCGACAAAGTCACCGTCACGGCGGCCTCCGACGGCTCATTTGTCTATTCGTGATCCCGCCGGCGCCCGCGCTGTCGCGATCTGAACAGGAGGACGTACCATGGCAGGAACCAATCTAGGCAAATTGCGTCAGCGCGAGCGGCCCTTCAATTTTCATTGTCCGCTCGGCGACGACGCGCTCCTGGTCACCTCCTTCCGCGGCACGGAGGCCATGTCGGAGAACTTCCAGATCACCATCGAGCTGATCAGCGACGACTTCAACATCAATTTCGCCTCGCTCATCGGCAAGACGGCCGCCCTCGGCATCCGCCTCGGCGACGGCGCCAGCTTCCGCTACATCCACGGCTATCTCTCCAAGTTCCGCGCCATCCCGCATCCCGGCCGCCACGCCTACTACGAGGCCGAAATGGTGCCCTGGACGTGGTTCCTCACACTCACCTCGGATTGCCGTATTTACCAGGACAAGAAGGTCGAAGACATCATCAAGGATGTCTTTTCCCGCCTCGGCTTCCGCGACTATGAGTTCGCCCTTGTCCGCTCCGGCAACTACGGTCCCTGGGAATACTGCACGCAATACAACGAAACCTCCTACGACTTCATCCGCCGCCTCATGAAGATCGAGGGCATGTACTTCTACTTCAAACACGAAAAGGGCAAACACACCCTCGTCATCACCGACGACGTGCTCCACCACAAGCCCACACCCAAGCAGGACACCTTCCGCAAAGAGCGCTTCTTCGGCGCCGCCCTCACCGGCGACGACACCATCGCCGGCTGGGACTACCAGAAACAGGTCGTCTCCAACAAGTTCGTGCAGAAGGAATACCACTACGACCGGCCCACCCAACCCCTGCTCGCCAATCACCCCATGCCCGACCGCCGCGGCGCCGACCGCGACCTCGAGGTCTACCACTACCCCGGCCAATACGAAGTGCAAGCCGATGGCGACCTCTGGGCCGGACTCCGCTCCCAGGAGATCAGCCAGGAGCACATCGTCATCAGCGGCAACTCGCGCGCCCGCGCCATGATGCCCGGTTACATGTTCAGCCTCACTGAGCACCAGCGGCGTGAGTTCAACGCGAAATACCTGGTCACCCGCGTCACCCACCGCGGCAGCGACGGCGCCTTCGTCGGCGGCTCCGATACCGAAGAGAGCTCTTACGCCAACTCCTTCGAGTGCCTGCCCTCCGACGTCCAGCCGCGCATGCAGAACACCTCGCAAAACGAAACCGAGGCCGGACACGAACGCCGTGCCCACTCCCTGGTCACCGCCATGGTCGTCGGCCCCCAGGGCGAAGAGATCCATACCGACCACCTCGGCCGCGTCCGCGTCAAATTCCCCTGGGACCGCCACGGCGACGGCTCCAAAGGCGACACCAGCATCTGGATGCGCTGCATGCAGCAATGGTGCGGCACCAACTACGGCCAGATCTGGATTCCCCGCGTCGGCGATGAAGTGATCGTCGCCTTCCTCCACGGCGACCCCGACCGCCCCATCGTCACCGGCATGGTCTACAACGCCATCGACATGCCGCCCTACAAGCTGCCCGATAACAAGACCCGCAGCGGCATCAAAACACGCTCCAGCAAAGGCAAGAATCCCGACAAGTTCAACGAGCTTCGCTTCGAAGACAAAACCGGCGAAGAGCACGTCTACATCCACGCCGAAAAGGACCTCATCATCCAGGTCGAGAACGAACAGATGCGCATCGTCGACAACAACGACGACCTTAAAATCACCAACAATCAGAAAACTGAGATCGGCGCCACACAAAGCATCATGGTGAAAGGTGCATCGAAGGAAGAAGTGAAGGGCGCAAAATCGGTAAAGGTCGGCGGTGCATTCAAGGAAAAGAGCGATGGCGCCCGCTCCATCCAGGCCTCTTCGCTCACCATCAAAACCACGGGCAACATCGTCCTGGAAGGGACCACCATCTCGCTGAAAGGCGGTGGCGGCACACTGGTTCTGGACGCCTCCGGCGCCACCCTGATGGGCACGCTAGTGAAGATCAACTCCGGCGGCATGGCCCTGCCCGCCATGCCCGACTCGCCCGATGCGCCCGACGCCCCCAAGGGACCAGAGGCTCTGAAAGGCCAGGGGTACAAACCCTAAGAACGACAAGCCCCTAGCGCACAAGCCCCGCACCTCCGATACAATCTGTAAGAGCGCGCAACCACTATGTCCCGCAGGACCAATCTACAAGACCGCTATGAGTTGAAGGAAGTCCTCGGCCGGGGCGGCATGGGCGTCGTCTACAAAGCCTGGGACACCGTCATGCGCCGCGACGTGGCGCTGAAGACCATTCTCGACGTCTCCAATCCCGCGCTGCTCGATCTGTTCTACAAGGAATGGGGCGTGCTCTCCACCATGGTGCACCCCAACCTCATCGGCATCTACGACATCGGCGAGTTCGAACACGAGGGCGACCGGAAGCCCTTCTTCGTCATGCCGCTGCTGCCCGGCGTCACCCTCGATAAACTCATCAAGGAAGGCTCCCCCCGGCTCACCGTTCCCAAGATCGTCGACCTCATCGTGCAGGCCTCCCGCGGCATCCACGCCGCTCACGAGAAGGACCTCATTCACCGCGACGTCAAGCCCTCCAACATCTTCGTGATGGAGGACGACTCGGTCAAAATCATCGACTTCGGCATCGCCCGGGAAGCCTCCACGGCATCGAAAACCTCGCTCAAGGGTACGCTCTTCTACCTCTCGCCCGAGCAGTTGATGATGAAGCCTCCGACACCGCTGTCGGATCAGTACGCCCTCGCCGTCGTCGCCTACGAAGCCCTCACCCGCCGCCGCCCCTTCACCGGAACCACCGACGCCGAAGTGGTCGAAGCCATTCTCCGCTCCAGCCCGCCGCCGGCCTCCGAGCTCAACTCGCAGGTTCCCTACGCCGTCAGCCAGGTCGTCCACAAGGCTCTCGCCAAACAGCCGTTTCATCGCTTCTTCAATGTCCGCGAGTTTGGCGACGCCCTGCTCAAATCCCTGCGCAACGAGGCCCTGGAGTATTTCGACACCTCCAAGATCAAGCCGCGCCTGGAACGCGCCCGCACCAGTTTCGAGAGCGGCGACTACGCCTTCGCCGGAGAACTGCTGGCCGAACTGGAAGGGGAAGGCCACCTCGACCAGGAAATCAGCATGCTCCGCTCGCAGTTGGATCATGCCGTGCGCAAGACGAGCATCCGGGCGGCGCTTGAAAGTTCGCGGCGCTTCCTCGAAGCGCAGGAGTTTCCCCTCGCCCTGCGCAAAATCCAGGAGGCTCTCGAGCTCGACCCCCAGGACCCCGATGCCCT
Source organism: Acidobacteriota bacterium (assembly GCA_017304135.1). GTDB lineage: Bacteria > Acidobacteriota > Terriglobia > Bryobacterales > Bryobacteraceae > JAFLBB01. The sequence continues at coordinate 1,638 of JAFLBB010000081.1, read as the reverse complement.
CGCCCTCAAATCGCAAGTCGAACGCGAGCGTCGCGAGCGCAAAATCGACGAGTGGATGCAACTGGCCCGCCAGCACGCCGCCAATGCCAGCTTCCGCCAGGCCCGCGAAGCGCTCGACAATGTCCTCCAGCTGAAGCCGAACGAGACCAACGCCCTGCAACTGCTCCATGAAGTCGACCGCAAGGAGCAGGAGGTCGCGAAAACCCGCGAGGAGAAATCAAAGCTCTATCAGATGGCCCAGCAGGCCTGGGAACGCGGTGAGGTCACCTCGGCGCTGAGCAAGCTCGAGGTTCTGGTCAACCTCGATAAGGACGTCCCGGAGTCCGACACCGGCCGCAGCACAACCTATCAGAACTTCTTCAACCAGGTCCGATCCGAGCACGACAACATCAAAAACAGCTACGACGAGGCGCGCCGCCATCTGGGCGCCGACAGCTTTGATGCTGCTCTCGCCGTCTGCAAGCAGTTCCTCTCCAAGTACCCCAACCACGCCCTCTTCCAATCGTTGAAATTCGACATCGAAGAGCGCCAGCGCCAGCGCATCAGCTCCCTCATCGCCGAAACCGACCAGCGCGTGCAGGCCGAACCGGACCTCGACAAGCGCATGGCCTTGCTCGAAGAGGTGGCCCGCCAGAACCCCGGCGAATCGCACTTCGAACGCGCCTTGCGCACGGTGAAGGACAAGCGCGACCTGGTGAACTCCATCACCGGCAAGGCCCGCTACTTCGAGGAACGCGGCCAGTTCAATGAAGCGCTCGATCAATGGCAGATCCTGCGCTCCATCCACGAGGAATACCCCGGCCTCGGCTTTGAAATCCAGCGCCTGCAAAAACGCCGCGATCAGCAGGCGCGCGAAGACGCCCAGGCCAACTGGGTCAAGGAGATCGACCGTCACCTGGAGTCGGGCGACTATGACCGCGCCGCCCGTTCGCTCGAAAGCGCCCTCAAGGAGTTTCCCGCCGACGCCGAACTGGCCGAACTGTCCAAGCTCGTGCAAAAATCGCAGGACGCGGCCAAACAGTCGGCCGCGCTGCTCAGCCAGGCCCGCGAACGCATTGAAGCCGGCGCGGCAGCCGAGGCGCTCCCCATCCTGCGCGAGGCCACCAATCTCGATCCCCGTAGCGCCGTCATCCGCAAGGTCCTCATCAATACGTTGATCGAAGAGGCCCAGCGGACTATGGACGGCAACCCCGAATCCGCCGAACCGCTGGTGGCCGAGATCCTCACCCACGAGCCGGCCAACCCCGCCGCCCAGGCCCTCGATGCGCAGATTGCCGACCGCAAGCGCGACGAGTTCCTCTCCTGGTGCCTCTCGCAAGCCCGCCGCATGCAAAGCGATGGTGACTTCGACGGCGCTCTCGCCGTTGTTGCCCAGGGCCGCGGTCTTTATCCCAACGAGACCCGCCTCCAGCAACTCCAGGCCACGCTGCAAAAGGGCAAGGCTGAGCAATCGCTGGCCCGCAACCGCGAGGCCACCAAGCCCACTTCGCAAACCGCCGCGCCTCCCACAAACGGCCCCGAGAAGACCGCCGCCCCCCCTCCCGCGCCTCCGCCTCCCGCAGCGCCCGCTGGCCCTTCACCCTTTCTCTTCGACCTTCCCGGCGCGCCACCACCTCCGGCCCCAGCGCCAGCGCCGGC
>JAFLBB010000009.1 GCA_017304135.1 Acidobacteriota bacterium | reverse complement strand
GTCCCGGTGCGCCGGTGGCGCCGGGGGCTCCGACAGGCCGGCGGCCACGTGGGGGCTGAGCCGGGTTGGCGCGCAGCAACCGGTCCTCGAGGGGAGCGCGGTCAAAGCGGCGGATGATGGATGCCATCTCTTCCTGGTTGGGGGCTTCAATAAAAGCGAAGCCTTTCGATTCCTGTGTTTCCGGGTTTCGGATGACCTTGATCTGATCAGCCATCAAGTTCTCGGCCATAAGCCACGACTTGATGTCGTCCGCGGTCACCCAAGCCGGCAAATTGCCGAGAAAAACGGTATGACTCATTCCTCTGTGCAAAACTCCAATGCCATGGGTTTTAATATCGGGCGGATGCGCGATGGAACTCGCAGGAAGCGGTCCATGAGAGCGTCCTAATCGTACCATACGCTTGCGCGCCAAGCAAACAGTAATGACGGGCAAAGTCGATGATAACGTTACGCGTCGAATAAAAAAGAGAAGCGGTGACCGGCAGGCCGCGGGTGATGCGGCGGGCGGTGGTGGCGGGATGGGCGGCGCCGGTCAATCGAGAATCACCGTGCGCACGCGCAGTACGGCGGCGTGCGCGGAGAGTTGCGCGAGCACATTGTCGCCGGGGGTGGCGTCGGTTTCGACGATGGCGATAGCTTCCAGCGGTGCGCCTGGTTTGGCCGGGGCTTCCTGACGGCCGAGGGCGAAGTTGGCGATGTTGACCTTATTGGTGCCGAGGATTGTGCCGACGTGGCCGATGACGCCGGGGACGTCTTCGTTGCGGAGAAAGGTGAGGTTGCCGGCGAGGGCCGCTTCCATGGGGATGCCTTCGACGCGGATGAGGCGGGGCTTGCCGAGCACGAGCGAGCCTTCGACGGCGGTGGAGCCTTTGTCGGTTTCCAGTTCAATGACGAGCGCGTCGAGGTGCTGGTAGCGTGTTTCGCGGCGCTCGGCCACTTGCAGGCCGCGCTCCGAGGCGATCTGCATGGCGTTCACGAGATTCGCCTTGCCGGAGAGGGAGCGGCCGAGGACACCGGCCAGGCCGGCGTTGCGGATGAGGTTGGAACCGCTGTCGGCAAAGGAGCCGGAGTAGGTGAGGCGGACCGCCTTGGGGTTGCCTTCGGCGATGAAGCTGACGAATTTGCCGAGGCGTTCGGCGAGATCGAGCCAGGGGCCGACGGTCTTATACTGCTCAGGCGAGAGCGCGGGCATGTTGACGGCGTTGATGGCGACACCACTGGCGAGGTATTCCACCATTTGCTGCGCAATGCGGATGCCGACGATCTCCTGGGCCTCTTCGGTGGAGCCGCCGATGTGGGGCGAGGCGAAGACGTTCTCGTGAGCGAGGAGGGGGAGATCGGCCGCGGGCGGTTCGGGGTCGAAGACGTCGAGGGCTGCGCCGGCGACCTTGCCGGACTGGAGGCCGGCGAGGAGGGCGTCCTGATCGACGAGTTCGCCGCGGGCGCAGTTGACGATGCGGACGCCTTCCTTCATTTTGGCGAGGGAGGTGGCGTTGATCATGCCGCGCGTTTCCGGGGTGACGCCGACGTGGAGGCTGATGTAGTCGGAGCGCTGATAGAGGTTGTCGAGATCGACGAGTTCGACGCCGAGGTTGGCGGCCGTCTGCGAGGTGATGAAGGGGTCGCAGGCGATGATCTTCATTTCGAAGGCGCGGGCGCGGAGGACAACTTCGCGGCCGATGGCGCCGAGGCCGACGACGCCGAGCGTTTTACTGCGCAGTTCATTGCCGAGGAACTTCTTCTTTTCCCACTTGCCGCTCTTGGTGGAGGCCGAAGCCTGGGGCACCATGCGGGCCATGGAGAGCATGAAGGCGAGCGTGTGTTCGGCGACCGAGACGGCGTTGCCGCCGGGGGTGTTCATGACGAGCACGCCGGCCGCGGTGGCGGCAGTCATATCGACGTTGTCGACGCCGACGCCGGCGCGGCCGATGACGCGCAGATTGGGCGCCTGTTCGAGAACGGCCTTATTCACTTTCACGGCGCTGCGGACGACCAGCGCGTCGCAGTCGCTCAAGTGAGCCGAGTATTCCTTGGGATTGGAGACCACGATGTCCCAGCCCGTTTGAGCCTGGAACTGTTCAATCGCCGCCGGGGCGAGAGGTTCAGCAATCACGACCTTCATCAGCAGTTCACCGCCTGTTTCGTATCCACCCCGATGCGGGAGAGCGCACGGGCCGGGGCCGCAACGGGCAGACCCGCAGCCGTCGGACCTGGGGCCGGGGTGCGTTTTGTTCGATTGTGCATGGGGGGCTTTTTCAGGATAACAAACACCGCGCCGGAGGCAGGCGCGAGCGTGGCGGTGTGGGGGCGTGGCGGGGGAGGGCGCGGCCGGATTCCGGCGAGGTGGACCGAGTTTCCGACGAGCGGGTCCGCAATGGGCCGGAGGGAAGATTTCACGCCGCCGGGCATCGGCCGCCAGCGCGCGCGACCACACAAAGCGCCCGGGGCAGGGCGCGTGTATACTTGAGCCCACCTGGAGCACAGGAGTGCTCCGGACGAACCAGCAACTGGGCGGCTGGCGATGAAGACATCGAAGATCGATTCGCGCATCGAACGGAACCCCGCGTTTGGGCTACGCACGGGCGAGGCCAGGCACGGGCGAGAGGTTCGTCGAATCTCGCCGCCGCTGCAAAACACACACCACCGGAGGAGACATCATGCGAAGAATGAGCTTGTGTACGTTTGGGCTGCTTGGTTTTGCCATGGCATCCCAGGCAGCGGTGTTTACTTTCAGCACCGACCCCTTCGCGGGATCCACCGCGTTGACCACGCCGGGCAGGCAGATTGTGGGGGGCGAGAGCTTCATCAGCTTCTCGATTGCCACCGATCTCTTCCTGCTGACCTCTCCGGAGTTTGGCGTGTCGAGCCCGGTTCAGTTCGGCAATGACCTCGCGGCGAATCTGGCGACGAGCGGATTGAATGTGATCGTGCTGCAGGATACTCCCGACCCGCTGGCCGCCGGCAGCGCCGCCGATTTGATCGCCGCTCGAATCACAACGCCGGGGCCAGGGTTCTTCCTCTACTTCAACAGCGGCCTCGGCGTGCCGCGGTTGGTGTATTCCACCGATTTGAACGACAGCACGTCGGACTTGAAGATCCTGTTCCGGCTGGAGAATCTCACGGGGCAAGGCGGCCGTGATGCGCTGCCTACCTTCACCGAATCGAACTTTGCCTTCACGGCCGTGCCTGAGCCGTCGACGGGCATGCTGACGGCGGGGGCCTTCGCGTTGCTTGCCGGATGCGGCGTGTGGCGGCGCAGGCGCGTGCGCGGCTGCGCCGTGTGAATCGCTAGCGCAAATAGAAGATGCTGTAGCGCGGCAGATGGCTGCGCTCGAAGACCCAGCGATCAAGGAACTGGCGTTCGAGGCGGGCCAGTTGATCGGTGGTGAACTTGGAGCGGTAGGGGCGGAGTTCGGCGTCCATGGCCTGGCGCGATTCGAAGAGTTGCTCTTCGCTCATGCGGGTGCGGGCGGTGGCGAGGGCTTTCTCTTCGAGCGCGGTGAGGCGCTGTTCGAGCTCTTCGAGTTTTTTGTAGAACGCTTCCGCTCCGGCGGCAATCGTGTCGATGGCGGCGGCGACGCTTTCGAGTTCCGTCCAGCCGGCGGCGCGCGTTTCGGCGGCGATGCGGGCGAGGTGGTTTTGCAGGGCTTCCAGCGAGAAGGGGGCCTCGAGTTCGGCGGCGGTGCGTCCGCCGATGGAGGCTTCGCTCAGGGCGGCGGCTTCTTCGGCGACGGCCTGGGCGCACCAGGCTAAGCCGTTCACCTGGCGGCGGGCGTTCTGTTTGCGGGCGCGCCATTTTTCAAACGCCGTGTCGATGCCGCGCAGCACGGCTTCGAGCGGGATGTTGGAATTTTTCCAGGTTTCGATGAGGGCCCAATCGAGGGGGGAGAGCAGAAAGAGACCGGTGCCGCGGGCGCGCTGGAAGTGTTCCTCGACTTCGGTGAAGTAGTTGAAGTAGTTGTGATGGAACTCGGCCGGCGATTCTGTCAACGCGTGCGCTCCCAGATGAGGCGGAGGCCTTCGAGGGTGAGGTCCTCGTCGGCGTTGGTGAGGTAGCGCGAGCCGGAGGTGATGAGGCGGGCCTGGCCGCCGGTGGCGACGGTTTGGGTGGCGGCGTCCACGTCATCGCTGGCTATTTCCGCAATGAGGCGTTCGAGGATGCCGTCGATCATTCCCACAGCGCCGTAGTAAAGGCCGCTTTGGATGGAGCCGACGGTGTTCTTGCCGATTAAGCGGTCAGGGGCGCGGAAGTCGACCTTGGGGAGCTTGGCGGTGCGGCTGAAGAGGGCGTCGATGGAGATGCCGATGCCGGCGCAAATGATGCCGCCGAGGTATTCGGCGCGGGCCGAGACGCAATCGAAGGTGATGGCGGTGCCGAGGTCGACGACGATGACCGGGCCGCCGTATTTGGCGAAGGCGGCGACGCTGTTGACAATGCGGTCGGCGCCTACCTCGCGGGGGTTGTCATAAAGGATGGTAAGGCCGGTGTTGGTTTCGGAGGTGACGAAGCTGGGTTCGCGCTCAAAGTAGCGGCGCGACATGGCGGCGAGGGTGGGATTGAGCGGGGGGACGACGCTGGAGATGATGACGGCCTCGACGGCGTGGAGTTGGAGGCCGCCGAGCGCGAAGAGGTTGCGCAGGAGGATGCCCCACTCGTCCTCGGTTTGTTCGTGAACGGTGCGGAGGCGCCAGCGGTGGGTGAGCTGCGTGCCTTCAAACACGCCGATGGTGATATTGGTGTTGCCTGCGTCGAGTGCGAGGAGCATGGAGTTAGAGGGCGCGAACGCCGCCAGCGAGAATCGTAACAAGCTCGCCGGTGGGGGTGCGGACGGTGAGGAAGCCGCGTTCGTCGAGGCCGGCGGTGACGCCGGTGATTTCGCGGCCGTCGAGATCGACGGTGACGCGCTTGCCGGAGACGTAAGTGGAGGCCTGGGTGAAGGCGTCGAGGATGGCGCGGGGGCCGGCCTCTTCGAGCAATGCGGCATGGCGTTCGACGCCTTCGATGACGCGGACGAGGAGGGGTTCGCGCGAGAGTTCGCGGCGGCCGGTGAGGCGGAGCGAGGTGGCAAGGGGGGCGATTTCGGCTGGAAAGCGGGTGTGGTTGACGTTGATGCCGATGCCGGCCAGGACGGCGCCGGAGTCGTAGGTGAGCAGGATGCCGGCGGCCTTCCTGCCTTCGATGAGGAGGTCGTTGGGCCACTTCAAATCAGCGGCGACGCCGACGATGGATTCGACAGCTTCCTTGACGGCGAGCCCGGTGGCGAGGGTGAGCAGGGGCAGGGAATCGCCGAGGTTGTGGGGGCGGAGGATGAGGGTGAGGTAAAGGCCGGAGGCGGGTTCGGAGTGCCAGGAGTGGCCGGCGCGGCCTTTGCCGGCGGTTTGTTCTTCGGCGACGACGACCGTGCCGGAGGGTGAGCCATCGGCGCTGAGCCGGGCGGCGACGGTCATGGTGGAGCCGGTGGTGGCGAGCCAGTGGAGCTCGCGGTCGGGCATGCGGCGGCGGAGCCAGTCGAGGTCAAGGGGCGCGGAGGGGTTCATGCGAACTCGATGCGGAAGTTGAGATCAACGGCGACGGCGGAGTGGGTGATGGCGCCGGAGGAGACGAAATCAGCGCCGGCCTGGGCGTAGGCGCGGACGGTTTCGATCGTGATGCCGCCGGAGAGTTCGGTGGAGGCGCGGCCGTTGATGTGGGTGATCCACTGGTGGGCTTCGGCGGGGGTGAGGTTGTCGAGGAGCAGGCGTTTGGCGCCGGCGGCGAGGGCTTCGTCGAGCTCAGCGCGCGTGCGGACCTCGCATTCCACTTCACGTCCGGTGGCCAGCGCGCGGCGGACGGCTTCGGTGACCGAGCCGCAGGCGGTGATGTGGTTGTTCTTGATGAGAATGGCGTCGAAGAGGCCGAGGCGGTGGTTGGTGACGCCTCCGGCGGCGGCGGCGAGCTTTTCCACGCGGCGCAGGCCGGGGGTGGTTTTGCGGGTGTCGAGGATTTTGCAGGGCGTGCCCGCGGTTTCGGCGACGTAGCGCGAGGCGAGCGTGGCGATGCCGGAGAGGCGCTGCATGAAGTTGAGCGAGACGCGCTCGCAGCGCAGCAGGGTGCGGGCGAGGCCGGTGACCTCGGCCACGGGTTCGCCATCGGCGCAGCGGTCGCCGCTCGATTTGAGAAGGCGCAGGGAATCGACGCCACCTTGCTGGTCGAAGATCACGGGGAGGAGTTCGACACCGGCGAGGACCATGGGCTGGCGCGCGTAGAAGCGGCCGGTGGCGCGGCGCGCGGCGTCGATGGTGGACTCGCTGGTGAGGTCGCCCGTGCCGATGTCTTCTGCCAGGGCGCGCTGGACGAGTTCGACGATTTCGGGATGGTTCCAGGCGGACATGTTAGAGACCCGCGAGCGCGGCGCGCTTGGATTCGAGTTCGAGCTTGTAGTTGCCGAGCTTCTCTTTGATGGACGCCACGATGTGTTCGGGGGCGCGGGAGAGGAACTTCTCGTCGGCGAGTTGGCGCTCGGAGTTGGCGATGTTCTTTTCGAGCTGTTCGATTTCCTTGGCGAGGCGTTTGCGGCTCGCTTCGGCGTCGGCGTCGCTCATTTCGAAGAGGAGTTCGAAGTCCTTTTTGGGCGTGCCGGATTCGACGGTGAGGGTGAGGCCGGCGAGCTTTTCGATGGACTCGCGGAAGGATTGGGCGACGGCGAGCGCTTCGCCGGAGGCGACGAGGCGGGCGGCGAGCTTGGCTTTGGGGTCGATCTTCTGGTCGGCGCGGTAGGTGCGGGCGGCGGTGATGATCGCCTGCAGCAGGCCCATTTGGCGTTCGGCTTCGGCGTCGTGGGCGTCGGGGCTGTATTGGGGATAGGCGGCCAGGGTGACGGACTTGGGAAGGCCGGGGGCGCCGTTGGCGAGCCGTTGCCAGAGCTCTTCGGTGAGGAAGGGCATGGCGGGCGAGAGCAGGCGCAGGGCGGCTTCAAAGGTGGTGAGCAGGTTGCGCCAGTTGTTGTCGAGGCCGGAGTTGTCGGTGAAGCGGAGCTTCTTGAGTTCGATGTACCAGTCGCAGAACTCGCCCCAGAAGAAGTGCCACATGGTTTGGGCGGCTTCGTGATAGCGGTTCACTTCAAGGGCGCGGTTGCAGATGTCGGCGGCGGCGTTGAGGCGCGACTTGATCCACTTGTCTTCGAGTGTCTCAGCGGGGGCCGGATCGGGGATGCAGGGCTCGATGCCGGCGCGTTCCATGTTGAGGAAAAGGAAGCGGGCGGCGTTCCAGATCTTATTGCCGAAGGCGCGCGAGGCGGGGAGTTTGTCTTCGGTCCAGAGGATGTCGGTGCCGGGGGCGGCGGCGGTGAGCAGGGCCATGCGCACGGCGTCGGTGCCGTACTTTTCGGTGATGTCGAGGGGGTCGACGGTGTTGCCTCGGGTCTTGGACATTTTCTTGCCCTGGGCGTCGCGGACGATGCCGTGGATGTAAACGTGGCGGAACGGCACGTCGCCCATGAATTCGAGGCCGAACATCATCATGCGGGCGCACCAGAAGAAGAGGATCTCGAAGCCCATGATCATGAGCGAGGTGGGGTAGAAGAGCTTGAGATCAGCGGTGGGCTCGGGCCAACCCATGGTGGAGAAGGGCCAGAGGCCGCTGGAGAACCAGGTGTCGAGCACGTCGGTTTCCTGGCGCAGGTTGGCGGAGGAGCACTCGGTGCACTTGGCGGGCTCTTCGCGCGCGACCATAAGGTGGCCGCAGTCGTCGCAATGCCAGGCCGGGATGCGGTGGCCCCACCAGAGCTGGCGCGAGACGCACCAGTCGCGGATGTTGCGCATCCAGTGGAAGTAGGTAGTGCGCCACTGCTCGGGTTCGATGGTGGTGCGGCCATCTTCGACGGCGGCCATCGCTTTTTCGGCGAGCGGCTTCATGGAAACGAACCACTGTTTGGAGACGAGCGGTTCGAGGATGGTGGTGCAGCGGTCACACTTGGTGACGCTGAGGTTGTGCGGCTGGATGCCGGCGAGGAGGCCGAGGGCTTCGAGGTCGGCGACGATTTTCTTGCGGGCGTCGAAGCGGTCCATGCCGGCATACGCGCCGGCTTCGGCGGTCATCTGGGCGTGTTCGTTGATGACCTTGACGTGGGGCAGGTTGTGGCGCTTGCCGGCTTCGAAGTCGTTGGGGTCGTGGGCGGGGGTGACTTTGACGACGCCTGTGCCGAAGGCGGGGTCGGCGAGGTCGTCGAGGATGATGGGGATGTCGCGGTCCATCAGCGGCAGGCGCACGCGCAGGCCGTGGAGGTGGAGGTAGCGTTCATCCTTGGCGTTGATGGCCACGCCGGTGTCGCCGAGCATGGTTTCCGGGCGCGTGGTGGCGACGACGAGGTGGTCGCCGGTGAGGGAGCCAGAGGCATCGATGACGGGATATTTGATGTGCCAGAGCGAGCCCTGGGTGTCGTCGTGGGCGACTTCGAGGTCGCTCAAGGCGGTGTTGCAGCGCGGGCACCAGTTGACCATGTACTCGCCGCGATAGACGAGGCCGCGTTCCCAGAGGCCGACGAAGACTTCGCGCACGGCGCGGGAGAGGCCTTCGTCCATGGTGAAGCGCTCGCGGGTCCAATCGCAGGAGGCGCCAGTGCGCTTCATCTGTTCGACGATGCGGCCGCCGGAGACGGCTTTCCACTCCCAGACCTTTTCTTCGAACTTCTCGCGGCCGAGGTCGAGGCGCTTGATGCCCTGCTGGCCGAGTTGGCGCTCGACGACCATCTGGGTGGCGATGCCGGCGTGGTCGGTGCCGGGCAGCCAGAGGGTGTTGTAGCCGCACATGCGGCGCCAGCGGACGACCATGTCGATCATGGTGTGTTCGAGCATGTGGCCCATGTGGAGTGATCCGGTGACGTTGGGCGGCGGGATCACGAGGCTGAACATGGGCTTCGTGCTGGTGTTGGAGGCGGCGTAGAGGGCTTCGTCGAGCCACCATTGTGCCCAGCGCGGTTCGAAGCGCTGGGGCTCGTAGACTTTTTCCAGTTGCATGGGGGGAAGCTTTCAGGATAACAAGCCGGGCGCGGAGAGATGGGGCGCGAGGTGGGTGGCGTGTACCCGCCACGCGATCCGAAACCGTCTATCATGGCGCGTAGGTGAATCGCATGAAGCCCACATTTGCAATTTTCATTTTGGCCGCCGTTGCGCTGCCTGCTTTTGCCCAGAGGGGCGAGCCTTTCCGCGCCACGGTGCGCGGCTCGGGCGATTCGGGGAAGTGCACTATCGAGGTGCGCGTCGATGATGTGGCCGAGGTGGAGGTGCGGGGCGATACCGGCTACCTGCGCACGCTGCAGGGCCAGACGGCGAGTTGGGTACGTTTTGTCTGCAATGCGCCGTTCCCGGCGGACATGCAGGAGTTCAAGTTCAAGGGCATTGACGGGCGTGGGCGGGTGGAGTTGCGGCGCGACCCGCGCGACAACCGCGGCGCGGCGGTGGTCTACATTGTGGACACCAAGGGCGGCAGCGAAGGCTACACGTTTGACCTGGAGTGGAAGGGCGGCTATCTCTCGGGGACGCGGCCGCGGGGCGGCGTGACGCGCCGTGACGACAACTCCGGCAACCGCAACAACGACAACCGTACCAGCGGAAACTCGGGCGGCTTTTTCGGGCAGAGCGGCGGTGGGCGTTCGGGCGGCGGGTTCTTTGGCGACAGCAATACGAACTCGACGGCCAACTCCGTGCGCGCCTGCCAGGAAGAGATTGCCAGCCGGCTGCGCCGGGACAACTACTCGGACTTTGACTTCGGCTCGGCTTCGCTGTCGGACCGTGCCGGCAAGCGCGACTGGATGGCCGGCGAGGGGCGCGCCCGGCGCTCCGGCTCGACGTACACCTTCGATTACGCCTGCCGCATGGACCTGGACCGGGCGCAGGTGCGCGAGGTGGACTACCGCGTGCGGTAAGCGGCGCGGCACACGTGCGCGGCCGAGGCGGTGGAGGCGAGCAGACGCTACAATTGCAACTGGCGTGCAGATCACGATCTCCAAAGAGAACTACCTGAAGACCATCGCCGAAGCGGAAAGCGAAGGGGAGACCGTCATCGCGGCCACGCTGGCGCGCTGGTTGAACGTATCGCCGCCGGCGGTGACCAAAGCCCTGAGCCGTCTGAAGAAGGACAACCTCGTGGAGGTGGCCGACGACGGGCAGGTGAAGCTGACCGGGGAAGGGCGCGGCATCGCCAACGGCATCCTGAACCGCCACCACCTGATTGAGCGCATGCTGACGGAGATTTTCGGCATGGAGTGGTTTAAGGTCCACGACGAGGCGGAGCGGCTGGAGCACGCCGTGAGCGCCGATTTTGAGAAGCTGCTGACGCAGAAGCTGGGCGACGGGCAGGCCTGTCCGCATGGCAACCAAACGGGAATGGACACTCCGGAGCAGCGGCGGCGGCGGGGGTGGACGACGCTGGCCGAGGCAGGCGGGGAGCAGGCGCTGAGGGTGGTGAGCGTATTTGAGCGCGACCGGCAGTTATTAGAGTTTCTTCACGGAATGTCGATCCACCCTGGGGCGCGGCTGGAGGTGGTGGCGCACAACTACGACGACACGCTGACACTGCGCGTGGCGGGCGAGCCAGTGCATTTGGGGATGGCGGCGGCGCGGAAGGTGTGGGTGGCGCCGGCGTAGACGGCACTTTGGTACCCGTACTCCCAGCGGGCGCCGGTGTACCGGTTGTTCCAGCTCTTTGAAACCGAAGGGCTAGTTGGGGTGGTCCCACCAAGAGTGATACCCTCGGAGGGTGGCACTCCCGCGCCTGTCACGGGAGAATTCCATGCCTGAGATTCGGAGAAGGCCTGACATGATTTCTGTTTTGCGCGCCGCGTTTCGGATGGGCGGCGGACTGTTCGCGATTTCCCTGCTGTACGGGCAGATTCCCCTGAATTTATCGCCGTCGCGCGTGGTGGGTCACCCCCAACTGGCGATTGCGACCCAGGCGCCCAACCTTGTGGAGGGGCGTGAGTTCAATGCCCCGCAAGGGGTGGCGGTGGATGAGGTCAGCGGCATTGTGTATGTGGCCGACTCGGCCAATCACCGTGTGCTGGCGTTTACCGATGCGCAGTCGTTCCTGAACGGGGCGCAGTCGATTCTCGTGCTGGGCCAGCGGGACAAGTTTTCGACGCTGCCGTTGGGCCCGGGGACCAGTTTCACGAGCGGATTGGCGGCGCCCACGGGTGTGGCCGTCGATTCGCAGGGCAATGTGTATGTGGCCGATGCGGGCAACAACCGCATTGTGCGCTACCCGCGGCCATCGTCGCAGCCGGCGGGCGAGCCGATTCTGGCCGATTTTCTCATCGGACAGACAAACTTTTCGGGCAACCGGGCCAACCAGGGCGGGGCGGCCACGGCTTCGACGCTGGCGTTCAACACGTCGAGCGGGGTGTTCAAAGTGGCCATTCGCTTTGACGCGAGCGGGAATCTTTGGGTAACCGACGCGGGCAACCACCGCGTGTTGCGCTATCCGGCTTCGGCGCTGTCGGCCGGGGCGGCCAACGCGCCGGCGGCCGATGTGTCCCTGGGGCAGACGAGCCTGAGCAACAACACGGGGTTGCCCAGCAGCACGGCGGCCAATGTGCGCCAGGCCAAGAACGGGCTGCGCGAACCGGCCTCGCTGGCTTTTGACCAGGCGGGGCGGCTTTTCGTGATCGACGGTTTAAACCGCGTGATGGTGTATGTGCCGCCGTTCAACACCGGGCTGGACGCCTCGCGGATCATGGGCATCATTCCGGCCGCGGGGCAGGGGCAGACGCCGCCGAAGCCGATCAACGCCTACTCCATCGGCGTTGCGGTGACGAACCCGAACCGGCTGCTGCCGGCGCAAGGGATTTTTTGCATCGGCAACATTCCGATCGTGGTGGATACGCCGACGCACCGGTTGGTCCGCTACGACCCGTTTGACCAGTGGCCCTCGGAGGCGGTTTCGTTTTCGCCGCCCGGGCGAGCCTTCATCGGGCAGAACGAGATTGAGCAGGATACGCTGCAGGAAAACCGGGGCCTGGCCGAGCCGACGGCGAACACGTTCCGCTCGCCGGCTGACGGCGTCTATTCACGGGGCGAGGTATTTCTGGTGGATTCGGGCAACAACCGCGTGCTGGCGATGCCGGACCTCTCCTCCGGCCCGAGCCTGGCGGCGAACGCGCCTTACTCGGCGCGGCGCGTGTTGGGACAGGTGGGTTTTGAGTTCCGCTCACCGAACCTGATTGAAGGCCGCGAGGTGCAGTTTGCCGGCACGGAGGGCGTGGCCGGAGCGGTGGTGCTGGATAACCGGTCGACGCCTCCGCGCATGTACGTGGTGGACCCGAACAACCACCGCGTGCTGGGTTTCGCCGATGCGCGCAATGTGCGGCCGGGCACGGAGGCCGACATCGTCATCGGCCAGCCGGACAAGTTCCGCGCCCTGCGCAATTATCCGTTCAACAAGGTGGAGCAGCGCAATGAGAGCAGCCTGCTGTTTCCGGTGGCCGCGGCGGTGGATGTGGACGGCAACCTGTGGGTGGCTGACCAGGCGAACTCGCGTGTGCTGCGCTTCCCTTCGCCGTTCAACGCCAGTGGACCACTGCCGATGAAGGCAGACCTGGTGCTGGGACAATCCAACTTCACCATCGCCGCCACCGACGCCACGGCGCGCACGATGGGACGGCCCTCGGGGCTTGCGTTTACGGCCGAGGGCAACCTGCTGGTGGCCGACAGTTCGCACAACCGCGTGCTGTTGTTCAAGCCGCCGTTTCAGAGCGGCATGGCTGCCTCGACCGTGATCGGGCAGCCCGACTTCGGCAGCATCGGCGCGGGCGCCGCCGCCAACCGGTTGAGCAGTCCGCAGGAGATCTCCACCGACACCGACGACCGCTTGTATGTGTCGGATTCGGCGAACAACCGCGTGCAGATTTTTGACCGCGTGACGATCGCCTCCAACGGTCCGAACGCGGCCTTCAGCCTGGGGGCGCTGAGCGGATTGCGCACGCCGACGTCGGTGTATGTGAATCCGAACAACGGTGAAATCTGGGTGGCCGATTCGCAGCGCTTCCGCATGCTGCGCTTCCCGCGCTTCGACGTGCTGGTGAGCCGCGGCGACGTGAGCGACTACACGATTCCGCTGCCCACCAACGTGCGCCCGCTGGGCTCCGCGGTGGACGCCTTTGGGGCGCTCTATGTGACCGATACGCTAAACCGAGTGGGCATTTACTATCCCGGCGTGATTGTGCAGAACGGGGCCAACTACCTGACGCGCATCGCCCCGGGCCTGGTGACCACGCTGAGCAGCCGCAACCTGAACTACTCGTTCACGGATGCGACGAGGGTGTTCAACGAACTGCCCAATCCGATTCCGATGCCTCGCAACCTGGCCGATATCCAGGTGCTCATTGACGAACAGCCCGTGCCGCTCTACTTCATCTCGCCGTTCCAGATCAATTTCCTGATGCCGAACGGGGCGCCTTCGAGCGGCACCGTGGAGTTGCAGGTGGTGCAGCCTTCCACGGGGCGTGTGATCGCGGCGACGCGGATCACGATGGACGTGGCTTCGCCGGCGTTTTTCACCGTGGGCTCGACGGGAACGGGGCAGATTGCCTCACTCAACCAGGACAACTCGATTAACAGCGACACGAACCAGTTGACGCGCGGGCAGGTGATCCAGCTGTTTGCCACCGGCGCGGGACACATTCCCAACGCACCGCCGGACGGCGAGCAGGCGCAAGGCGCGATCGCAACGCCGACGCGGCCGCGCGTGGTAGTGGGGGCGCGGGAACCGGAGATTCAATACTCCGGCCTGGCGCCCGGACTGCTGGGCGTGTGGCAGATCAACGTCGTGGTACCGGATGTGACCGCGCCGTCGAACCAGGTGCTGGTGGTGATGACGCAGAACAGCATCCCGAGCAACAACCCGTCGAATCCGAACCAGATTCGCACGACGATCGCCGTGAAGTAGGGCGCGGCCGAGCCATGCGCGAGCCCGCACTGGTGTTGATCGACATGCAACGCGCGGTCGACGACGCCTCGTGGGGGGAGCGCAACAACGTACAAGCGGAAGCCAACGCGCGCGCGCTGCTGGAAAGGTGGCGCGCGCGGGTTGGCATGATTGTGCATGTCCGCCACGACTCGACCGGGCCGAACTCGACCTATCGCCCCGGCCAGCCGGGTCATGAATTCAAACCGGAGACGGCGCCGCTGTCGGGCGAGATCATTGTCGCCAAGAGCGTGAACTCGGCGTTCATCGGCACGGGGCTGGAGCAGTTGCTGCGCTCGGCCGGGATCACGGAACTGGTGGTGTGCGGCGTGTGCACAAACAACAGCGTGGAGACAACGGTGCGGCACGGGGCCAACCTCGGCTTCCGTATCACGCTGGTTGAGGACGCCTGCTTCACCTTCGGGCGGACGGATTATCACGGCCGCGCACGCACCGCCGATGAGGTGCACGCGATGTCGCTGGCGAACCTGGAAGGCGAGTATTGCCGCGTTGCGCGGACGGCTGAGTGGGGGGAGGGCTAAGGGGCCGACCAGCAGCCTCTCCCCCTGTTCTCGTTCGCTGGCCCGCGCTTCCGGACCCGCCCGGCGACGAGTTGCGCCTCCGGCGCGCGATCGGACCGCTGGCCGCGCTTGAAGTCGAATCCCAGCACCTTGTGTGTGCAGATCACGATGCCGACGCGCTGGGAGTCTTGCGACCAGGCGAACTCCCCCTGTTCGACGGGCCAGTCGTCCAGCTTAAGAACTTCGTAGCCGCGCCACCCACAGCGCCCTTCGATGAGCACGCCGGGGTCGAGTGAGAAGGGGCTGCTGGACCACTGGCGCACGGTGACGCGGCAGCGGCCGTCGGGGGAGACACTGGAGGCGACTTCGCGGCCCGCGCAGGAAGTGAAACAGGCCACGGCGGCGAGCGGCAGCGCAAACAGCAGGAACTTCGCCTGCCGCGCCATCACTGCTCGCCCGCCAGGACACCGACGGAGACCGGGACGAGGGGAGGGCGCACGCTTGCGGCGGGCATACCGGCGACGAATTCGAGCGCCGCGCCGCAGACGCGGCCCTGGCAGGCGCCCATGCCGCAGCGCGTGTGCAGTTTGGCCTCGCGCCAGGTGAGGAAGCCGGCCAGTTCGCCCAGCCGCACATCTTCGCAGCGGCAGATGATCGTGTCGGGTGTAGCCAGTTCCTTTAATTCCGGGCGCAGGGCGAATGCTTCGGCGAGCACGCGCTGGAAGCGGCGGCCGCGGTCGCGCCCGGGGGTGCAGGCGGTGGCGAGATCCTCACGGCCGGCGGCATGGTAGCCCGCGGTGAGCCCTTGCGCCAGCGCCGATTCCACGCCGGCGATGCCCACCGGTTCTCCGGCGCAGTAGATCCCCAGCACGGAGGTGCGCTGGTGCTCATCGACCACCACGCAGCCGTTGACGACCTGGCAGCCGGCCAGTTGCGCCAGTTCCGTATTGCCCAGCAGGCCGAAGCCACAGGCCAGGTAGTCGCATTCGATCACTTCGCGGCGCGGGCCTAGCCGCAGGGTGACAGAGAGCGCGCCGTCGCGCCGTTCGACGCTCAGCGGCCAGGCCCCGGCGCGGTAGCGCGTCTTGCGGAGGGCGCTGGCGATGCGCAAGGCCTGGGTCCACTTCCCGCGGCGTGCGGCGATGCGCCCGAGAAACGGAATCATTTGTCTGAAACTAGCCTGTTCGGCCACGATTGCCACGAGCGCCCCGGCCGCGAGCAGCGACGCGCCGGCTTCGGCCAGCAGTGGTCCGCTGCCGGCAACGACGACGCGCCGCCCGGCGAGGTCGAGGCCCGACTTCATGAGCGCCTGCAGGCCGCCCGCGCCGGTGACGCCGGGCAGTGTCCAGCCGGGGAAGGGAAGCAGCCGCTCGCGCGCGCCGGTGGCGACGATGAGGCGCTCAAAGGCGATCTCCATGGCGCGGCCTTCGCATTCCACCAGCAGCGTCTGCTCACCGGCGAAACCGAAGGCCGTGGCGCCGGCCTGCATGGGGACGGCGGCCTGTTCCCAACGCGTGCGCCAAGGCTGGGGCAACTCACCGCGCCAGATCTGCCCGCCGGCGTGGGGGTTCTCATCGACTACGCGTACGCTGCGTCCGCACTCGCGCGCCGCGCAGGCCGCCGCGATTCCGGCCGGGCCCGCTCCGACGACGACAATTTCGGCGCGTTCAGCCATTGGTCCGCACCTCCATCCCGTCGCGGCAGGTGACGAGGCACCCGCGCACGCCGGCGCGCCCATCCACCATGACGCGGCACTCCTCGCAGATGCCCATGCCGCAGACGGCGCTGCGTTCTTCGCCGCTCACCGAGCGCCGTGCGGCCACACCCATCGTGAGGAGCGCGGCGGCCACGCTTGAGCCGGCGGCCACAGGGCGCCGTTCGCCGTTGAGGATGATCGTGACCGGCTCAGGCATGGGCGCTCTTTTCTCCAAAGCGGGAAGGCGAGTAGGGTTCGGCGGGGATGGCCGCTTCTCGCCCCAGCATCTGCGCCGCGAGCAGTTCGGCGGTGGCGAGCGAAGTGGTGATGCCGAGCCCTTCGTGGCCGGTAGCCAGCCAAAGGCCCTCGCACTGCGGCGCGCGGCCGATGAGCGGCAGGCCGTCGGGGGTGGCGGCGCGAAAGCCGGTCCAGGTGCGCACGACGGGCAGCCCGGCCAGCCCCGGCATATACTCCAGCGCCCGCCGCAGCATGCGGTGCAGCATGGGAAGCTCGACGGCCGCCGTGTGGACGCCATACTGGCGCGACGAGCCGATGAGGACCTGTCCGGTGGCGCGCGGTTGCAGATTGCAGGCCACCGATTCAGTCTCGTGCCCGTGGGCCGATTTCAGATAGCCCAGTTCAACGATCTGATGGCGCAGGAAGCCGGGGGCGCGGTCGGTGATGGCGAGGTGGCCTTTGCGCGGGGCCACGGGGATGGTGACCGGCAGGTGGCCCCCTTGCGCGCCGGCGGCATGGATGACGCCGCCGGTATGGAGGACGGTCCCGCTGGCCAGCGTCACCACAGAGCCGGTGGTGTGCTCGACGCGCGCGCCCTGCATGTAGACCGCGCCCTGGCGCCGCGCCCGTTCCACCAGCCAGCGCGCGGCGGCGGGCGGATAGACGACCATGTCTTCGGGAACCCGCAACGCTCCGGCCAGCCCTGGGCGCAGTTGCGGCTCCTCGCGCGCCAAATCCCCGGCCGTGAGGATCTCCGATTGCACCCCATGCGCTCCGTACCAGGCGTGTTTGTGTTCGACGGCGGCGAATTCCTCGGCGTCGGCCGCCACCCACAGCGTGCCGGGCCGGCGATACTCAGCCGCCTTCGGCCAGCAGGCTTCCTTTTCCTGCCACAGGCGGCGCGAATAGGCGGTGAGGGCGAACTGCGCCTCGGAGTCGTCCATCACGACGACGTGCCCCATGCCGGCCGCCGTGGCGCCGCTGCCGGCGCAGTCAGCCTCGACGACGATCACCTTGAGGCGCTCAGCGCTCAGGCGTTCGGCGATGGCTGCGCCCACGATGCCCGCACCTATGATGACAACGTCGGGGTTGCCGCCACTCATTCGCGGATACCATAGCAGAACGGATCGCGAGGGTCCAGCAAGAGGGCGCCCTCGGCGTTCACGTAGGCCATGCCCTTGACAGTGGGGATCACGGTGTCATAACCGCTGTCGCGGCCGGCCTTGGTGTAGGAGCCTTCAAAGACGCTGCCGACGATGGACTCCTGGCGGTAGACGGCGCCTTCGGCGAGCACGCCGTCGGCGGCCAGGCAGGCGAGTTTGGCGCTGGTGCCGGTGCCGCAGGGCGAACGGTCATAGGCTTTGCCGGGGCAGAGGACGAAGTTGCGCGAGTCGGCGGCATCGGTGGAGGGCGGACCGAAGAGTTCGATGTGGTCGATTTCGGCGCCGTCGGTGCCGGTGATGCCGTGCTGTTCGAGCGCCTGGCGGATGCGCCAGGTGAAGCCGGTGAGGTGGGCGACGTTGCCGAGTGTCAGTTCCTCGCTATGGCCGGAGACGAGGAAGAACCAGTTGCCGCCGTAGGCCACGTCGCCGATGACGGGACCGTAACCCTCGACATGCACCGACACGCCGGCGAGGCTGCGAAAGCTGGCCACGTTGCGGATGGAGACCTCGCCCGAGGCGTGGAGCACGGCGGTGACATCGCCTGCGGGAGTTTCGATGAGATGTTCGCCGGGCTGGATGCGGCCGAGGTGGGCGAGGGTGGCCACCAGGCCGATGGTGCCGTGGCCGCACATGCCGAGATAGCCGACGTTGTTGAAGAAGAGCACGCCGGCGGCGGCCTTGGGGTTGACGGGTTCGCAGAGCAGCGCACCGACGACGACATCGGAGCCGCGCGGTTCGTTGACGACGGCGGAGCGGAAGTGGTCGTGCTGGCCGCGGAAGTGGGTGAGGCGGTCAAACATGCTGCCCTGGCCGAGGTCCGGCCCGCCGCTCACGACCACCCGCGTCGGCTCGCCGCCGGTGTGCGAATCCACATAGGCCACTCGTTGCATTGCGCGCGTTCCTCCAGCTAGTTAGTGTGCCGCATCCGGGGGATGGGCGCTGACAGTGTCGGGCGGCTTATCAGCGGCCGGGGATCAACTGGTACAAACTCATCCCAATTCGGTACTGATGTTCTACTCGAAACGCCGCGTTTTCCTCTGGAGATACGGTGAGCGGCCGAGTGCACGATGCCGGCTCGCCCTCGGAGGAGAGGAATGAAACGACTATTGCTCTGCACTGCACTGTTTTCGCTGGCGAGCGCCAACGCGTTCGGGGCTTACATATTTGGCGCCACTGGCTCCAGCCAAAATGCCGCCAGCGGCGCCACCCTGACTGTGAACACCGACTCAGGCGCGTTCACCTACAACAACAACGCCTTCGATAGAGGCTGGTATGACCACAACGGCTTGCACGATCCGGGCAACGACAACTACACTGCCGCCGACGGCTCGATCCCGCCGGTCGCCGGGTTCAGCAACCACAACTTCTTTCTGTTCCGCCTCGGCCAAGGGCTCATCGAAGGTAACATCCTGTCCGCGACCCTCTCGATCCACAACCCCATCAACGGCTACTCCGGGCCTGCCAATGGCTTGATCTACAACCTGTGGGACGTGGACTGGAGCCAGAACGACCCGTACACCACGCTCCTGAACGGCGGCAGCGGGCTGTTTTCCGTGTTCAACGACCTGGGCTCGGGCACGACGTATGGCTCGAAGCTCGTCATGCCGACCGACGTGGACGGCAATATTGTGATCAACCTTAACGCCGACGGCCTGATCGGGATCCAGAACGCCTCCAGCATCGAAGGGACGAGCCTGTTTGCCATCGGCGGCTCGATCAGCCCCAGGGGCGAAGTGCCCGAACCGGGCACGTATGCGCTGATGGGCGCCGGTTTGCTCGGCCTGGCCGCGCTGCGCCGCCGCCGGTAACGAAGTCCTTCTCCTCATTCCACAAGGGCGCTTCGCACCCACCGGTGCGGAGCGCCTGTTTCGTTTCGATTGCACCTGGAAGGCCAAGGGCGATAGCCTGAAAGCATGATGCATCGCTTTGGTCCTGCTATTCTCGCGCTTACTCTCTTCTGCGCATCTCTGACGGCCCAAACCTATCTCGGCACGCTGAACGGCCGCGTGCTGGATCCGACGGGCGCCGTGGTGGCCAACGCCAAGGTGGCCGCCACCAATACCGAAACCAACGTCGCCTACCGCACCACCACGAATGAAGCGGGCAACTACCTGTTGCTGCAACTGCCGCTGGGTAAGTATGAGGTGGCCATTGAAGCCGCCGGCTTCCGGCGCTATGTGCGCACAGACATTGTGCTGAACGTGGCCCAGACCATTTCGCTCACCGACACGCTTGCCGTGGGCACCGTGGAGCAGACCGTGGAGGTGACCGGCACGACGGGCCTTCTGGAAACCTCGACCTCCGACCTCGGCACCACCATCCAGCGCAACAAGCTGATGGACCTGCCGCTGTTTGTCGGCGGCGCGATGCGCAACCTGGAGCAGTTCATCTTCCTGGCTCCCGGGGTGACGGGCGATTCGGTGAACACGCAGATTGCCGGTTCGCCGAACCGCGCCAAAGAGGTGCTTGTCGATGGGATCGCCTCGACGGGCATTGAGAGCGGCGGTGTGATTCCCGGTTCGGCGCGGCCGTCGGTGGAGACCATCGGCGAGTTCAAGCTGATTCGCGCCAACTTCAACGCCGAGTATGGGCGCACGGGCGGCGGCGTGCAGATCTTCACCACGCGCTCGGGCACCAATGAGCTGCACGGGGCGGTGTTCGACTACCTGCGCAACGACAAGCTCGACGCGCGCGGCTTCTTCCAGGGCAGGCGGCCGGTGAACCGGCAGAACGAATTCGGCGCTTCGCTCGGCGGCCCGGTGTGGCTGCCCGGCCTCTATAACGGCAAGAACAGGACCTTCTTCTACTTCGTCTACTCCGGCTTCCGCTTCCGCCAGGGCGCGGCCAACGCGCTGTTGAACGTGCTGCCGAACGACTATCGCCAGGGCAACTTCACGCGGCTCGGCCAGGCCATTTACGACCCGGCCACCACCACCTCCACGGCCTCGGGCTTCACACGCACGCCGTTCGCCGGCAACCTGATTCCCACCTCGCGCTTCAGCGCGGTGTCGCGCAACATCGTGCCGCTGCTGCCCACGCCGTCGAGCGACACCTTGTTCAACAACTTCGTCTCGCAAGGCCGCGGCTCCACCGGCGCCAACCAGGCCAATGTGAAGATCGACCATCAGTTCAACGAGCTGAACCGCATCAGCGGCTACTTCTACATTGACCGCTTCACGCAGCGTGAACCGGAAGGCGTGCCCGGCCCGACGACGCAGCGCCGCGCCACCACCAGCCGCAACGTGTGGGGCCGCCTCACGCACGACTACGTGATCAACGCGACCACGCTCCATCACATCAACCTCGGCTACACGCGCTTCCTGACGGGCATCGAATCATATTCGCTCGGGCAGGACTGGCCCAACAAACTCGGTCTTACCGGCGTAAACACGGGTCCGGACAGCTCGTTTCCGCGCGTGCAGTTTCTTGCCGCTGGCTATGACCTGCTGGGCGACTTCAACGGCAACTCCACCGTGAAGCAGGCCAACAACGCGTTCCAGCTCAACGAGAGTCTGTCGCTGGTGCGCGGCAACCACAACTACAAGGTCGGTATCGATTACCGCTGGACGGAAACCAACGGCATCGACAACTGGCAGGCCAACGGGCTGTTTGACTTCAACGCGCTGCAGACGGGCCTGCCGGGCAACGCGCGCACAGGCAGCGCGGTGGCCAGCTTCCTGCTGGGCGCGGTGGACCGCGGCGCGGCCCGCGTCTACGCCTACTTCCCGCGCAACCGCTATCAATATCTGGCTGCCTACGCGCAGGACGATTGGAAGGCGACGCGCAAGCTGACGGTGAACTACGGCATCCGCTACGACGTCTTCTTCCCGCGCGGGGAGAAGTTGAACAACCTCTCCACGTTCGATCCCAACACGCCGAATCCGGCGGCCGGCAACCGGCTGGGCGCACTCATTTTCCTGGGTGACGGGCCGGGCCGTTCGGGGCTGAAGTCGTTTGCCGATACCGATTACAAGGCCTTTGGTCCGCGCCTGGGGCTGGCCTACCAGATTGACAGCAAGACCGTGGTCCGCACGGGCTATGGCATCTACTATGCGCTGGGCAATGCCAACGCCGGGTTGCGCGATTCGCTGAACTCGTCCAACGGCTTCATCGCCGCGCCGGTGTTCCAGTCGCTTGATGCGGGCGTGACGGCGGCGTTCAATTGGGATCGCGGCTTCCCACAGAACTTTGTTCAGCCGCCCGTGATCAGTCCTTCGGCGGCGAATGGTTCGGAGATCCGGCTCATCGCCAAGGGTGATGGCCGCGCGCCGTACTTCCAGAACTGGACGATGACGATTGAGCGCGAGATCGTGAACCGCGTGAACTTCGAGGTTGGCTACCTGGGCACGAAGGGCAGCCGCCTGGGCACGGCGCTGGTGCGGAGCAACGAGCTGTCGCCTGACCTGCTGCGCCTCGGCTCTCTGCTGACGCGCCCCTTCAACTCGGCCGAAGCCATTGCCGCCGGCATCGCGTCGCCGTATCCCGGCTTCACGGGTTCGGTGGCGCAGGCGCTGCGGCCCTATCCGCAGTACAACAACCTGCTGAACCGCGCCGACCCGAGCGGCAGCTCCACTTATCACTCGCTGCAGACGCAGCTCACCGTGCGTGCGGCCAAGGGCTTCGACGTGTTGGCCTCCTACACCTGGGCCAAGACGATCTCGGATTCCGACGTGCTGGCCGGCGGCGGGCAGGGCGGACAGACGACGTTTAATCGCGGGCTGGAGAAGGCCATCGCCATCACCGACATTCCGCATGTGTTCAACCTGAGCTACAGCTACCAACTGCCGTTCGGTCCGGGCCAGGCGTTTCTGCGCGACGGCGGCGTGATGGGCAAGGTGGTCGGAGGGTGGGTGTTCACAGGCATCCACCAGTACGCCAGCGGTGTGCCGATCATCCTCACGGCGAACAACTCGCTGCCGCTGTTCAACGCGCTGCTGCGACCGAACGTCGTGGCGGGCGCGACGCTCGCGGGCAAGCAGGAGAACTTTGACCCGGCGGTGGACCGCTGGATCAATCCGGCGGCCTTCAGCGTACCCGGGGCGCTCACCTTCGGCACCTCGGCGCGCTCGCATACGAGCTTGCGCAACCCGGCCGGGAGGAATGAGAACTTCGGCCTGTTGAAGAAGATTCCGCTGTGGGAACGGGCCACGCTGACCTTCCGCGCCGAGATGTTCAACGCCTTCAATCGCGTTGTGTTCGCCGCGCCGCAGGCCAACATCAGCAACTCTGCCTTTGGCCGCATCTCGGCCCAGGCCAACACGCCGCGGCAGGGCCAGATGGCGTTGCGTTTGGACTTCTAGCAGCGCCCTTAGTCCGGTAGTGGCGTGAACTTCAGGCGCTCAGCGGCGCGCTCGATCAAGCCTCGTTCCAACTCCGGCCAGCGGGCGGCGGCTTTGCCGCCCGGCTCCAGGTCGGCGGCGGCCAGTCCCATCGCATCGAGGCTTTCGATGTAGATGATCATGAGCTCCTTGCGCTTCTCCGCATCGGGCAGATGAACGAGGCGCACGTTCATCGTGCCGGCGGGAAACTGGTAGCCGGCCGCCTTCACCATGGCTTCGACATGGCCGCCGTCGGAGTCCGGCTTGGTCGGGCCGCCGGTGGCTCCAAACCTCGCTCGGACGTCAAACTCCAGGCCTCCCATGCGCGTGGTCTTCGTGAACGGGTAGCGGTAACGCGACTCGGGCTTGGTGGGCAGGAACTCCTCGAACTGGATCCAGTACAGGCGCTGGATCACCTTGCGCTCGTCGGCCTCGACCCATACGTGGAGCGCGCAATCGGCGACGCCATAGAGGTCCCAGCGGTCGACGCCCAGGTAGCGCGCCTGGCGCGGTAGTTCCAGACGCACGGCGGGGTCCTGAGTCGAGGTGACGATGTTGCCGTTGACTGCGCGGCGGGGTGGCTTTTGGGTTTGGGCGGCCAGGGAGAGGGCGAGCAACAACGCGGGCAGCATGCGGTTCATATCGCTCAGTACGGTTGGGGAGGGGCAGGAGTTCCAGCTGATGCGGACACCCCCCGGCGACCGTGCGTGATACATTGACCGGAATTCTCACTAGCAGAAGAGTGAGTCTCCGCGTGTTGAGGGAACTGGGATGCTTCCGTATGTAGACTTGGCCCCCATCCATCTTGCTGGGGGTTGGATCCGCTGGCCGATGCTGTGCGCCTCCATGGGCGTGCTGGTGGCCCACTTTGCGTTGCTCGCCCGTGCCCGCCGCCTGACGCTCGATGTGCCCACCGCCGCTTCGATGAGCTTCTTCATGGTGATCGCCGGACTGCTCGGCGCGCGGCTGTTCAAGCTGGCCTATTTCCCTGGCGTGTGGAGCCAGTTGTCGTGGCTGGACCTGTTCGCGGCGGGCGGGCTGGCCTCGTTTGGGGGGCTAGCCGGGGGGCTGCTGGGGGCGCTTGTCTACTTTGCGGCGCGTCGCATGGGCGCGGCCCTGGCGCTCGATTATCTGGACGCGCTGGCCGCCGTGTTTCCGCTGGGGTGGCTGTTCGGACGCCTTGGCTGCGCCATCACGCACGATCACCCGGGGCTGGCCTCCAGCAGTGTGTTTGCCGTCGCCTATCCCGACATGCCGCGCTTTGATCTCGGCTATATCGAGGTTCTCTTCCTGGCGCTGGTGATGATCCCGTTGTTCGTTGTGCTGGCCCGCCGCCCACAGTCGCGCGGGTTGTTTCTCACGGTTTTCTTCCTGCTCTATGGCGGCTTCCGGCTGTCGCTCGATACGCTGCATGTCGACCCGCCGCGCTACCTGGGCGTCACGGTGGACCAGTGGGCCTATGGCTCGATGCTGCTTCTCGGTGTTGCGCTCGCCGTCACGCTTCGTCCGTTCCGAAACCTCAACCCGCTTCGAAGGGAAGTGTTCGCATGAAATCCTGGTTTCCGCATCTCTGGCAATTCCGTGCCACTGCCGCGCTTGTGCTGTTGCTCTCCTGCCTGATCTGGGCGGGCGACGACTCCGAGGACAACAATGCGAGCGGCTGTGGCGACGACATGCTCATCTGCTCGCTGGTGAAGTTCGGCATTTTGGAACCGAACCCGCGTTCGTGGAATCCCGGCCCCGGACTGCCGCTTGCCTTTGAGCCGAACCTGGGCCAGGCAGGCTCGACGGTGGAATTCCTCGCGCAAGGCAAACAGCTTGCTGTCTATCTCACGGCTGGGAACGCCTTCCTCACGCTTGATGAGAAGGACGGCCAGTCGAAGCTACGCGCCACGCTCGAAGGCGCTTCTCCGCGGGCGCAAGCCGAACCGGAAGAGCTCCTGCCGGGCCAGACGAACTACCTGCTCGGGAGCGACTCGTCAAAGTGGATCACCAATGTGCCCTCGTTCCGGCGTGTCCGCTACCGCGATGTGTATCCCGGCATCGATGTTGTCTATTACGGCCACGCCGGCGAACTGGAGCACGACTTCATCGTGCGTCCCGGCGGCGATCCGTCGCGCATCCGCATGGCCCTGCACGGGGCCGCCTCGATGAGTCTGAACGCCGCGGGCGACATGGTGGTGCAGGCCGGAGAGCGCGAACTGTTGTGGAAGAAGCCGGTGGTCTACCAGGAGGTCCGCGGCACGCGGCGTATGGTGGAGAGCCGCTACCGGCTGGACAAGGGCGCCATTGCTTTTGAGCTGGGACGCTTCGATCCGGACCGCAACCTCGTCATCGACCCCATCGTCACCTACTCGACCTACATCGGGAAACTGCAGCCGGAGACGATGGGCCGCGTGGTCAGCGACAACCAGGGCAACGTCTACATGCTGGGCATCAGCTACGACCGCTCGTTTCCGGTGACCTCGGGCGCGTTTCAGTCGCAAGTGCCGCAGGGCGGCTTTCAGAATGTCCTGCTGATGAAGGTGAACCCGTCCACCAACCAGGCTGTCTATTCGACTTACATTGGCGGCAGCTTTCATGACCAGGGCGTGGCCATTGCCGTGGACAACTCCGGCGCCATCTACCTGGCGGGCTCGACAGCCAGCACGGACTTTCCGGTGACGCCGGGCGTTGTGAAAACCCGCTTCAGCCCGCCCGGCCTGACGCCGGCCGATCAACTGGACTGCTATGTCACCAAGCTCAGCCCCGGAGGCGATGCGCTGGTCTACTCCACCTACCTGGGCGGCACGCGCGACGACAGTTGCATGAGCATCGCCGTGGATTCGCAAGGCAACGCCGTTGTCGGCGGCACCACGGCCAGCTTCTCCAGCTTCCCCTTCACGCGCGGCGCGGCCCAGGAGAATGCCGGTGGCGGCGGGCTGGACGGTTTCGTCGCCAAGCTCAATCCCACCGCCACCTCACTGCTGTATGCCACCTTCGTGGGTGGCTCCGGCATCGACTCCATCTTCTCGCTGGCGCTGGATTCGCAGGGCGCGGCGTATGTGACCGGGCAAACCACGAGCACGGCCGCCTTCCCGGTGACCGACGGCTCGGCGCAAACGCGCTATGGGGGCAACGTGACCAATGCGCCGACACGCCTTGGCGATGCGTTCGTGGTGAAGCTCAACCCGGCGGGCAGCCGTTTCGACTATGGCACTTACCTGGGTGGCTCCGGTGACGACGCAGGCTTCTCCATCGCCGTCGATGCCCAGGGCAATGCGCACCTCGCGGGTACGACCAACTCGGCCAACTTCCCCACCACCTCCTCGGCCCCGCAAACGCGTTACGGCGGCAGCGGACGCCACGTGGTGTTCCCCGCCGGCGATGCCTTTGCGGCCAAGCTCAACTCCTCCGGCACGACGTTGCTGTATTCGACCTACCTCGGCGGCTCGCAGGACGACTGGGGCATGGCGCTGGCGCTCGATCGTTCGGGCAACGCCTGGCTCACCGGCGCGACGCTGTCGCCGGACTTCCCCGTGAGCAGCGACGCCACGCAGAAGACCTTCAAAGGACCGGCCGGCGCCAGTTCCACCTCGACAGGCGACGCCTGGGTGGCCCAGCTCAGCAGCGCCGGAAATGCCGTTCTGTTTGCCACCTACCTGGGCGGCTCGCAGAACGACTACGGCCTCGGCATCGCCGTCGATGCCGCGGGCAACGCCACGGTCTCCGGCGGGACGATCTCCACTGATTTCCCCGTCACCTCCAACGCCGCGCAATCGGCCTATGGCGGCACGACGCTGAACACGCTGCCCATGGGCGACGGCTTCCTGACCCGTTTTGGCGGCTCCACCTCGAGCGGCGGCATCCTCTCGGTGGCCGCGATTGTCAGCGCGGCCAGCTATGCCGGCGGCGGCGTGGCGCCGGGGGAGATTGCGGTGATCACCGGCGGAGGTATCGGCCCGCAACAGCTCACCACGCTGGCGCTGACGCCGCAGGGCACGGTAGCCACCACGCTGAGCGAAACACGCGTCACCTTCGATGGCGTTGCCGCTCCCGTCCTCTACGCCTCGTCGGGACAAACCAGCGTCATCGTTCCCTATGAGCTCAACGGCAAGCAGTCGGCGCAGATGGTGGTGGAGCATCGCGGCGGCCGTTCGGCGCCGCTCACCGTCCCGGTGGTGCAATCGAAACCGGCGCTGTTTTCGGCCAACGCCAGCGGGCGCGGGCAGGGGGCGATTCTCAACGCCGATTTCAGCTATAACTCGTCGACGAATCCGGTGGCCAAGGGCGGAATCGTGCTGCTGTTCGGCACGGGCGAAGGGCCCATCGATCCACCCGGCGTCACGGGCCGCGTGAACTCGGCTGTCTTCCCGCGCATCCTGCTGCCGACCACGGTCACCATCGGCGGACAGAACGCCCGTGTGCTCTACGCAGGGGCGGCGCCGGGGCAGGTGGGCGGCCTCTTCCAGATGAATGTGGAGGTGCCGCAGGGGGTTGCTTCGGGCAACCAGGAGGTGATCGTCACCATCGGCAACACGCGCAGTCAAACCGGGGTGACCGTGGCTGTACAGTGAGGCTGGACGGGGAATCGAATGATGCCGGCCGTTTGGTGTTGAGGCGGCCGCCGGCGGTTTGGTCTGTACCGGTCGCGCCTATTCCGCTGGAGCTTTGCCGATTGCAGACACTTTGTTTATGAAATCCAGCGCCAGCTTCCGCCGCCGGTTTTCGTCGATGTAGCCGAAGACGTGGTCGGCCTCGGGGAAGTAATGCACCTCCACGTCGCGGCCCGAGGCCCTCAGCGTCTGCTCGATGCGCCGCGTCTGGTCAGCTGGCCAGAGGCTGTCTTGCTCGCCGACCGTGATCAGAACCGGTCCTGCGAACCGTTCCACTTCGATTCGCGTCCCGGCCCAGACGCGATCGCCGCGCACCCGCCACGCGCTCCAATTGTGGTCGATCTTCTGTTCGTCATCGGGGCCGCAGCCCGGATTCCATGCCAGCGCCGCGCGCGGTGTTGAGGGCGCGCAGCGTCCAGGCCCGGCCGCGCACACCCAGCAAGCCGCGTCGCGCCAACTCCAGTTGAAGGGTCCGCGGTAGAGGTCACTGGGTGCGTGGGCGATGAGGGCATCCGGCGTCTCCTCCGGGGTGACCGCCGCGCTGCCGGCGATGAGCGCCAACTCGCCGCCCCGCGAAAACCCATACACGATCACGCGGCCGTCGCTTTGGGGTAGCGAGCGCAGCCACTTCACCGCATCCAGCACTACGGTCGCCTCCACGTCCTTCAGCGTCTGGCGTGTTCCGGCCAGCCCGCGTCCGCAATCGAAATAGCACAGCGTCAGCACGGCGTAACCCGCTCCGGCGAGTATGGCCGCTTCCGATTCGAGGAAGGGAACCGAGCCGCCTTCGCTGCCATGTAGCATGACGACCGAGGTCCGCACGCCGCCGCCATTCGGAACAAAGAACCGGGAATACGGGAAGGGGTGTTCGGCTCGCAGAACCGGGTACTCGCCGCCCCAGGCGTATGGGGCTAACAGTGCAAAGGCCAGAAGTCGGGAAATCATGGTGAGCGGAATAGTGGATTGGACGCGTGAGGGCGATTCTGGTTTCGTTCGCCACCCTTCGCACCCCTCTTGTGGAATCGGAAGTCCACCGGGTCCCATGTGCTACGCTCTAGCTTCCGAGGCGGTTCGGCGCTCCCGCGCGCGCTGGCTCACTCGTTGTAACTGGGAGGTTGCTTCGTGCGCTGCGTTACCACTGCTTTCCTGATTTTCCTCTCCTCTATCCTGCCCGGGTTGGCCGCCTCGACACCGCGGACACCCGCCCCGGCCGCGCGCGCCCGCGCCCTGCGCGCCTGGAACTCGCTGCCGCTGGCGTTTGAGGAAAACCGCGGGCAATTTCCCCCCCACATTCCCTTCGCCGCTCGCGGGCGGTTTTACTCGGTCATGGTCGAACCCACCGCGCTGCGCATTCGCCTGCGCACCTCGTCGCAGGCCACCCACGACCTGCTCTTTCGTTTCGAGGGCGCTCCCTCACCGTTGCCCGTGGCCTCAGGACTCAATCCGGTCGCGGGGAAGGTCCATTACTTCACGGGCTCGGCCACGGAGGGCTCTCCGGTCCGCCAGTTTGAACGCCTGCGCCTGGCCAATATCCGTCCCGGCGTAGACCTTCTTCTCTATGGCAATGGCGAGGCGCTGGAATACGACTTCGAACTCGCACCCGGCGCTGACCCGGCTTCGCTTGTGCTGAACATCGAAGGCTCGGCGCCGCTGCGGCTGGATGCAAGCGGCGACCTGGTGTTGACCACGCCGGCCGGCACGCTGCGCCACAAGCGCCCGCTGGTGTATCAGGAAGGTCCGCGCGGCCCGGTCCACGTGCCCGCTTCGTTCCGGCTGCTGGCGGCTAACCGCGCTGGTTTTGCGCTTGGCCCCTATGACCGTTCGCGCAAGATCGTCATCGACCCGATTCTTTTTTCCACCTATCTCGGCGGCACCGAAGACGAGCGCGCCTATGCCATCACCTCTGACTCGACGGGCAACATCTTCGTGGCAGGCTCCACCTCTTCGGTCAACTTCCCCATCTCTTCGGCCTACGACCAGACCTTTGCCGGCGGCGGCTCGGATGCCTTCATCGTGAAGCTCAACGCAACCGGCACGCAGCGCATCTTCTCCACCTATCTCGGCGGCAACGCAGCCGACGCCGCGCTGCGCCTGCAGGCCGACCCGGCGGGCAACATCTACGCCGCCGGCACGACGCGTTCGCGCGATTTTCCCACCACCGGCGGCGCGCCGCAGCGCGAGCTCAAGGGCGGCCAGGAGGCCTTTCTCTGCAAGCTCAACCCGCAGGGCGACCGCCTGCTCTACTCCACCTTTCTCGGAGGCACGCTGGATGAGTCCGTCTCGGCCATCCTCGTGGACGCCAACGGCTCGGCGCTGGTGGGCGGCAGCACCAATTCCAACGACCTGCCCACGACGCCTGGCGCTTTCCAACCGGCTACGCGTGGCGGCAGTGAAGGCTGGTTCGCGATTGTCAATCCGAACGGCACCGGCCTGGTGACTCTCTCCTATCTCGGGGCCACCGGCAATGACACGTTGAACGGCGTGGCCCTAGGCAATAGCGGCAACCTCTATTTCACAGGCCAGACCGATTCGCCCAACTTCCCCGTTACCGGCGATGCCTGGTTCTCGTCGATCACCGGAGGCGTGGATGCCTACCTGGTGCGCCTCAACGTGGCCCGCAGTGCCATCGAATATGCCACGCTCATCGGCGGGCGCAACACGGACTCGGGCTCCGATCTTGTGGTGGACCGCGCCGAAACGGTGCTCGTCGCCGGCACCACATCGTCCACCGATTTCCCCACCATCACGCCGCGGCCGAGCCTCTATCGCGGCGGGCCGACCGACATCTGGCTGGCACAATTCAACTTCCCCGGCACGCGTTCCACCGCCGCGGCCACCACCACGCCCACGCTCAGCGGTGGTCTGGGCAACCCGCTGCGCGGCGTGTATCCCGAGCCGGTGACGCCGGTGAACCAGCCGCCCATCCCCTCGGGCACGCCGCTGCCCAACGTGCTCAGCGTGAACAAGCCGGTCTACTCGCAGTTGCTCGGCAGCGATGGCGAAGACGCCGTGTTGCGTATCGGCATTGGCGGCAGCCAGTTGACCATTGTCGCCCGCTTCGGCGGCACGCAGTTCGTCACGCCCATCCCCAACGGCATCGGCAACTGTGGCGGCGGGCAAAACAATTTCGGACTGGTCACCTTCCAATACGGCGCCGACCTGCAGAACCCCGTGCAGACCTGCATCGCTCCCGGCACGCCCAACGACGGCGTCATCCTCGATACGCAGACCATTCTCTTTGCCGGCTTCGTGGGCGGTCCCATTCTCGACACCGCCGGCAGCGGCCAGGGCTACAACGGCAAGGAAGAGGCTGTCCTGATCGCCTACTCCACGCTCAATCCCGATCCGCTGGTGCGGGAGAGCTTTCTGCTTACGGCGGGCGAACGGGCGCACAATCATGGCGTCGCCGGCGACCCCATCAACTCGGCCTCGGGCGAACTCTACGATTTTGAAACCGACCTTGAACTGGGCGGCCCGATGAACCTGCGCTTTGAGCGCCACTATGGCACGCTGCTGCGCACCTCGGGCATCTCCAGCGCGCTCGGACCGAACTGGATGCACAACTTCGACTCGCGCATCTCGGTGCGCGACGCCCGCGCCGTGGTTCGCCTCTATCCCGGACGCCGCATCGAGTTTCAACGCCAGGGCAACGACTGGCTGCAACTGAACGCCGAACAGTTCGCCTACCAACTCATCTCGGAGACCACTTCCTATCGATTCTTTGACGCCCTGCAGCAGCGCATGCTCACCTTCACGCCCACCGGACTGGTGGTGAAGATCGAAGACCTGCGCGGCAACGCGCTCACGCTCACGCAAACACCGAATGGTCCGGAAGAGATCTCCGACGGCCTGGGCCGCTCGCTGCGCTTTGTCTACGATGCCGGGCGGCTGGCTCGCGTCGAAGACACCAATGGCCGCGCCCTCGACTTCGAATACTCCGGCGAAACGCTGCGCGCCGTGTCGCTGCCCGGCGGCGGCTCAGTGACCTACACCTACACCACGGCCGGACCGCGTTCCTCACTGATGCTATTCAAGACCGAGCCCGAAGGCAACGCCCCATTCGCGCAGGACTACGATAACGCCGCCCGCGTGGCCCGCCAGCGCGACTCGCGCGGCAATGCCATGACGCTTTCCTACGACACGCCTTCGCCCGGCATGACGCGCATCATCGATGCCGCCGGAGGCGTCACCATCCATCGCCATGAGGGGCAGAACAACCTGGTCGAATTCACCGACGCCGAGGGCGCGCGCACCTACATCGACTACAACGCCTTCAACCTGCCGCGCACACGCCAGCAGGCCGGCGGCCCCGTGTTCACCTCGCTCTACGACACGGCGGGCAACCTGATTCGCGACACGCTGCCGACGGGCGAAACCGTGCAATACACCTACGGCGAATTCAAGATCAACGGCTTCAACGTCTATCGCCGCACGAGCCTGCTCTACGCAGACGGCGCGGGCGAAGTGTACCGCTATGACGCCAACGCCAACCTCATCGCCTTCCTCAACCGCGCCGGACAGACAACGGCGTTCACCTACGACGCGCGCGGCTGGCTCACCTCGGTGAAGCGGCCCACGGGCGGCATGGTGGAGTTCACGTATAACTCCGACGGCACACGCTCCTCCATGCGCGAGGAGTCAGGCGACCTGACGCGGTTCGAATACGACTCCACCCGCCGCCGCACGCGCATCGTCTGGCCCGACGGCACCGCGCGCAGCTTTTCCTACGACTCGCGCGACCGCATCATCGGCGTCACCGACGAGCGCAACCGCCGTCACACGCTCGAGTACGACCGCAACAACCGCCTCATCTCGTGGATCGACACCGCCGGCCAGCGCCGCCTCTACTCCTACGACGCCAACAACCGCCTGCTGGTTCACACCGAACCGGGCGGCAAGGCCTGGCGCTACACCTACGACCCCGTGGGCCGCCTGGAGTCCATCACCGACCCCACCAACGTCATCACCCGCTACCGCTACGACAAGGCGGGCCGGCTGCTCGGCATCGGCGACTCGGCCGGCGCCTTGCTCACGCTGGCTTATACCAACGGCGCTGTGCGCTCCATCACTAACGGCAACAACCAGGCGCTTACCTTTACCCGCGACGCGCGCGGCCGCGTGACGGCGATCGCCGAACCGGGCGGCGCGACGTGGCGGTTTGAGTACGACGCATCAGGCCGGCTGGCGGCAGTGCGCAATCCGCTCGATGAGCGAACTCAATATGGCTGGCTTCGCGGCGCGCTTTTGCAGAGGGAAACGCTGCCCACGGGCGATGCCGTCGCGCTTGCCTACGACAACGATGCGCAACTGGCCACGCTCACCGATCCGCTGCAGTCCAACTGGAAATGGGAGCGCAACGGTTCCGGCCTCATCTCAGCGGCGGTGAATCCCCTCAATCAGCGCACGACGTTCAACTGGGGAGCTCGCCGCCGGCTGCTTTCCTTTACGCATGCCGACGGCTCGTCGGGCAATTTCACCTACGACCCGGCAGGCGACCTGACGCGGCTGCAGTTCTCCGATGGCGCCGACATCGAGATCCAGCGCGAAGCCCGCGGCCTGCCCGTTGCCGGCACCAACTTCATCTTCACCTACGATCCGGCCGGACGCCTGGCTTCGTCGAACGGCATCAACATCACGCGCGACGACGCGGGCCGCATCACCGCCGTCGCTTACACGCAGGACCGCGTGATTCGCTACGCCTACAATGAGCGCGGCCTGCTCATCCGGTTGACCGACTGGCTCGGCGGCGCGACCACGTTTGCCTACGACTCGGCGCGCCGCCTGCTGCGCATCAATCGTCCCAACGGCGTGAATACCGAATACACCTACGACGCCGCCGGACGATTGACGCGTCTTGTGCATACCGGAGGCACCGGCGTGAACCTCAGCCTCACGCTCGCGCGCGACGCCGCCGGGCGCCTGACGTCGTCGACACGCTCGCCCGCCGTGAACCCCACGCTCGTCGACGGCACGCAGGAGCTCACCTCGAACGCCGCCCGCCAGCTTGCGCTCTCGCGCTACGATTCGGCCGGCCGCATGACCACCGACGGCCTGCGCACCTTCCGCTGGGACGCCGCCTCACGCCTCCGCGAAGCCGTCAGCGGCGCCACCACCCTGCGCTTTGACTACGATGCTTTCGGCAACATCGTCGGGGCCGCGCGGCAGTGGGTTTGGAACTACGCCACCGCGCTGCCTTCGCCGTCGATCGAACGCAACGGCTTGAACGACCTCGCCTACCATGTCTTCACGCCGGCCGGCGAATGGCTCTACTCGATCGACGCGCAGGGCGCGGTGCTCTATGGCCATCTCGACGAATCGGGCAACGCCATGGCGCTCACCAATCAGCTTGGCGCGATCGTGGAAACCTACGTCGTGACGCCCTATGGCGAGACCGTCTCGCGCTCGGGCGGATCGAACAACCCGTTCACCTTCCGCGCCGCCGAAGGGGTGATCGACCTCACCAGCGTCGGCCTCTACGCCATGCGCGCCCGCTTTTACGACGCCACCTCGTCACGCTTCCTCTCGCCGGACTGGCTGCTGCAAACCGCCGCCGCGCGCGCGAATCCTTACAACTACGCCTCATCGAACCCGCTCGGCCTCTCCGACCCGACCGGCCTTTCGCCCTCGCTCGTGCCCACGCAGCCCATCGTGCCGCGCGAGCAGATCACGGCGCGCCTCTTCGAATCCGTTCAGGTGCAGCCGCCCGCGCAGCCGGTTGTGGCGCCAAGCGTGTTAACGCCTCTGGCCGCATCGGCGATCTCGCCGCTGGAAATCGGAGCCGCCGCTCTGCAACCTGTGCTGCCGCTGGCGCTCACACCGCATCCGTTCCTGCGCGGTCCGCGTCCCATTGACCCCGAAGAGATCACCGCCGCCCGCGCCCGCCGCTGGCTGGCCACGGAGGCCGGCATCACGAGCGAACTCCGCCGCCTGGCTCCGCTGCCGCCGGCCGCGCTCGACGTGGCCACGCCCACGGCGCAGCTTTCGGCGCCCTATCCGCCACCGTTGCCGGGCGACCCTGAGTCCGCCGTCTGGGAAGGCTTCGCCGCCTTCCTGCCCATCGAAGCCGTCCCCGCCATCCGTTAGCTGAGGAGACCACCATGCGCACGACACTGCACCTCATCCTCACCGCCGCCGCACTTCTGGCTCCCGCCGCTGCCCAGGAGATCCGCTACCGCTACGACGCCGCCGGCCGCCTGATGCGCGCCGAATATGGCGGCAACCGATCCATCGCCTACACCTACAACACCGCGGGCGACCTCACGCGCCGCGCTTTCCAATCCGGCGCCGTTGCGCCGGGGTTCGTCAGCGTGTCTTCGGCAAGTTTCGCCGCTTCGCGTCCGCTCGCGCCTGGCCTCATCGCTTCCGGCTTTGGGCAGAACCTGGCCACCGGGCTCGCCGCCAACACGCAGGCCACGCTGCCTACGACGCTGCTGGGCACCAGCGTGAACATCATTGACTCGGCGGGCGTCACCCACGCCGCGCCGCTCTTCGCCGTCGCGCCGACGCAGATCAACTACCTTGTGCCCACCACCGTTGCTCTCGGCCCTGCGCGCATCGTCGTCACCACAGGCGCAGGCGCGACTGTCAACGGCACGGCCGACATCGCCCGCACCAGCCCGGGCCTCTACACGGCCAACCTGCAAGGCACCGGCGTCGCCAGCGCCTTCGCCCTCACCGTCGATTCCACCGGCGCGCAGACGCAGGCCCTCGTCTTCGACCCGAACACGCTGCAAGCCGCCCCCATCGCCCTCCGCGCCGGAGAACAGGTCTACCTGCTTTTGTTTGGAACCGGCATCCGCGGCTTCCAGCAATCCGTCACGGCCACGCTTGGCGGCGAGGCAGTGCCCGTGCTGGGTGCGGTCGCCCAGGGCCAGTTCGCGGGTCTCGACCAGGTGAACATCGGCCCGCTGCCCGCAGCGCTGGCGGGGCGCGGGGAAGTGAGCTTGGTGCTCACCGTCGATGGCCAGGCGGCGAATAGCGTGACTGTGGTGGTGAGGTAGGGGTGCATGCACTTTACCGGCAAGGAGCGGGATGCGGAGACGGGCCTCGATTACTTCGGGGCTCGGTATATGGCGTCGGCGCAGGGCAGGTTTACAACCCCTGATCCCAAAGGCCATTCTATGCGTACGATGGCCAATCCCCAGAAGTGGAACAAGTATTCTTACGTCCTCAACAATCCACTGGCGCTCGTCGATCCGGACGGGCTGGAAGAAGTCACGATCACCTACCGCACTTTTATCCCAGCGGCGTCGGTTACGGTGTTTGGAAAGACCAACGGCGGCGACAATCGCGGATTCAGTACGGCAGCCAATGCCTCTCACCGAACCTCCATCTCAGTCCGAATCGAGACCGATCCAAGTATTCGGCCAGGGAACCCGATTATCAGTGTCGCCCCCCACGCTGGCCCAAGCACGACGATTGAAAATGGCCGGGTGGTTGGAACAAAGACTGCAACTGTTGGACTGCCTACAGCGACAGGTAGCCGCGATGCGAATGGTACGCCGATCATCAACATCCAACAAAACACGAAGAATCCAGAGTCTCCGGTTCCTGGGGTGTTGACGCCAGGTATCACAGCAAACCTAAACGTCATGGTTTACCAGGACGCCTCGGTAACCCGAGTCAGCGGAACTGCAGCACAATTCCCAGCCTCCGAGCTCAACGTGACCCGAGCAGACGGGACAACGACTGGAGTGATCCAATACATGCCGCCGCCGGGGGCGACACCATTCTCGTTGATTCGACCGGATAGGAGTGTTAACGAAACCAAGCAAACGCCTTGCAAGAGTGGCGATCCCGGGTGTACGCAGTGAAACATGTGATCGGTATTCTGTATCTATCGACAGCAGTGATGGGCTTTTACTGGGCAATTTACCTCACGCTCATGGGGCTCTACGGGATACCCTTCTCAGCTTGGTACGTCATCGTCTTCGTCGGAGCCACGCTACTTCTCGGCGGCGCGATTCTTTGGTGGTGGTCGGTTAGCGAATGGAGGCTCTGGGTGCCTATCGTAGGGAGCGCCTGCCTTGCTGCGTACTTCATCCCGGCTGTGATTGTGGTCGCCTGGCAGGGAAGACTCGATCTACTTCGAGTATTCATCGCGGCCCTGGTCTTGGCAACATTAATCGTCGCCATAAAGGCGCGCCAAACTGGTCTGCATCAACTGAGCAGATGACGTTGCAGTTCACCGGCAAGGAACGGGATGGGAGTCGACTCGACCTCTCTACCGGTAGGCGTCCCTGCGATTCTTGACCGTGTGAATACGCAGGATGTCGGGGTGTTCCTCGGTGTAGCGGACGCGGTGATCGCCGACGCGAAGACGCTTCTCGCCGGCCTTGGCTTTGAGCTCTTTCACGTTCCCGGAGCCGTGCTCGGCCAGACCGTGGATCGCCGTCAGGACGTTCATGGCGATGTACTGCGGGAGGGCGCGGATGTCGGCTTTGGCCTCCTCGGAGAAGATGATCCGCTTCAAGCGGCCGGGTTCTCGCGGGTGTTGGTGCGGACCTGATCCATCGTGAAGCCGAGATCGGCGACGAACTGCTCGAAGGGAATGCCCTCGTTGTGTTGGAACCACTCCTTGGAGCGGGCGACGGCGGCCTCTTCTTCCGCGCTGATCACCTCATCTTCATCATTGTCTTCTACCATGACTTCCAGCAAATGGACAACAGCAGCAAGCTTGTCGGGGTCCAGTTGGCCAATCAGCTCGTGGGCCTTGTTTTGCAGTGTGTCAGTGGACATCTATGACTTCCAACGAGGACATTCTCCGCTGTTCTTGCATTGCGAGGAATGTCAGTCCCATGATGTCTTCATCCTACACTACCCACTCCAGCCTCACCCCGCTGTTGCCGCCGCCCTCGGTTGCCGCATCCGCCTGGATCTCGACGCCGCCTGAAGCCGTCCACCGCCGCTCGCGCCTGGGCCGCGGAGGCCGTGCGGCAAGCACCGCGCTAAGCTAGTCCTGTATGTCCCTGATGGAACGCGTGCAAAAAGACATGGTCGAGGCCATGAAGGCCAAGGATGAGACGCGCTTGGGCGCTGTCCGCTTCATCAAAACCGGCCTCATGAAGTACAAGGCCGACAACATGAAGGAGGCCGACGAGCAGGCCGAGCAGCAACTGCTGAACACGCTGCTCAAGCAGCGCCGCGAATCCGTCGACATGTTCCGCAAGGGCGGGCGAGAAGAACTGGCCGCCAAGGAAGAGGCCGAGATCGCCATCATCGAAGGCTACATGCCGGCCATGGCCACCGAGGATGAAATCGAAGCCGCCATCGCCGCCGCGCTTGCCGAAACCGGCATCACCAGCGCCAAGCAGATGGGCGTCGTGATGAAGGCGGCGCAGGCCAAACTCACCGGCAAACGCGCCGATGGCAAGGCCCTCAGCGACAAGGTCCGCGCCAAGCTCAGCTAACGCGGCTACGCCATCCCCAACCGTTCGAGCTTGCGGTAGAGCGTCTTGCGCTCGATGCCGAGAATGCGCGAGGCGCGGCTCTTGTTGCCGTTCGTCGCCGCCATCACGCGGCGGATCTGCTCGGCTTCGGCATCAGCCAGCGACTCGCTTGCGTTGTCGCGCGGCTCGGTGGCCGAAATCGCGTCGCCCACGGCTTCGTCGTCCACTCTCCCGCCAGGCGAGAGGATGACCAGCCGCTCCAACAGGTGCTGCAATTGCCGCACGTTGCCCGGCCACGTATAGCCGGTCATCGCGTTCACGCCGCTTTCGGTTAACTTCGAGTTCAGCCCGTAGCGCTCGTTGTACTTCCTCAGGAAGTAGTGCGCCAGTAGCGGAATGTCACCCGCGCGCTCGCGCAGCGGCGGCAGGCGCAGCGGAATCGCGTTCAAGCGGTAATAGAGGTCCTCGCGGAATTTCTTCTCCTCCACCATTTTTGAGATGTCGCGGTTGGTGGCTGAGATCACGCGCACATCCACCTCGTGCGTGCGCGAGCTGCCCAGCGGGCGCACCGTGCGCTCCTGCAGGAACCGCAACAACTTAGTCTGAAATCCAGGATCGACCTCGCCGATTTCGTCGAGAAACACCGTGCCGTGATTGGCTGCTTCGAACACGCCCGTGCGATCACGGTCGGCGCCCGTGTAGGCGCCCTTCACCGCGCCGAAGAGTTCGCTTTCGAGCAGCGACGGCGCAATCGAGGCGCAATCCACAGGCTGGAAGGTCGCGTTGGCACGCTTGCTATGGCGGTGGATCATGCGGGCAATCATCTCCTTGCCCGTGCCGGTTTCCCCTTCGATGAGCACGGTGGCATCGGTCGGCGCCACGCGCGAGATGGTCTTATACAACTCAACCATGGCCATCGAACTGCCGATCATCTCCGACTCCGGCAAGTCGTCGATCTCGGTCTCCTCGTCGCCCTCGGCCGGCAGCAGCGTCGCCTCGGCGCGCTTCAGCGTCTCCAGCATGTGGTCGAGCTTGAACGGCTTGGCGATGTAGTCAAAGGCGCCGCCCTCGGTGGCCTTCATGACGGTTTCCATCGATCCACGGCCGGTCATGAGGATCACCGCGCAGCGCGGATTGGCCTTGCGCGCCGCCGCCAGCACGTCGAGCCCGGTGCGCTCATCCAGGTAAATATCGGACAAAACGATCGGATATCCGCCGCCGCCGAGCTTCTCCAGCGCTTCGTGCGTGGTTGATACCGCCTCCACCTGGTAGCCTTCCAGCTCCAGGAACGTGACGATGGTATTGCGCACGCTCGCGTCGTCTTCCACTAACAACAGGGATGCCAAACTAACCTCTACTTACTTCCCGCCGGACTCCAACGCGTCCTCCACCGGCAGGACCATCGTGAAACACGAGCCCGCTCCGGGCGAGCTCTGTACCTCTATTCTGCCACCATGATGCACAACGATTTGTTCGACGATGGAAAGCCCGATCCCCGTGCCAGCCTCGCCGCTCTGCTCGGCACGCTTGGTGCGGTAGAACTTGGTGAAGATTTTCCTGGCTTCCTTCTCATCCATTCCGATGCCCTGGTCGCGCACGCTCAGCCGCAGCGTGCCGCCGCTCATGGCCGTGAACACGGTCACCTGTGTTTCGGCTGGAGAGTATTTCACGGCGTTGGTCAACAGGTTGTAGACGGCGTATTCCATCAGCTCGCGGTCGCCCTTGAGCGTGCACTCATCGAGCGACTCAAGCGTCATCGTCATGCGCTTGCGCTCGGCCAGCGGCTGCGCCCGCTCGAGTGATGCCCGTACTACATCGCCCATGGCGAACGGTTCGCGCGCCAACTCCATCTGCCCCTCGCTCAGTCGCTCCACATCGAGGAACGTTTGAATTAACCGCCCCAGCCGCTGCGATTCGGAGTGGATCATCTGCGCCATCTGGGCGCGCTTCTCTTCCGGCAGTTTGTAGCGGCCCATCAACTCGCTTGAGCCTTGAATCGCCGTGAGCGGTGAGCGCATTTCGTGGGCCACGAAGTGAATCGCCTGCTGGTATCGCGAGC
The DNA here is from genome assembly GCA_017304135.1 of Acidobacteriota bacterium. Lineage (GTDB taxonomy): Bacteria > Acidobacteriota > Terriglobia > Bryobacterales > Bryobacteraceae > JAFLBB01. The sequence continues at coordinate 52,574 of JAFLBB010000009.1, read as the reverse complement.
GGTCGGCTTCGGCTTTGTGCAACTGCCGCCGTGTGACGAAGTACTGGAACGATGCCGTGGCAGCCGTCCCCAACCACACCGCCACCAGCGGCGTTGTGTACGGGAAGACGATTCCCTGGCGAAAGGCCGCCCAGGTGAGCGCATGCACTGTCACCAGCAACACCGCCGCCGATGCGTACGCCATCCAACCGCTGAGCAGGTAGAAGATCGCCCCGGCCGCGAGCGTGATGGCCAGCGCCAGTCCGACCGTCTCCAGATTCCCCGCCGGCCGCAGGAACGCGCGCGAAGCCAGCGTCTCGTAGGCATTCGCGTTGATGGCTACGCCGACCATCGTCTGGCCGAAGCTGAGCGGCGTCGAGTGTCGATCCTGCGCCGCGCTTTGCGCCGTGATGCCGACGAACACCGCCTTCTCAAAGAACGCCGCGCAGTGGTTTTTCTCGGCCAGCTCCGCAAACGTCACCTCCGGCACGGGCGCCGACGCCGGCCGGAACTTCACCAGCAGCGGACGCGCCGCTTCGCGCGGCGAGGGCAGGCGCACACCGTCGATGGTCAACCCACTGGGGTCCTCCTCAATCACGGCTTCCGGATGCATCGCCTTGAACGTCTCCAGCGCCAGCGCCCACTGCCGCTCGCGGCCGGCCACCTTTTCGAGTGAGATCTGCCGCACCACGTTGTCATACGGGTCTGGATCGGAATGCACATGCCCTGTCGCCTTGCGCGGGAGTTGCGCCAGCGGGTTTTCCCAGCCATGGGCGGTCAGGTTCGACGCCAGCACGACGTTCGGCAGGCGCCCCAGCGTCCAGATCAGGCGGTCGTTCTCTTCCTTTGCCGCCGTCTCATCGGCGAGCACAATGTCGAGCGCCACCGCTGTCGGTAAGCACGGCCGCAACCGTTCAAGCCCATCGGCGAGAATGCCGCGCAGCCCGGCCAGCCCGCCGCCCTGCCGCAGCGTTCGCTCATCGATGCCGTAGATCACCGAGGTCGCGGGCGGCGGCGTGCGTTGATCCAATCGGAACAGAAAGTCGTAAACATCGGAGTCGATTTGCGCCGCCAGCGTCGTCCAGCCGGCGAGCAGAGCAAAGCCGAACACCGCTCCCAGCAAGGCGGCATAGAGAATTCCCGGCGTCCGGCGCATGGCTAACGGGCGGACTTTCCGCGCGCCATGAACTTCTCAATCGCCTCGGGTGTGCGCGGCAGCGCTTCGGTCATGTTGCGCGCCCCTGTCTCGGTGATCACGATCATGTCTTCGATGCGAATGCCGATGCCCTCTTCGGGAATGTACACGCCCGGTTCGATGGTGACAATCATGCCCGGTTGCAGGGCGCCCGGCCGGTCGGTCGGATCGTGCACTTCCAGGCCCACGCCATGCCCGAGGAAGTAAGTGAGGTAGTTGTCGAGCGTCTTGCCGCCCTTGGCCGTGCCCGCCTCGCGCAGCGTCTTGCGCGCCAGTTCGTTCAGGCTGGCGAAGGTGACACCCGGCTTGGCCGCGGCGATGGCGGCGTCGGAGGCCTTCAACACGGCGTTATAAAGCTCGCGCTGCCGCGCGGTGAATTTGCCGTTTACCGGAATGGTGCGCGTGATGTCGGCCGTATACATGGCGCACTCGGCCCCGACGTCCATCAGCAGCAACTCGCCTGAGTCCATCTTGCGCTTGTTGGCCTGATAGTGGAGGATGATCGCGTTCGGTCCCGAAGCGACGATGGGCGGATAGCCGTGCCGTTCACAGCCTGCCTCGAAATAGACGTTGCTCATCGTGGCTGCGATCTGGTATTCGCGCAGCCCCGGCGCGGTGCGCCGCCAGGCCGCTTTGTGCGCCTCGATGGTGACGTCGGTGGTGTGCTGGATCAACGCCACCTCTTTAGCCGACTTCACCATGCGCAGCCGCGCAAGCGCCTCCAGCGCCGAGCCTACTTCCCGTTGGCCGGCGGCATCCTTCAACGCTTCGGGCGCCGGCATGCGCACCGAGAGCAGCCGCGCGTCGCCCTGCGCCGCCAGCAGCTCCTTCAATGCGGTTATGTTGGCCACCTGCTCGAAGCCCGTGCGCGCGGCAATGCCCGGCGTACCCGCATGGTCCTTCTTGCCGGTATACCGTTCACGTGTCGCGTTGGGCTCCGGCAGCAGCAGCACGTCCACGCCCGGACCAATCAGCGCCGCCGCCCCCGGCTCCATCCAGCCCGTCAGGTAATAGAAGTTGGGGTCCTGCACAAAACCGGAGCGGATGTTCCCTTTTTCTTCTTCCGTTCCTCCGGGCACATAGACGAGCGCCCCCGGCGTGGCTTTGCGCAACGCCTCGCGCCGCGCGCGAAACTCGGCCGTGTCATCGGCGGCGGCCAGGCTGAATCCCAGAAAGAGTAGTGAGAAAACTGGTCGGATCACTGGTTCCCAGTATAGTAAGCGTATTGTCCCTGCTCTGGTTCCTGGTCCTGCTTGCCGCCCTGCTGGCGCTGCTGTCTCTACGCGGCGATTCGGCAAAGGCGCTTTATTGGTCGCAATCGCCGCCCGCGCTTGCTGCGCCGCCGCCTGCAACGCTTATTGTCCCCGTGAAGGGCCACGATGAAGGTTTGCGCGACAACCTCGCCGCGTTGGCCGCGCAGGACTATCCCGATTTCGAACTGATCGTCTGTGCCCGTGCGCCTGAGGACATTCCGGCCGGCGTCGTGCCCGCCTCCGCTCGCGTTGTGTATTCCCACGCGCCCGATCCGCACACCGGTGAGAAGATCCAGAACCTCCTCGCCGCCATCGACGCCGCGCGCCCCGCCTCCACCGTCCTCGCCTTCGCCGACTCCGACGCTCGCCCGCTCCCCCACTGGCTGCGCGCCCTCACCGCCGCCGCGCTCGATTCCACGACGGGCGTGGCCACCGGCTACCGATGGTACATTCCCGAGCGCGGCCTTGCCAGCCACCTGCGCTCGGCCTGGAACTCGGTGATCGCGGGCGGCTACGGACCCGCTTCGGCTGCCTTTTGCTGGGGCGGCGCGATGGCTATCCGCCGCGAGCTCTTTGAGCGGCTGGCCATTCGCGACGCCTGGCGGGCGCAGGTTTCCGACGACTATGTGATGTCGGCCCGCGTCCGCGCCGCCGGCCTTCGCATTGCCTTCGTCCCCGGTGCGCTCACTCCTGCGCGCGACCACAGCAGCGCCCGAGAGTTGCTCTCCTGGACTGCGCGCCAACTGCTGCTCACGCGCGTCTACCGGCCCGATCTCTGGCGGCTGGCTCTCTTCGCCCACGTTGTTTACTGCGCCGCCATGCCCGCCGCCGCCGTCCTCGCCCTCAACGGCCACGCCGCGGCACTCGCCCCGCTTGCCCTGCAACTCGCCATCGGCATGACGAAAGCCGCCCGCCGTGTGCGCTGGGCTTCAGCGGCACTCGGCCAGCCCGCCGGCTCGCAACTCCTGCACGCCGCCCTATCCCCCGCCGTCACCTGGCTCTGGCTCTACGCACTGCTCGCCTCTTCTTTCGACAACATCCTCGCCTGGCGCGGCGTCCGCTACCGCCTCTCGCGCGAGGGCTGCGAGCGCATAGGATGACACCGTTCCCCACCCCGTGGTGAGTGCCGCCCCCGCTCCGCGATACACTCAAATACTTGAGGAGGATGATTTGACCCGAGCAGACTACCTGGCCACTCGCAGCGGAGACAAGGTGCGCACCCAGATGCAGTATGCGCGCCGCGGCATGATCACGCCGGAGATGAAGTACGTCGCCGAGCGCGAACAACTCACCGTCGACACCGTGCGCGACGAGGTGGCCCGCGGCCGCATGATCATCCCGGCCAATTGCAACCACATCTCGTTGGAACCGATGGCCATCGGCGTGGCTTCGAAGTGCAAAATCAACGCCAATATCGGCAATTCGGCCACAACTTCGGACATTGAAGGTGAGCTGGAGAAACTGCGCTATTCGGTCAAGTATGGCGCCGACACCGTGATGGACCTCTCCACCGGTGGCGACATCCCGGAGATCCGCAAGGCCATCATTCAGCACTCTCCCGTACCGATTGGCACGGTGCCCATCTATGAGGCCCTCTCGCGCGTCCGCCGCGTGGAAGACCTCACGCCGCAGGTGATGCTCGAAGTGATCGAGGAGCAGGCCGAGCAGGGCGTCGATTACATGACCATCCACGCCGGCGTGCTCATCCAGTACGTCCCGCTGGCGGCGCGCCGCGTCACCGGCATCGTTTCGCGCGGGGGCTCGATCCTGGCCGAATGGATGGTGAAGAACCACCGCCAGAACTTCCTCTACGAGCACTTCACCGACATCTGCAAGATCTGCCAGAAGCACGACGTCAGCTTCTCGCTGGGCGACGGACTGCGCCCCGGCTCCCTCGCCGACGCCAGCGACGAAGCGCAGTTCGCCGAATTGAAGACGCTCGGCGAGCTCACCCGGAAGGCCTGGGAATACGACGTCCAGGTGATGATCGAAGGCCCCGGCCACATCCCGATGGACCAAATCCAGCTGCAGGTGGAAAAGGAGAAGGAGCTCTGCTACGAAGCTCCCTTCTACACGCTGGGACCGCTGGTTACCGACTTCGCGCCCGGCTACGATCACATCACCTCGGCCATCGGCGCGGCCATGATCGGTTGGTACGGCGCTTCCATGCTCTGCTACGTGACGCCCAAGGAACACCTCGGCCTGCCGAACAAGGAAGACGTGAAGCAGGGCATCATTGCCTATAAGATCGCCGCCCACGCCGCCGACATCGCCCGCCATCGCCCCGGCGCGCGCGACCGCGACGACGAGCTTTCGCGCGCACGTTACCGCTTCGATTGGAAGAAGCAGTTTGAACTCGCGCTCGACCCCGAGACCGCCCGCGCCTATCACGACGAAACGCTCCCCGAGGAAGGCTTCAAGGATGCCCACTTCTGCTCCATGTGCGGGCCGAAGTTCTGCTCCATGAACATCAGCGCCAAGGTCGAGGAGTTCACGCCGGCCGATGCCCAAGCCATCCTCGACGGCAAGCCCGCCGAATCCAAGCGCGAGTTCGTGAACATCCAGGGCGACTGATGCGGGCCGGCGCTTTATTCGCCGCCCTCACGCTGTCCACACTGTTGCTGCGCGCCGATGCGCCTTCGCCGCGCGTGCTGTTGCGCGAAGCCGAACGCCACTCCGATGCCGCGATTGCGGAGGCCGCCGCCGCGGCGCCGGACGAAGCTGTCGTCCTGCTGCGCAGCGGCTCGCGGCCCATCGCCCAGGCGATCTCTTCAGCCCCGCCTGCCGTGCGCGTGCTGCTGCGCTTTGCCGAAGCCCGCTGCGTCCCCGAATCCGCTTGCCCGGCCGCGGCCGTCTTCTATCGCCAGATTGCAGACAAATCACTCTCGTTTGACCAGGCTCTCGCGCTCGCCGCACGCCGCGAGGCGTACTTCCACCAACTCGTCACGCTGCGCCTCCAAGGCCCGGACGCGCTCTTTGACCGCGTCCTCCACCAGGAAGCCGAAACCATCCGCAGCGCCTGGATGGAGGGCGGGGAAAGCCGTGCCGCCTCGGGTGTGGCCCGCATGCCCGCGCGCGACCTCTACGCGCTGCTCGCTTACGGCCAGCGCGAAGAGAGCGAGATCAGCTTCGCCCGCTTCTTTGACCACGAACTCGCCCCGCGCCTCGCCGGTGGCCGGCTGCTCGCCGCCATGCAGGAATCTCGCTTCCTGCGCGCCCGCCACTTTCTGGTGGAAGCCATTCGCGCCGACCGCCAGAGCGCGCTCGCCACGCTGGCCGGGGCAGGGAACGCGCGCCTGCTCGCCCTGGCCGCCGAGGGCATTGCTTCGTCGCCCGACCCCGTCACTGAGGGCGCGCTGGCCGCGGAGATCCTGGAAGCCTATGCCGCGCTTGCACCGCACCGCGCCCTGGAAGCCGCGTTGCGCAAAGTAGCCGCCGCCAACGAACCCATCGCCGGGCTCCTCGCCGCCTGGCTGGAACGCTTACGCCCCGGCGCGCTCGAACCCGCCACCCGCGCCCTGGCCGCGCCCTACCGCGCCCACCTGCCCGCCGCCGACACGCTCGACGCCGCCCAAGCCTGCCCCCAACGCCGCTGCACCCAGCGCATGATGTTCTTCGATGACGACGACGGCGTGGCTTCGTTTGCCGCCTTCGAAGCCCTGTACAAGAAGGACCCGCGCTGGCAGTGGGACGAGCGCGCCGCCGCCGATGGCCGCGCCTCTTACATCCGCGTCTCCCGCACGGGCGCATCCGGTGTCACCGTCGAGGTCTTCGCCAACCGCCCGCGCCCGGCCAACGGGGCCATCAGCATGGCCTGGGAAGGCGCGGAACGCGAAGCGAACGACACGCTTGCCACGCTGCTCACCCAACGCGGCGCGGCCACACTGTTCGTCCAACGCGGCCACGCCTATCATGTGCCCAAGGCCATTGCAGCCGTCGCGCCGGAGGCCCGCTTCGTCTTCCTCGGCGGCTGCCGAGGCACCGAACACTTCCTGCCTCTGGTAGAACGCGCCCCCGCCGCGCACGTCATCGCCACGCGCTCCACTGGCACGCTCACCATCAACGATCCCTTGCTGAAGGCCATCAACGATGAACTCGCCGACCGCGGCGTCATCGATTGGCCCGCGTTCTGGTCCGCCCAGTCGGCCCGCTTCGGCCGCAGCGCGCTCTTCGGCCGCTACATCCCGCCGCATCGCAATGGCGCTGTCCTCTTTTTGCAGGGCTGGCAGCGATTCATCGCCCCGCAACAGGCCAGCCGCTAGAATTCGAGGAATGGGTTTCGCCCGCCTCCTGTTGCCGCTCCTCCTCGCCGCCTGCCCGCTCGCGGCGCAACGCGTTCTGCTCATCAGCCTCGACGGCTTCGGCTACCAGCGCCTGGATGACGAAGCCACGCGCGGGATGACCTCGCTGCGATCCGTGCTGGCCCGCGGTGCGGCCCGCCCCATGCAACCGGCCTTTCCCTCCACCACCGCCAACGGCCACATCGCCCTGGCTACGGGCACATGGGGTGACACCAACGGCAAGCATGCCAACTCACACCCCATCGCGCCTCGCGCGCAACACTCCAGCTTTGCGCGCGCCAACGGCTTCCGCGCCGAAGGCCTCACAGCCGAACCCCTGTGGGTGGCCGCCGCCCGCCAGGGCGTGAAATCGGCCGCCGTTAACTTAGTACCAACTTATCCGTTTTTGCCCTCCATCGCCCCCGCCGGAGCGCCGCTCACCGTCATCAACCACTACCAGACGCGCCGCCTCGGCCCCAACCGCCTGCTCACGGCGAAGGACATGATCCCCATCCCGTGTGAAGGCTGGGAACCGGAACTCGAGCCCTCGCGCAAGCCGCGCCGCTGTTTCTTCTGGCAGGATGGCGACCTTGCGTTCCACGGCTCGCTTGGCGCTTCCAAGCCGGATGCCTATGACCACTTCGACGCCGCCGTCGAGCTCAGCACACCGCGTGTCCGCGCCTGGGCCGCGCCGCTGGAATCCGCGCCTCCCCTCAACCGTCCGCTCGCCCGCCACTTCAGCCCCGGACTCCCCCTCGGCGAGCCTCCTGTTGCCGTGGTCTACTTCCGCCTCTTCGATGTCTCGCCCGATGGCTCGTCGTTCACCCTCCTGCGCAGCGCCGCCGAAGAACTGGGCGTCTTCGATGCCGCCGCGCCAGCCATGCGCACTCGCATCCTGCGCGAAGCCGGAGGCGTCATCGGCAACGGCTCCGCGCTCGGCTCGCCGCTCGACGACATCGCGCTCCGCCGCACGCTCGAGCTCGACGAACTCGCCATTCGCCAGCAGGGCCGCTTGCAGGAATGGGTCTGGCGCAACGCACAGCCGCGCCTTCACATGGGCTACTTCAGCTATCCCGACCACTCCGACCACGCCTGGCTCGCCCTCGCCGCCACGAATCCAAAGATCGCAGCCGCCCGCGCCTGGATCTATCAAGCCCTTGACGCCGCGCTGAAGCCCCTCATCGATTCCATCGGGCCCGCCGACTCCATCCTCTTCGTCAGCGATCACGGCATGGGGGCCGTGGAAAAGGACATCCGCTACTATCTGCCGCTCGAGCGCGCCGGCCTCGTCGCCCGCGCCGCCAATGGCCGCCTCGACGAGCGCCTCTCCAAGCTCTCCGGCATCTACAACTGCTTCGTCGTGAACACGCGCGACTGGCGCGGCGGCATCGTCCCCACCGGCGAGCGCGCGACCATCCTCGCCACCCTCCGCCGCGTGCTCGGCGACCTGCGCGACCCCGACACCCGCCAGCCCGTCTTCACCGCCTTCTACTCCACCGATGCCGACAACGCGCGCTTCGGCTTCGGCGGCGAAGCCGGCGCCGACCTCTGCGCCGACCCCGCCCCCGGCTACTATCTCAACGCCACCTTCAACGGCCCGGTCATCGAAACCCGCGCCATGCCCACCGGCCAGCACGGCGGCTTTCCCCTGCGCGACGACATGCGCTCGCTCTTCCTCGCCGCCGGCCCGCGCCTGCAACTGCCCGCCAACGCGCCCCCCCTGCGTGCCATCGATGTCGCCCCCCTCCTCACAGACTTGTTAAACATCGCCCCGCCCGCGCAGGCCAGCGGGCGAAGTCCGCTACAATCGCAGTGAGGTCAACTCCCATGAACAAACTCAGCCAAATGTTCGCAGGTGTGTCTCTCGTGGCGCTTGCCGTTGCCGGCATCCTCAGCGCGCAAGAGACCAAGCAGGTCCACCCCGGCAAGGGCGGTTCGCCCCACGTCACCACCACGTACAACATGGGCGGCAAGAGCGTCGCCATCACCTACGGCCGGCCCGCGAAGAAGAACCGGGTCATCTTCGGACAGACGATCCCTTTCGGCAAGGTCTGGCGCCTCGGCGCCGATGAAGCCACCACGCTCGAACTCGGCGCCGACATGATGATCGGGCCGCTCCACGTCGTGGCCGGCAAGTACACTCTCTATGCCATTCCCGGCGAAAAGGAATGGACGCTGGTCATCAGCAAGCAGACCGGCCAGTGGGGCACCGTCTACAAGGCCGACCAGGATTACGGCCGCACCGCGATGAAGCTCGCCAAGGCCTCCTCGCCCGCCGAGCAGCTCACCATCACCATCGAAGGCGCCGGCAACGACCGCACGTTGAAGGTCGCCTGGGACGACGCCGTGGCCACCGTGCCCGTGCAGATGCACTAACCGGGCGCGCAAAACGAATGCATCGGGCGGCTCCACCGGGGCCGCCCGTTTTATTTGGCGCGCCCCAAACCGCGGCGCACTTACTTGCGGAACTGGAACACGGCCATTTCGGCCATCAGGTTCGGCAGCACCGACACCTGGCGATGGCCCGCCAGAAAGATGCTCCGCTCAATCGTCCAACCTTCCTTCGACGCCAGATCCGTGAAGTCCTGTACGGTGACAAAGTGGATGTTCGGCGAGTCGTACCAGGAGTGCGGGAAGCTCGGCGTGCGCGGCGAACTGCCGCTCACCAGGTGTGACCACCGCACCCGCCAGTGGCTGAAGTTGGGAAACGCCACGATGCCCCGCCGTCCCACGCGCAGCATCTCGCGCAGCACCTGCAACGGCCGCATCGTCTCCTGCAGCGTCTGGCTCAGGATCACATAATCGAATGCCGCGTCAGGGTAATCCGTCAGCCCCTGCTCAATGTCGCCCTGGTAGACGCTCACGCCCTTGGCAATTGCCCGCTGCACGCGCGGACCGCTGATCTCCACGCCGCGCGCCTGCACCCGCTTGTTCTCCACCAGCCACGCCAGCAGTTCACCCTCGCCACACCCCAGGTCGAGCACCTTCGACTCCGGCTCGACAATTTCGCTGATGATGGCGTAGTCGCTGCGCCCGAGGATGTCGTGCACCAGCGCCGGTTTCTTCACATGCACGGTCATGGACGGTTTACCTCGCGGAAGGTCGCGTCGAGGAAGCCGCGCACCAGGTCGGTCTGCTCGCCGACCTCCACCAGAAACGCATCGTGGCCGTAGTTGGACGGCAACTCGCAGTAAGCCACATCCTGATTGCGCCCGCGCAGGGCGCTGACGATTTCCAACGACTGGTAGCTCGGATACAGCCAGTCCGAGGTGAAGCTGATCACCAGGAAGCGCGACTTGGCCCCTTCCAGCGCCGCCGCCAGCGACGCCTTGCCGGAGGCGATGTCGAAGTAATCCATCGCCTTGGTGATGTAGAGATAGGAGTTGGCGTCAAAACGCGTCACAAACTGGCTGCCGCGGTAACGGAGGTAACTCTCCACCTCGAAATCGGCGGAGAAATCAAACCCCGGCCCATCTTTATCTCGGAACCGGCGGCCGAATTTCTGCCGCATCGATTCGTCGCTCATGTAAGTGATGTGGCCCACCATGCGCGCCACCGAAAGCCCGCGCGCCGGCAGGTTCGCCTCGTAGAAATTTCCGTGGTTCCAGTCCGGGTCGGCCATGATCGCCTGCCGCCCCACCTCGTTGAAGGCGATCTGCATCGCGCTGTGCCGCGCCGTGGAGGCGATGGGAAGAGCGGCGGCAACCGAGTCCGGATAACTCACCGCCCACTGCAGCGCCTGCATGCCGCCCATCGAGCCGCCCGCCACCGCCAGCAGTTTCTCAATCCCCAGGTGGTCGATCAGCTTCTTTTGCAGCCGCACCATGTCGGCAATGGTGATGCCCGGAAAACTGCCGCCATAGGGCTTCCCCGTGGCCGGATCGATTGACGAAGGCCCCGTCGTGCCCCGGCATCCGCCCAGCACATTGGAACAAATCACAAAGTATTTGTTCGTGTCGAAGCCCTTGCCCGGGCCGATCATGTTGTCCCACCAGCCGGGCTGCCCGCCCTCGCGGCTCACCCCCGCCGCATGCGCGTCGCCGGAAAACGCATGCAGGATCAGGATTGCGTTGGACCGCTTCCCGTTCAACTGCCCGTAGGTCTCGTAAGCAACCTCGACCGGCGCCAACGTGGCCCCGCTATCCAGGGAAATCGAATCGAATGTGACCTGCTGTGTGTCGACCGTCAAACCGTTTCACTCGCCCTCATCGCCATATGCGGATGAAGAAACCCCTAGCTTAGCAGAGCGGCCCGCCGTCAACCCAAGCCGCGCGGCCATGCCGCCTCGCAGCCCGTCACCGTGCGCTTAACCGTGCAGTAACAATAGGTTCGCGGCGCGTTCCGGCGCGCCGCGACTCCCCGAATTCCGTTGACGCCCCCATTGCTTCTGCTATACTCCGGTTAGATGTTCCCTACACCTGCACGCGCTCGCGTGTTGTGTATCACCGCCTTCCTTGCCTTACCCCCGAATCGCCGTCCGCCCTGTGGAGTGAAGTCCCTCTTTCCCGCATGAAAACCAGCGTACGCATCAGCCGTGGCATCGAATCCCTGTTCGGGACCAAAGACGAGAACATCCGGCTTCTGGAGACCAACCTCCGCATTCGCACACGCCTGCGCGAGGACTCGCTTGAGCTGGACGGCGAGGCCCCCGACGTGGAACGCGCCGAGCGAATCTTGTCTGACTATGTGGCCCTGGTCGAAGGCGGCCACATCTTCCAGAACGGCGACCTCAACAGCTATCTGCGCGTGGTCACCATCGACGCCTCCACCTCACTCAAATCGCTCATCGACAGCGGCCGCCAGCGCACCTTTGGCAAAAAGGTGGTTACGCCCAAAACGGTCAACCAGCGCATCTACCTCGATGCCATCGAAAGGCACGACCTCGTGTTCGGCATCGGCCCGGCCGGCACCGGCAAAACCTATCTCGCCGTTGCCATGGCCGTCAACGCCCTGCTCAACAAGCAGGTGAGCCGCATCATTCTCACCCGCCCCGCTGTCGAAGCCGGCGAAAAGCTCGGCTTCCTGCCCGGCACGCTGCAGGAAAAGATCGACCCCTACCTGCGCCCGCTCTACGACGCCCTCTTTGAAATGCTCGACGCTGACAAGGTGGAGAAATACCTCGAGCGCAACGTCATCGAAGTGGCTCCCATCGCCTTCATGCGCGGCCGCACGCTTAACGACAGCTTCATCATCCTCGACGAAGCGCAAAACTCCACGCCCGAGCAGATGAAGATGGTGCTCACGCGCCAGGGCTTCAACTCGAAGATGCTGATCACCGGCGACATCACGCAGATCGACCTGCCCGTGGGACGCGGCTGCGGCCTGCTCGAAGCCATGGAGGTGTTGCGCGGCATCGACGAAATCCGCTTCGTCTACTTCGACGAACGCGACGTCGTGCGCCACACCCTCGTGCAAAAAATCATCCGCGCCTACGACCGCTACCAGGAAGCCACCGGCTTGAGCCGGCAGATGTCGCTGCGCTGGACCGAGCCGCCGCCGAAGCTGGCCGCGCCCGCCGCCGAAGACGCCTCCGCGCCTGAATCGCCTTCCACTCATTGACGGCATGCCCGACCCTCCCAGTCTTCTTGTCTTTGCGCGCACGCCCTCGCGCCTGCGCCGTACACCCCTGCATCAGTTCGCCCGGCGCCTGATGGCGGAGGTCGCCGGCGGGCGCCCCTTCACCTGTCTGCTCACCGGCGACGGCGAAGTCCGCGTCCTCAACCGCACCTGGCGCGGGAAGGATGAGCCCACCGATGTGCTCTCCTTCCCCGCCGCCCCTTTGCCGCGCGGGCTGGCGCAGTTCCTTCCCGATGCCGGCCTCGGCGAACTTGCCATCAGCTGCCAGCGCGCCCGCCTGCAGGCCCGCGAAAATGGCCATACCCTGGAAGAAGAGATCGCCATCCTCATGCTCCACGGCGTTCTCCACTTGATGGGCATGGACCACGAAACCGACAAGGGACGCATGCGCCGCGCCGAAACCCGCTGGCGCGGCAAGCTCGGCCTGCCCGCCGGGCTCATTGAACGCTCCGCGCGCACAGGCGCGCGGTAGCCCCTTAGCCCCCATGACACTCGCCACACTCTTGCTCACCGCGCTCCTGTGCATCCTGCTGCTGCCGGCGGCCTTTGTCCACCTGCTCTACGCCGCCGGCATGCGCCTGCGTTCGCGCGACGCCGAATCGCTTACCTGGTTTCGCGACTATCTGGAGCCCAAGCTCGGCCTGCGCCTTGACCAGGGCGCTTTTGTCTTCTCCGTCGTCAAACACACCCTCCTGCTCATGGCCGGCTTCAGCGTCCTCATGTTCACCACCCACGGCCAGCCGCTCAACTGGCGCGCTGTCGGCGAAGCCGCCGCCATCAGCTGGGTCCTCATGGTCACCTTCGCTCACATCCTCCCTCACCTGGCTCTCACCAAAACCTCCGGCCGCTGGCTCCTTCCCACGCTGCCGCTGCTGGCCCTCTGCGCCACCCTCACCCGCCCCCTGATGGGCGCCATGACCTTTCTGCAGTCCCTCGCCGAGCTGAACGAACCCGAAGAGACCAAGGAAGACAGCGCCACCCCGGCCGAGGAGATCGAAGCCCTCATCGAAGCGGGCACCGAAGAGGGGATCATAGCCGAAGAGGACCACCAGCTCATCCGCAGCGTCGTCGAGTTCGGCGACAAAACCGTGCGCGAAGTGATGACCCCACGCCCCAACATCGTCGCCATCGAGGTCGATTCCACCATCGAGGAGTTGCGCCAGCTCATCATCCGCGAACAGTATTCGCGCATCCCCGTCTATCAGTCCACCATCGACCGCGTCGCCGGCTTCGTCCACGTCCGCGATGTCTTCGAGGTGGAATACGGCGATCGCTCCACGCGCCATGTGCGCGACGTCATGCGCAAGATCCGCTTCGTGCCCGAAACCAAGCCCGTCGGCGACCTGCTGCGGGAAATGCAGCGCGAAGGCTCGCACATGGTGATGGTCATCGACGAGTACGGCAACACGGCCGGCCTGTCCACCATGGAAGACCTGGTCGAGGAGATCCTCGGCGAAATCCGCGACGAATACGAGCCCGATGCCGACGTCACCGGCGACGCCCAATCCGGCTTCGTCATGAGCGGCAACCTCGATTTGGACCGGCTTGCCGACCTGCTCGATTTCCGCGCCCCCGGCGAAACCGAATCCACCACCATCGGCGGCCTCATCACCGAGTGGCTCGGACACGTGCCCAAGGCCCATGAGACAGTAGAACGGGAGGGACTTCTGATCGAAGTGCTCGCATCGGATGAACGCCGCGTCTCGCAGGTCCGCCTGCGCCGCATCGAACCGCAGCCGCCCGGCGACGCCGCGCCGCGGGAAGGAGACCGCAATGGCCAGACAGCGCAAGCCTAAACACGTCTCCGGCTTTGTCACCATCCTCGGCCGCCCCAACGCCGGCAAGTCGACGCTGCTCAACCACCTTGCCGGCACCAAGCTCGCCATCGTCGCCGATAAGCCGCAAACCACGCGCGACGCCATCCAGGCCGTGCTCACCCTGCCCCAGGCCCAGATCATCTTTCTCGACACCCCCGGCGTGCACGAGCCCCGGAATCTGCTCAACCAGAAAATGATGGACGCCGTGCGCTCCGCCACGCGCGAACAGGATCTGCTCATCTGGCTCGCCGACGCCTCGCTGCCCTTCTCCGAAAGCGGCGGCGATCACCTCAAGCTCCTCGCCGGCGAGACAATCCCCACCCTCCTCGTTTTAAACAAAATCGACCTGCTGCGCGACAAGGCCGCGCTGATCCCCCTGCTCGACGCCTACGGCAATGCCCACCCGTTTGCGGCCTTCCTCCCCGTTTCGGCGGCCACCGGCGAGGGCTGCGCCGAACTGCTCGCCGAAATCGTTAAGCGCATGCCCAAGGGCCCGCAATACTATCCGCCCGACTATCTCACTGACCAGCCGATGCGCTTCCTCGCCGCCGAACTCATCCGCGAGCAGGTGCTGCTCTCCACCGGCCAGGAGGTGCCCCACTCGGTCGCCGTGCTCATCGAGAAGTGGGACGAATCGCCCGGCCGCGCCCACATCGCCGCCGCCATCCACGTCGAACGCGAAGGCCAGAAGCCGATCATCATCGGCAAAGGCGGCGCCATGTTGAAACAAATCGGCACGGCCGCCCGCGGCCAAATCGAGGAACGCCTCGCCAAGAAGGTTTTTCTCGAACTGTTCGTCAAGGTGAAAAAACAGTGGCGCTCCAGCGCCGATTTCCTCAACGAGCTCGAATCACAGAAAATAAGTTCAGGGATTGAATCATGAATTGGCTCCGCATCCTGATCTGCTCGGCCTGCCTCGCGCTGGCCGCTCTGGCGCAAACCGCGCCCTCCGACGACCACCTCTATGACCAGGTGCGCATCAAGCTCGCCCAGGACGTTCAGGTGAACGGCGGCGCCATTGAGGTCCGCGTCAAAGACGCTGTAGTCACCCTCATTGGCAAGATCCGCAGCGACAAGGCCAAGAGCAAGGCCGAGAAGATCGCCGGCAAAGTGAAGGGCGTCAAGAAGGTCGTCAACGAACTCGTCGTCGACCCCAACGCCCCCTAGCGCCCGCGCCCTTCGCGCGAGCTGTCCCGCTCACCCCGCCGCCGCGCTCCGGCTCGCCGCCCGCAACGGCAGCCCGCGCTGCGCCAGCGACTCCATCAGCCGTTCGTGCACCTCGCGGTCAAGCAGATACGCCGGCCCCTCGGCCGCATCTTCCACCACCGCCTGCCCGCGCTGCGCCATGGCCAGGCAATATTGCTGCTCGCCCGGCGTCAGCGCCGAGGAATCCACGCGCGCCAGCCCCTGGCCGCTTGGCCTCATCTTGCGCAGCAATTCGCGCACGAACACCTGCTCTTCGTTCGCATCCAGCGCCGCCCCGGCCGCGCACATCCGCTCCTCGGTGGCGCCGTAGAAATACGGACCGCTGGCAAAAGCCAGCAGGAACACGATCACGTCAATGAACGCCGCCAGCGCGAGCGAAAACAGGTGGCGGCTGGTGGGTGCGGCGAACAGCTCCTGGAAGGCAGACATCAGGTCTTCCTGGCTGCTTCCGGCACGGTCGACGAAGCGCGCCAGCGAGGGCGGCATGGGCCGTGGCGTGGCCGTGGCCGCAAGCTGGTCCATCGTCGCCCAGGGCAGGGAATCGTACATGGCGTTGAAGCGCCGGATCTGCTGCTCGCTTGCGTGGTCGGGCCGCGCTTCGGCGCGCCACGCCGCCAGCGCCCGCTCGCCCGCCTGCAACTCCGCCAGCGACTGCTTCATCAGCTTCGTATGCCGCTCAAAGGCCGTGTACCGCGCCCCTTCGCCCGAGCCTTCACGATACGCCGCCCCGATCGCCTGCGCCTCCCGCGCCACGCTCTCACGAATCGCCTGCAGCGCCGGGTCGGCGTCCGGAGCCTGCGAAATGTGCCCGTGCCGCTTCTCGGCCCCGGTCATCTCCTCCAGCGCCACCACATAGTGCCGCGCCTTGCTTGTGGTCTCATTCAGCCTCTGTCCCGCCGACGCGGCGATGCCGTTCAACTCGTCATACAGCCCGCGCTGCACCACCGCCGGCCGCTCGCGCGCCGCAAACCAGTTGTACAGGCTCACGTAGGAGAAGGCGATCGACACCACCGCCGTAATGACATAGACGACCGTCAGCAGCGTCCGCCCGCTACGCTGAAAGCCCACCAGCCACGCCACCAGCACAAGCGACACCTGCACGCCCAGCGCCGCCAGCGTGGCAAACCACGGCGACAGATAAAGCGCCATGCCCTGCTGCGTCGTGTAGAACGAGACAATCGACAACAGGCAACTCGCCACAAACAGTCCCATCACCAGCGGGCGGCCCATTCCGGCACGCACCTGGCCGGAGTTCGGATACACAAACGGCATAGTACCTCCTTACGGTGTGATCTACGCTCCTTTCCCCCAGCCAGTTCAAAAAATCTGACGGCAAAGCGACAATTGTCTCTGGAGGACGCAACCACCCCATGGACCGCCAATTCCCCATCGGCCGCTTCGAAAAGCCTGCCGCCATCACCCCGCACGACCGCCAACGCTGGATCGCCGACATCGAAGCGCTCCCCAGGCTGCTCGGCGCTGAACTGGCCCGCATCGGCGCGCAAGGCCTGGAGATCCCCTACCGCCCCGGCGGCTGGACCGGACGCCTCGTCGTCCACCACTTGGCCGACAGCCATATGAACTGCTTCATCCGTTTCCGCCTCGGCCTCACCGAAACCAAGCCCGTCATCAAGACCTACGAAGAGGCCGCCTGGGCGCTGCTTGCCGACTCGCAAACCCTCCCCGTCGACCCCTCGCTGGCCATACTCGACGGCGTCCACCAGCGCTGGACCGTGATGCTGCGCTCCCTGGGCGACGCCGAGTTCGCCCGCACCTTCGTCCACCCCGACCTCGGCGAACTGCCGCTCGACATCGCCCTCGCCCTCTACTCCTGGCACGGCCGCCACCATCTGGCGCATCTCGCCCTCATCCCCGCGACCGCATGAGGCCCGCGGGCTACACTGCAAGAGTGGGCACGGCCTTCATCACGGGAGCATCGAGCGGCATCGGCGAGACGTTCGCCCGTGCGCTCGCTGCCCGCGGCGATTCGCTCGTCCTGATCGCCCGCCGCGCCGAACGCCTGGAAGCGCTGGCCGCTGAGCTGCGCCGGAAACACGGCATTGCCGTCGACACCCTCGCCGCCGACCTCGCCACCGAAGAAGGGCAGGCCCGCGCCGCGTCTCTCATCAACGCCACGCCCACGTTGACCCTGCTCATCAACAACGCCGGCTTCGGCACACGCGGCTACTTCCACCAGTGCGCGCTCGACAAGCAGGAGGAGATGCACCGCCTCCATGTAATGGCCACCATGCGCCTCACCCACGCCGCGCTGAACGTCATGATCCCGCGCCGCCAGGGCGCCGTGATCAACGTCGCCTCCGTCGCCGCCTTCGGCCGCAGTTCCTACAACACCAGCTACTGCGCCACTAAGAGCTGGATGACGGTATTCACCGAAGGGCTGCATCTTGAGCTGCGCGACATGGGCTCGCCCGTGCAGGTCCAGGCCCTGTGCCCGGGCTTCACCTATTCGGAGTTTCACGATGTGTTGGGCGTCGACCGCAAGTCAATCGCCGGCTGGTTGTGGATGAAGTCCGAGGAGGTGGTTGCGGAGTCGCTCGCCGCGCTGGACCGCGGCAAATGGCTCGTCATCCCCGGCTGGTTTTACCGCGCGTTTGTAGCCGTGATGACGAAGCTGCCCGTGGCGCTCCGCGTGGCTTTCGAATCACGCAATCCCCAGCGCCGCGGCCGCGGGCCGCAGTGAGCGGGGTTAGCCGTTCACCACGCGCTTGCGCATCTCGATCGCGCCGGTGCGGTTGCGTTTGGTCTGGAACATCCGCTCGCGCGCCGAGGCCACCGCGTCGGAGAGCGTATCGCGCTTCACTTCCAGCCCGCCCCAACTGAACATGATCGATTGATGCCCGAGCGAGCGCAGTTGGAAGTCCCACAGCTTCTCGGAGATCTGGAACAGACGCCGCTGCGCTGAAGAATCCGCCTCGCCGGGGAACAACAGGATGAACTCGTCTTCCTGGAACCGGCAGGCAAAGTCGGAGCCTTTCAGCATGCTCTGGATGAGCCGCTCCACCGAGGCCATCGATTCGGCTCCCGCCGACGTGTCCAGCTTCTGCCGCAACGCGTCGTAGTCGTTGATCCCAATCGACACCGCCACGCCCTCGAAGTTCAGATTGGCCTTCATCCGTTCGCGCAGCAGCGTCACATCGTGCAAACCGGCCGGCAACCCCGGCTCTTCCTTGGCCAGCGACTCATGCAGCGAGGTGATCTCGGCGCCGGCTTCGATGGTTTCCGCCGCCGCCGCCGGCTCCGTGGTGAGCTCGGGGGCCTCTGTCTCTGCCGCCGCTTGCATCGGTTCCGATTCCGGCGCTTCCGATTCCGGCGCGGCGATCAGCCTTCTGCCGTCCACTTCCAATTCCGCCCCGGCAACCTCTTCCGTTTCTTCTTTCACAGGCTGGTCGATGGGCAGAACGCGCACGCGCAGGAACTCCGGCTCCCCGCCGCCTTCCCCTTCGGCCGTCTCAGCCGCCAGTGGCGCTTCCACAAGCTCCTCCGCCGGCTCGTCCACCGCCTCTGCCACCAACGCCCCGGCCGCATCCTCCACGGCCGCGATCGGCGCGAGCGGCAGCTCGCCTCCGGGCAGCCGCACTGCTTCCTGAGCCGCCAGAATCGCTTCCTCGTCAACGCGCGCCAGTTCGGCCAACTGCGGCTCAGCCACCTGCGGGATCTCGTGCGGCAGGGCCAACTGCAACCCGGCCACGGGCTCGCCCGCCCACTCTTCGGGACCGTCCGCCTCAGCCTCCCCGGCTGGCGTTTCCGTCACCATCTCGGCAGCCTCCGCCTCCAGCGCCGCCGGTTCGGCCTCCAAAGCAACGGGCTCGGCCTCCACCGCAACGGGCTCGGCCTCCAGTGCAACTGGTTCGGCCTCCACCGCAACGGGCTCGGCCTCGGGCGCAACGGGTTCGGCCTCCACCGCATCGGGCTCGGCCTCGGTCACTGCTTCGGGAACCGCCTCCACACACTCCACCGCCGCTTCGGCTTGTGCCTGACCCTCGGCCGCCACGCCCTCGGCCGGCTCTGCCTCAGCCGTTACTCCCTCCAGAATGCCGCCAGCCTCCGATTGCGCGGAGGCTGCCTGCGATTCCTGTTCTACACTCTCTGTCTCTGCCGCAAGCGGTGGTGTCTCGGCCGCCGCCTGCGCCTCTTCGACCCGCTCCGGCGCAGCCTCCGGAATCGGCTCCGCCTCTGAAATCCCGCTGATGCTGGCCAGCGCCACCGGCAGCATGACCGGCGCAACCTTTTCCGTCTCGCTGGTCTCCTCGGCCGCCTTGCGCGCTTCGTGACGTTCGCGGATGCGCGCCGCCCGTTCGGCCAGCTTCTCCAATTCCTCTTTGCTCGCCCAGGTGCCCGATTTCACTGCCGCCGGCTCGGCCGGCTGTTCCCAGCTCGGCGTCTGTACCGGTTCCAGCGGTGCTTCCACGGGGGCCACCTCCGGCGGCGCGCCGTACTGCACCGCGGGCGTATTCTTGAGCAGCGCTTCAATGCCCTTCAGCAGCTTCGCCGGCTCCCACACCCCAAACCGCCGCTGCTCTTCCTGCCGCACCTGCATCTCGATGTTGCGTTCGCGCAGTTGTTCGTTGTTGCCCTTGAGGAAGTCGCACAGAAACGCTACAAAAGCCGTTCCCAGCACCACCACCAGGCTCACGAAGATCTGAATTTGCAGCGTTCCTAGTTCCATCACAGTCTCACTTCTAATCGGCCTAACTGTAAGGGAAGATTAGGGCATCAGCCTTAAAAAGAGCCGCCTCCCGCAACGGTTCGACCGGCCCGCGCCAGCCCTGCCGCCTGTCCTGGAAAACTGATTCCCCGCGGAAACCGGCCGTACTGCTTCCCGATTCCAAGTGGCTCAGCGATTCCCCTTACGACCAGACTATCGACGGCTGGCGGAGGCCGGATTAGGGCCGTAGCCGCATTTTTCGACGCCGGCCCGCTGCTATTGCGGCACCGTCCGCCGCACGCCCCCATATCCCGGCAACGGCAGCCCCTGCCGCTGCTGCGGCTGCAAGGGACCAGAATTGTCCGCCGGGGCCCGCTTCATCGTCGAGCCGCTAAAGTCCAACTCCTCCGGCGCGAACCGCAGTTCCCGGTCGAGCACCATCTCCAGCGTCGTCCCCTTGGCCAGCACCGCGTCCGGACCCCGCGTCAGCAACACGCCAATCAAGCCCGCCGTGGCCCCCGCCGCCGCTCCAATGCCAACGCCCATGCCTGTACGCCCCGCCGCCGCTCCGGCAATCGCCCCAATGCTCGTTCCCGCCGCCGCCGCCTCGCCCACCGTCCGCGCATCGTTGCCCTTGTTGGAATCGCTCTCGATCTTGCCCTCCGTCTTGTCCAAGCGCTCCGTTGAGCGTCCGTCCAGCGTCTCAATGCGGCCCCGGAAATCGCGCGTCACCCCGTTGGGCAGCGTCAGCGAATCGAAGCGCACAAACAACTCGCCGCGCCCCTTCATCCGCCCTGGCCGCTTCACCTGCGTCACAGTGCCCATCACGTAGCTGCCCGGTGGAATCGCGATCCGCCCGCCCACCAGGATCGGAAACACGCTCTCCAGGTACACCCGGTCGCCCTCGGCCGCATGCTTCGTGCTGATGCTGTTGATCAGGCTCAGCGGCACGCGCGTGCCCTGTTCCACCCGCACGGCCGATTCCTCAGCCGGCGGGTTGGCCGGTTCTTGCGCCGGCAAAAGACATGACACTGCCATCAACAATGGAACGCGCAGTAACGGGACGCGGGCCTGCATAGACACCTCGCTCTTGATTCTACTGTGTGGACGCGCCCGCCGCCGCTCCGGTTCCCGCCGCCGCACTCTCCCCCTGCGCCGCCACCGGCAGCCGCACCCCCACCGGACTCACCGCATCGCCGTACACCAGCCGGATCTCCGGGTTCGGCCCCGTCCATTCCGGCAATTGCAAATTCACCTGGTAGAGCCCCGCGAAGCCCGGCGTCACTCCCGCATACAGCACGCCGCCTGCCAACGTCCGCCCGTCCAGAATCACCCCAAACCGCTCCCGGTTGCTCACCCAGGCTGCTCCCGCCGCCACCCGCCCATACTCGGCCCGCGGCGCCGTCTCGCCCAATCCTGTCGCATACAGCACCACCACTTCGCCGGGAGCCGCCGGCGAGGCTTCCGTGATCAACCGCCCATCGGCCCTCGTCGCCACCGCCACCCCCACCGTGGCCACAAACATCCCCGGCGCCGCCGCCGCCACCAATACCCGCACCGCTCCCCCCGTCAGTCCCGTCCGCGTCAACTCCACCGTCGCCAGGCCCGGCTGCACCAGGCTCGGCACGAGGAAATTCACCTGCGTCGGCGAGACGTACAAAAGATGCGCCAGCAGGCCGTTTACCGTCACCCGCACCCCTGTCGACGGCAGCGAAACAGGCAGCGCCCCGTTGCTCACGTCGCTTGTGTTCAATACCGCCGTGGTTGCGGACAGATTGGTCCCGTAGAGCGTCGCCAGCCCGTTCGGAACGAGCACGGACGACACTCCCGATGCCGCATGCACAATGCTGGATGCCGTGTAGGCCGGCGCAACCGCCGCCAGTTCCACCGCGCTGCCGAACCACAACGCCACGGACCAAACGGCGAAAGCAAGCCGTCGTTCAGGCAAATCGATCTCGCTCTACCCGACTCCCATTCTAAATCTCCCCGCCCCCACCTGACACACAAAACTCTGTAAAACCAGCGTCTTACAGATGTCTCACAAACGCACTACGCGGGGCGGCGGACTCCCCAGGCCGCCGCCCCGTGTCTCAGCCAGGCCTCAGCCCTACTGAATCGGCAGGAACACACCCGGCTGCGACGTCAGGCTGCCCATCCGCAGCGTGATCGGGTTATCCCGCCCCGGTGTCGCTGTCGTCGGAACGCGCAGGTTGATCTGCCACAACCCCGTGATCGAGCCCGGCGTTAACCCCACGTACAGGATGTCGGAGGCATTCATCACAACGCCGTTGAACTCCACCTGCACCTGGTCGCGTGCTCGCGGCGCCATGTTGCCCGGCGTGATCTCACCGGACTGGTAGACCGGTTCGGACACACCCAGCCCCGTGGCGAAGATGCTCACAATCTCACCGACCTTCGGCTTCACCGAGTTCGGCACCAGCGCCGGATCGGCCGCCAGCACGCCCGTGTTCGGGAAGATGGCCGCCACGCACGGCGTCGGCAGGAAGCGGAACAGCGCCGGCGCCACATCGTCCATCTTGATCGTGAACGGTGCGCTGCGCCGCTCGTTCGAGGTGCCCGGATTGAGAATCACGCGCACGGCCACATCGCCCAGGGCCACCGTTGTCGGCGCCTGCACGTTGATCTGGCTGGCATCCACATAGGTGATCGGGGCCTGCTTGCCGTCGATCTCCACGGCCACGCAGGAAAGCGCTGTCGGGAACTTGTTGCCGACGATGTCGGTGGCCGACGCCGTCTTGCTCGTGCCCGGCGCCTGGAAGCCCGTGCCGCCGATGGAGAGCATCGTGTTCAGCGCGAAGCCCGAGTTACGGAAGCTGGCCCCGTTCAACACCGTCGTCACCGCGGGCGTCGTCGTCAGGTTGCACGGCGCGGCTTCGGCGATCTTCGTGTTCGTCGTATAGATGAAGTCGCCCTGGTTGTTGTTGTTGTTGTTGGCCGCGTTGCCGGCGGCGTAGAACACAACCTCGCCCGAACCGGTGGCCGGCGGCGTCCATTCCAGCGTCCACGACGCTCCATTGCCCTGGCCCGCGAATGTTGTCTCGCGCACATGGTCGACAAATTCCGGATTGGCGCCGCAGTTGCCCTCCGGTGCACCCCCGCCGCACACCACACGGTAGCCCTCCGCGGGCGTGAACTTGCCCCCCGGCTTGGTTTCATCCGACACCAGCCGCGCCGTGATCTGGAAGCCCCAGCGCCGGGCTTCCGGATGCGACAAAACGATGCGAATGGTCTGTTTCACGCCCGGCGTGTACGGCCCGGCTTCGACCCGGAAACTGCCGCGCGCATCCATATTCGCCGTCGCGCCCCCTTCAGGCGCCATGGCATTGATGCGATGGCATGCCGTGCAGCTCAACCCGCCATCGACAGCCGCGCCCGTGCGCGCCGGCACGGGCCCATTGCTGAGCGCCATCAGGCTGGCCGGCAGTGCGGCGAGTAAACAGACAAATAGTGTCCGTTGGAAACGGTAATTCATAGTGGAGGCCCCTCCCCTTTACGAGTTTGAGTGAACCCGGCCCTCCGAGAGCCGGGCTATGTGTTGCGTGGTTACTGCTGGACTGTGATTTGCAGTCCTTGCCCTGTCGGCGTCCCGTCGAGCGTGAACTCGATCGGGTTATCGCCATTTGCCGTATTCGGAATCGTCACGTTGAGCTGGCACAGCCCGATGGAACCCGGCGACATGGCCACGGCCACGTTCGCCTGCGCCTGCCCGATGGTCACCCGCGGCGCCGCTTTCGGCGTGCGCAGCGCCGAAACCACCACGCCCGACGGGCTGGCCGGTTCGGTTACACCGCAGCCTACCGCGTATACCGTCACCACGTCGCCCGGCTTGGCCGGACGGAAATTCGCGCCCTGAATCAGATTGGCCGGACCGACAAACGTCACCGGCGTGCCCTGATGCAACGCGGCGATATATTGCTTGCCGCCAATATTGAAGGCCGGCGTGGTCAGCATGGCAGGCGAAACGGCGGTTGAGGTTGCCGTCGTGCTCACCCGGCCCGCCGGGGTCACCACCTCCACTTGCACCGTGCCCAACCCGATCGTATCCGGCGCCTGTACGTTGATCTGCGACGGGCTCAGGAAGAACATCGTCGCCGGCTTGCCGTCGATATTCACGCTCACCCCGTCAATCGACGTCGGCGCTTTGGTCCCGTTCTCGGTGAACAGCCCGCCCCAGTCCTTCGTCACGGCCGAGAAGTTCGAGCCGTAGATCTCCAGCCATGTCCCCGGCGAGAGCCGCGCTCCGCCCAGGAAGGCCTGCAACACCGGCTGCGTCTGCCGGATCTGCGGCTGCTCGCTGGTGGCCGCCTGCGGCGTCAGCGTGTAGTTGCGTGTGAAAATCCGGTCACCGCTTTCCGTGCCGTTTCCATTGGCAGCGTTCCCGGCGACATAAAAATTGATGTCGCCCATGTTGGTGGCCGGCGGTGTCCAATCGAATGTCCACGTATTGCTGCGATTGCCGCCCAACGTGTGCTCTGCAAACTGAATCGGCGTTTCAGGGCGGCACGCCTGGCTTCCGGTCTTAGGCCGGCCGTCCTCGCACAGGATCTGCACTCTGGCGTCGGTCACCGTGAAATCGCCCGCCTGGCCATTGGCTAGATTGGAGACCAGTCGTGCCGTTGCCTGAAATCCGTAGACGTTGGCGGATTCCGTCACACGGACCGTGATGGTCTGCTTCACGCCGGGAGTGTATACAAGCCCACCGGGAAAGACGAGTTCCACACCGCTGCCCGCCGTCGGATTGCCCGTTCCAACATGACACGTCGCCTTGGCACAGGTCTGATCGCCGGGGGCTCCGGTGTGTCTCGGATCAGGCCCATCCGAAAAGCCCAAAATCATGATCGGAACCACGGCGGCAATCGCCGCCATCCGGCCCCAAAAAACAATTTTCGCGTTGTGAGGAATGCTCATTCTGATATCAACCCAACCTTTCCGCCAGTCTACTCAATAAATTTGGGCATAAGTGTAAATTTGGCGCATTCTGAGCGCACTCTAATCCACATCCGCCACCCGCAGCGCTTTCCGCGCCATCGTACTCAGAGGAATCTCTCCCATTTGCCTGCGGTCTCTCCAATGGTAGCCCGCCGGAACCCGCTTCACCACCGCGCGAAACACTTGAACCGTGTGCAGATGATGCGTAATCGTATGCCGGAAACCGCCCGCCTCCTCCCGCACCCTTGCCGCCGGCAACTGTTCGAGCGACGGCAACTCCCAGAACCCCGCCATGCGCCCCTCCCCGTCCCCGCGCTGCCACACCAGCACTCGCCCCTCGCGCTCAATCACCAGCAACGCCAGCGCGATCTCCACCTTTGTTTGCTTCCGTAATTTCACGGGAAATTGCCCCGCCCGCCCCTCCAGCCGCGCCACACAGTGCGCCGCCAGTGGACACAACAAACACTGCGGTTCGCGCGGCGCGCACACCAGCGCCCCCAACTCCATCACCGCCTGGTTGTGCTCGGCCGGAGCCCGCTTGTCCAAAAACTCCTGCGCCACCGCCGCCAGCCGCGACCGCGTCTTCGGCGATTGGATGTCGCCCGCGTCGGCCAGCAGCCGTGTGAGCACGCGCATCACATTGCCATCGAGCACCGCGTGCGGCAGCCCGAAACTAATGCTCGCCACCGCCGCCGCCGTGTAGTCGCCAATCCCCGCCAGTTCGCGCAGCCCTTCAAAGGTGCGTGGGAACCCTCCTGCTGCGACAATTTGCCGCGCCGCCTTCTGCAGATTCCGCGCCCGCGAGTAATACCCCAGCCCGCTCCATACCGCCAGCAACTCCTGCTCAGGCGCTTCGGCCAGGCTCTCCACCGTCGGGAACAGTTGCAGGAACCGCTCATAGTAAGGCAGTGCTGCCGCCACCCGCGTCTGCTGCAGCATGATCTCACTCACCCACACCGGATACGGCTCGCTGGTCCGCCGCCACGGCAGGTCACGCTTCGCCCCCCCATACCAGCGCGCCAGCGCCTTGCGCAGTCGATTCCATTGAGGAGCATTGGGTCCGGTGTTCACAAATGGTAAGATTCCTTAATCAAGAAAGCCTGGAGGGTAACGGTGCGGTTCGCCGTTGTGTTGGTCTCGATCGGGATCCTGTCTCCGCTCGCGGCACAGGTCCCATTATCGGGCCGGGTATTGTCGTCCACCAAAACGCCCATTGCCGGCGCGCGCCTCACGTTGCGCGGAGCCGGTGGAGCTTCCCACCAGACCTTCACCCAGGTTGAAGGCAACTTCCGCATCGACCTCCCCGCACCCGGCCCCTACACGCTCGATATCGAACGCGCCGGCTTCTATCCCGTGCGCAACGAGCCGCTTGAGCTCCCCGATGGCGGGACCGATTCCAGTTTCACCCTGGAGCCCGTGCGCGAAGTGGTCGAATCCATCGAGGTCGGCGCCGCGCCCCTCACCATCGACATGGATACCTCCACGCCCAAGCAGGCCCTCGCCGGCGCCGACATCCAGAACATCCCCTTTCCCAATACGAACGACCTCCGCTCGGCCCTCCGCATCCTCCCCGGCGTCATCCGCGACAACAAAGGCGGCCTCCACATCAATGGCGCCACCGAGGAGCAGACCCTCTACACGCTGAACAGCTTCCTGCTCAATGACCCCCTCAGCGGCCGTTTTGAAACCCGCCTCACCGTGGAAAGCGTCCAGTCCGTCGACATCGCCAACGGCGTCCTCCCCGCCGAATACGGCAAGGGCTCCGCCGGCGTCCTCGCCATTCAGTCTGACTCCGGCGCCGACAAGCTCCGCTACTCGGCCACCAACTTCGTCCCCGGCTTTGAAAACCGCAAAGGCTGGACCATCGGCGATTGGACCCCGCGCGTCAACCTCTCCGGCCCCTTGCGCCGCGGCCGCGTCTGGTTCAGCGATTCGCTCGAATTCCAGTACATGAAGACCTTCATCCGCGAGCTGCCCAAGGGCGAAGACCGCAACCCCAGCTACCGCGTCGGCAACCTCTTCTCCACCCAGGTCAACATCAGCCCCAGCCACATCCTGCACAGCTCCTTCCTCTGGAACCAGTGGACCGCCGCCCGCACCGGCCTCACCTTTCTCGACCCTCGCGAAACCACCATCGACCGCCGCTCCCGCCAGGGCTTCGTCAGCGTGAAGGACCAGATCTACCTCGGCGGCCACGGCCTGATCGAGTTCGGCTACGCCGGCAACCGCACCTATGGCCGCGAAATCCCGCAAGGCTGGGGAACGCTGCTCTACACGCCCGAAGGCAAGCGCGGCTACCACTTCGTCGACGCCGTCCGCCGCGGCGCGCGCGACCAGTTCCTCGTCAACGGCTTCCTCCCCGTCCTCCACGCCGCAGGCACGCATCAACTCAAGGCCGGCCTCGACTTCCACCGCGTCCGCTACCAGCAGGACGTCGAACGCTCCGGCTACGAGAACTTCAACGAGAAGGGCGCGCCTCTGCTGCTCACCCGCTTCATCGGCAGCGGCCAGGTGCAACTTACCAACCTCGAAGCCTCGGTCTTCCTGCAGGACTCCTGGCGCGCTCACCCCAGCCTGCTCGTTGAGTCCGGAATGCGCCTCGATTGGGATCAGCTCGTCAAGCGCTGGAGCCCCTCGCCCCGCCTCGGCATCGCCTGGTCGCCTCCCTGGGGCGAACACACCAAGATCTACGGCGGCCTCGCCCGTGTCTTTGACGCCACCAGCCTCCGCCTCTTCTCCCGCCCTGAAGACCAGGCCGCCGTCACCTCTTACTTTTTCCCCGATGGCAGCGTCGGCCGCGGCCCCGCCCTCACCATGTTCCAAGGCCCGCTCTCGCCCCTCCGCCGCCCCTTCGCCAACACCGCCAACCTCGGCGGCGAACACCACTTCCGCCGCAGCCTCGCCCTCCGCGCCGACCTCCTCTTCCGCCACGGCACACGCGGCTTCACCTACCTCAACAGCCTCGAACCCGGCGCGCCATCCCCGCCCTGGTTCGCCGCCTCCGGCGTCCCTCTCCTCGACGCACTCTTCGTCCTCACCAATCACCGCGTCGACCGCTACCGCGCCCTCTCCTTCACCGTCAAACAAAACTTCGGCCGCCTCTACGAATGGCGCGCCAACTACACCTGGTCGCGCGCGCAATCCAACGCCGTCGTCGACGTGAATGTGGACGACCCCATCTCCGTCCTCCAGAACGCTGGCCCCATGCCCTGGGACGCGCCCCACCGCTTCGTCGGCTGGGCCTACCTGCCTCTGCCTTTCAAGAACTGGGCCGTCGCCACCCTGCTCGACACCCGCACCGGCTTCCCCTACAGCACCCGCACCGAACTCGGCTCCCTCACCGGCCAGGTGAACGCCCTCCGCTTCCCCGTCTACTTCGAGTGGAACCTTCACTTCGAACGCCGCTTCGCCTTCCGCCACAACCGCTGGGCCTTCCGCTTCGGCGCCAACAACCTCACCGACCGCATCAACCCCGACACCGTCAACAACAACATCGCCAGTTCCCGCTACGGCCAGTTCTACGGCGGCACCGGCCGCGCCTTCAACGTCCGCATCCGCTGGCTCGGCAAAATGCAGTAGCCGCGCCGCGCGCCCCTGCTAGAATCACCCTATGCACCCCTTGTTGCGGGCTCTTCCCGCCCTTGCCGCGCTTGCATTGTCGCTCCCCGCGCAGGATGCCGAAGGCATCCACTGGCACTCCAACTACCAGGAAGCGCTCAAAGAAGCCAAGGCCACCGGCAAGCCGATCTTTTTGGAATACCGCTGCGAGCCTTGAACGGCCGGACGTGTTTTTGACGCACAGGTTGTGCTGTCACCGAAGAACTCACCGCGCGGCAAGCTCATGTCGCAATACGTGTGCGCGCGCATCATCCGCATGGACGAAGTCGACATCGCCCACTTCGAATACGACCGCAACAACCCGCTCTACTTCTTCCTCATGAACGCCGACGAGCAGATCTACACCCGCTACGGCGGGCGCGACTCGGCCGCCGTCGACAGTTACCTCAACCTCGATTCGCTCGAACTCGCCCTTCAAAAGGGCCTCGATCTCCACGAGCAATGGAAGCAGGGCAAACTGAAAGCCGCCCCGCGCCCCGCGCCCAAGTTCGCCCGCGAATACCCGCTGCTCGTTGAACGCACCTTCGCCAAGAACCAGTGCGTCGAATGCCACCTCATCGGCGACTTCCAGAACATCCACCGTCAGCTCGACGGCAGCCTCGACAAAAAGAAACACCTCTGGCGCTCGCCCGACTTCAAGCTCATCGGCATCACCCTCGACATCCCCAAAGGCCTCGTCGTGAAGGAAGCCACCGGACCAGCCGCCGAGGCCGGCCTGCTCGCCGGCGACCTCATCCGCGGCTGGAACGGCACAACGGTGTGGACCTTCGGCGACGCCCAATACGCCTACGACATGGTCGACCGCAACGCGCGCCAGGTGAAGGTCCGCGTCGAGCGTGCCGGCACGGAAAAGGAACTCACCATCGCGCTGCCCATACGCTGGTGGCTTACCGATGTCCGCTGGCGTCAATCGAGCGTCGATCCGCGCGTCTACTTCGACGACCGCCCGCTCACCGATGATGAAAAACGCCAGCACGGCCTGCCCGCCGAAAGCTTCGCCAGCTTGGTCCGCCGTGTCGCCGACATGGCCAAGCTCATGAAGACCCACGAACTCGCCGTGGGCGATATCATCGTCGCCGTCGATGGCGTCGACCGCGACCCCGACGTCCACACCGCCGAACTCTACCTCCGCTTGCGCAAGAAGCCCGGCGATACAGTGGAGTTGGATGTCCTGCGCAACGGCCAGCGCATCAAGCTGCCCCTGCGCACGCTCCAGATGAGTTTCCGAAAGTGAGTTCGCGCATGCCCAATGCCCTCGCCGCCGTATTGCTCGCAGCCCTCGCCGCCCTCTCCGCCCAAGCCGGCGAATGGTCCGAGCCCGCCGTCGTCACACACCAGGACGACGTCGTCGTGCAATACCGCGCCCGCATCGATGGCCCCTACCTTGTCGTCAAAGTCGCCCTCGAACCCACCTGGCATACCTTCACGATGGACAACGAGCGCCGCGCCAAGGAACGCCTCGCCGGTAAGATGTCGCTCGGCATCGACCAGCAGACTGAAATCAAGGTGACCGGCGGCCTCAAACTCGCCGGACCCTGGCTCCAACCCCAGCCCAAGGACTTCTCCAAGCCCGACCTGCGCTGGTTCAGCTACGGCTACGAAAAGGAAGCCATCTTCGCCGCCAAGGTGGAAGGCGCCGCCCCCGCCCAACTCAACATCCGCGCCCAGGCCTGCACCGAAACCACCTGCAAGAACATCAACGTGAACCTCGAAGTCCCCGCCGCCACACCCGGCGGCAAAGCCGAACTCGACCCCGCAAAGCTCGTGCAGGTGAAGTAGCGCTCCGCGCCCCTTAAGGTTTCGTCGCCGGAACCTCACTCTTCCGTCGCAACGTCGGCGCCTTACGCGTCGTCTTCTTCTCCTCCGCAGCCTTCTTCTTCGCCGCCGCCTCCCGCGCCTCGCGATCGGTCGGCGTCATCAACTCCTCCCGCTCCTTGTCCTCCGCCGCCCGCCGCTGCGCCGCGCCCGCCTTGCGCTCCTGCAAATCCACCTGAGCCATCTCAAACGAATCCTCGGTCGCCTCAATCGCGTTGGTCAGCGAAAACTGGTATCGCTGCAAGTCCTTCGGCTCGGCCTCCTCAATCTTCTTCAACCGCTCCGCGAACTCCTTCTCCGCCTCGGCCACCGCCCCCATGCCCTCCTTGAGGTCCACCCCCCGCCGCAGCGCATCGTCGGCCACCGTGTCGATTGCTTCGATGATCTTCGTGTAATCGTCGAGTGTGTCGTGGATCATCGCGCTCCGCCCCGCCTTCTCCTTGGCCACCAGTGACTCCACCAGCGCCACGCGCTCCTTGGCGAAGCTCACATACAGCGTCAACCGCAGATTCGGCTCCTGCGCCAGCCGGATCTGGTCCACCTCATCGGCGGTGAGAAAGTCGCGCTGCTGCCCCTGCGCCAGGCAAACGGCAGCGGCGAGCATGAGCAAAGCGCGCATGAGGCCTCCTATTTCTTCTTCGTGAAGATGCCGAGCAACAGGTCGTCCTGCACCTGGTGCGTATACGTCAGCAACTCCGCCACCGGAGCCCGGTCATCGGCCGACAACGCCACCCGCAGGTCTTCCAAATACCGGTTCAACTTCCGCAACCCAATCTCGGCCTTCTTGAAATACTTCGGACTCCGCCTCGCGTCCTTCCCCGACGCCTCCAGCGAATCCACGCACAACTCCACACCCGCCCGGATCTCCCCCAGCGCCGACTTCACCGCCGCCCGGTCACCCAGGTCCCCATTCCGCCGCAGTTCATCCAACACCTTCTGCGCCGCCTGCAGCGCCTTCTCCGAACGCTTCTCCAGGTTCGGCTCCGCCTTGGCCGACTCCACCGGCGACTGCGCCATCACCAGCGCCGCCACCGCCACCGCGCACGTGAAGATCCGCATCATCGCCGTGCCAGCTCCTTATCAATCACTTTAATCCTCTGCCGCGCTTTGAACTCCTCGTCCGGAAACTTGCCCTCGCACAAGGCGAGAAACTTCTCATAGCTTTCCTTGGCTGGCTTGAACTGCTTCATATGGTCGAGCGCAATCGCCTTGAAGAAGTATACGGGGGCGCGCGCATCGCCTAGCGCCTGCAACTTCTCAAACGCCGCCACCGCCTGCGGATACTGCTCCAGCAGCAACAGCATCGCCCCAAACTCCGACCACCCTTCCTTCAACGCCGGATCGATCTGCACGGCAATGTAATACTGCTGCGTCGCCGGAGCAATCTTCCGCTGGTCGCGCAGAAACCCGCCATAGCTCATCCGCAACTGCGCATTGCGCGGCTCCAGCGCCACCGCCCGTTCAAACTGCTCGCCCGCCTTCGCCGCATCCTTGTTCCGCAAGTGCGCAATCGCCAGCGCATAGTGATTCGCCGCCGTCGGCGACGTCTTCACCGCATCTTCCAGGAACGCAATCGACTCCCCCGTCCGCCCCGTCGAGAGCATCAAATTGCCCAACCGCTCCGCCACACCCGGCCGATCGAGGAACTCCTTGTAGAGCGCAACCGCCTGGTCCACCTGCTTGGCGTCTTCATATTTTTGCGCCAGCCCGAGCAGCGTGTCTTTCTGCGACGCATCCAGCGCCACGGCCTTCTTCAACACCGTCTCCGCTTCAGCCAGCTTGTTCAACTCCAGCAGCGCCCGCCCATGCGCCGCCACCGCCGTCGCATTCTCCGGCTTCTTTTCCGCCGCGGCTTTCAACAGCGGCTCCGCCCCAGCATAGTCCTTCTGTTGAAACAGCAACAGCCCCAGGTTGATCTCAGCCTCATACAGCCCCGGCTTCAACCGCAGCGTCTTGCGGTACTGCTCCACCGCCGCCGCGTGATTCCCCGTCAGCGACTGCGCCAGCGCCAAATGAAAATGCGCGGCGTAATCCGTATCATCCCCCGCGATCGCTGTCTCAAACGACGCCACCGCCCCCGGATAGTCCTTCGCCTCCAGGGCCTTCATCCCCAACTCGTAAGGTGTAGGCGCGGCCTCAGCGACCCGTTCCTCGGCCTTTGGAGCCTGCTTCGTTGGCGCAGACTTCGCTGGCCCCTTCGCGGGCGCAGCCTTCTTCTGCAGTGCAAACGCACTCACCGCAACCAGGCACAAAAGCAGCGCAACGCGACGCATGTCTTCATTCTATGACGCAGCCCCCGCGCTAACGGCTTCAAACTTCCTCGCCACCCACCGCTACGCCTACATCATCGCCCGCAAGAACCGCCCCGTATGCGAACCCTCCACCGCCGCCACCTCCTCCGGCGTCCCCTCGGCCACCACCAGTCCGCCCCCCGAACCACCCTCCGGGCCCAGATCGATCACCCAATCCGCCGCCCGGATCACCTCCATGTTGTGCTCGATGATCAACAAACTCGCCCCATTGCGGATCAGCCGGTCAAACGCATCCAACAGCTTCGCGATGTCGTCAAAATGCAGCCCCGTCGTCGGTTCATCGAAGATGAACAGCGTCCCCTTCGCCGACGACTGCGCCAAATGCGCCGCCAGCTTCACCCGCTGCGCCTCGCCGCCCGAAAGCGTCGTCGCCGACTGCCCCAGCCGCAAATATCCCAGCCCCACATCATCCAACACCTGCAGCTTGTGCACAATTTTCGGCGTGCTCGAAAAGAACGTGATCGCCTCGCGCACCGTCAACTGCAACACCTCGTGCACGCTCCGCCCCTGGTAGTGCACATCGAGCGTCGAGGCCTTATACCGCGTCCCGTTGCACTCCTCGCACACCAGCTCCACATCGGCCAGGAACTGCATCTCCACCGTCACCGTCCCGTCGCCCTGGCACGTCTCGCAACGCCCGCCGGGAATGTTGAACGAAAAGTGCCCCGCCGTGTAGCCGCGCCGGTCCGCCTCGCGCGTCGATGCGAACAACTCGCGGATCAGATCGAACGCCTTGATGTAGGTCACCGGGTTCGATCGCGGCGTCCGCCCGATCGGCGACTGGTCCACCAGAATTACATCGCCAATCATGTTGTGGCCGTCCAGCTTGCGCCACGTCTGCTTCTCGCCCGACCCCGCCAGCTCATCCTCCGCCGCCCCCGGACCCCGCTTCCCATGCGCCGACTCCAGAGCCTTCGCCATCACCTCATGCACCAGCGTCGACTTCCCCGAACCCGACACCCCCGTCACGCACACCATCATGTCCAGCGGCACTTCCACGTCGATGTTCCGCAAGTTGTGCGCCCGGCAGCCCTCAAACCGCAGCCGCCGCCGCGGATGCCGCTCACGCCGCGCCCTCGGCCGCCACACCTGCTTCTCGCCGCGCAAATACTGCCCCGTGAGCGACTGCGGCTTGCCATCGAACAAATCGGACTTTGTACCCTGAAATACGATCCGCCCCCCATGCTCGCCCGCCCCCGGACCGAGATCGAGAATCTCATCCGCCGCCCGCATCACATCCGGATCGTGCTCCACCACGAGAATCGTGTTCCCCAAATCGCGCAACTCATGCAGGATCTTCACCAGCCGCCCCGTGTCGCGCGAATGCAGCCCGATCGACGGCTCATCGAGCACATACGTCGCGCCCACCAATCGCGAGCCCAAACACGTCGCCAATTGAATCCGCTGCGCCTCACCGCCCGAAAGCGTCGCCGACAACCGGTCCAGCGTCAGATACTCG
The DNA here is from genome assembly GCA_017304135.1 of Acidobacteriota bacterium. GTDB lineage: Bacteria > Acidobacteriota > Terriglobia > Bryobacterales > Bryobacteraceae > JAFLBB01. The sequence continues at coordinate 18,447 of JAFLBB010000009.1, read as the reverse complement.
AGGCCGACATCGTTCAAGAACTTCAGCCGCTGCCGCACCTCCACCAGCACCTTCTGCGCAATCGCCGCCTCTTCCGGCGCGAGCTCCAGCGCCGAAAAGAAACCATGCGCCTCGGCGATGTTCAACTTCGCCACCTCGGCAATCGTCTTGCCCCCGATGCGAATGTTCAGCGCCTCTTTGCGCAGCCGCGCCCCGCCGCACTCATCGCAATCGGCATAGCCGCGATAGCGCGACAAAAACACCCGCACGTGGACCTTATACTTCTTCCGCTCCACGTCGGCGAAGAACTCGCGAATCGCCCGCCACACCACCGCCTGCTCGCCCTTGCTCAGCTCGTTGTACGGCACATCCGTGCGCACCTTGCCCCGCGCCTGAAGCTTGAAATCGTTCCAGCCCCAGCGGTATTGCGGCTTGTTCCACGGGTCCACCGCGCCGTTCTCGAGCGCCAAATACGGATCGGGAATCACCAGCCCCGGATCGTAATCCACCACATTGCCAAAGCCCTGGCAGCGCGGGCACGCCCCCATTGGTGAATTGAAGCTGAACAGCGACGGCTCCGGATCGGCGAACTTCGTGTCGTCGTGCTTGCACGTGAACGACTCCGAGAACCGCAGCGCCTCCTCGCCCGACGCCGATTGAAACAGCACCTCGCGCGCCTCGCGATACGCGATCTCCACGGCATCCACCACACGCTGCCGCAAATCCGCCGTCGACGCCCCCGATTGCGGCAGCGCCAACCGGTCCACCAGCGCGAACACGGTCTTCGAAAAATCCAGCTCCAGCAGCGACTCCGGCGTCGAAAACTCCACCGTCGCCCCGCCCTGGAACAACCGGTTGAAGCCGCGCTTGCGCAGTTCAAATAGATAATCGGCGCGCGCCTTCGAGTCCTCATGATGCGCCAGCGGAAACAGCGCATACCAGCGCGAACCCGGCACACAGCTCAACATCCGCGCCGCCACGTGATCCACCGTGTCGCGCTCCACGCGGTTGCCGCAATTGGGGCAATAGGTCCGCCCCGCGCGCGCAAACAGCAGCCGCATGTAGTCGTAGATCTCCGTCGAGGTCGCCACCGTCGAGCGCGGATTCCGCGTCATGTTCTTCTGCCGGATCGCCACCGGTGGCGCGATGCCCTCAATCTCATCCAGCGCCGGCTTCTCCATGCGGTCGACAAACTGCCGCGCATAGGTCGATAGCGACTCCACATACCGCCGCTGCCCCTCGGCATAAATCGTGTCGAACACCAGCGACGACTTGCCCGACCCCGACACCCCCGTCACCACCGTCAGTTTGTTGTGCGGCAACGTCACCGTCAGGTTCTTCAGGTTGTGCACACGCGCTCCGCGCAGCGTGATCACATCATTCGCCGTGCGTGTGGCCGTTTTGCGTGGGGGCATGGACTCTGTGATTCCCAGGGCAGGGAAGGGAATCTTTCATTCTACCGTGGAGGCCAAAAGCAAAACGCCCGGACCCTCGCAGGTCCGGGCGTTCTTTCTTCCGTTCTCCGCGCGCAGCCCTTAGGCCGTGCGCATCGATTCGCTCTTGTCGCCGCCGGCCGAGGCCGTGATGGCCGCCTGCGCCGCCGCAAGCCGGGCGATCGGCACCCGGTACGGCGAACACGACACGTAGTTCATGCCGATCTTGTAGCAGAACTCCACCGAACTCGGCTCACCGCCGTGCTCGCCGCAGATGCCCACTTCCAAGTCCGGACGCGCGCCGCGGCCGAGATCGACCGCCATCCGCACCAGCTTGCCCACGCCTTCCTGGTCGAGCACGCCGAACGGATCGGCCTTGAAGATCTTCAGGTCTTCGTAGTGGCCGCTGAACTTCGTATAGTCGTCGCGCGAAAGGCCCATCGTCGTCTGCGTCAGGTCGTTCGTGCCGAAGCTGAAGAACTGCGCGTGCGCCGCCACCTTGTCGGCCGTCAACGCCGCGCGCGGAATCTCGATCATCGTGCCGATCATGTAATGCAGCTTCACACCGGCCGTCTTGAGAACCTCCTCGGCGATGTCGCCGACGATCTTCTTCTGGTGCTCCAGCTCGGCGGCTGACCCGATCAGCGGAATCATCACCTCCGGAATCACCTTCACGCCCTTCTTGGCCACCTGTGCGGCGGCTTCGAAAATGGCCCGCGCCTGCATCGCCGTGATCTCCGGATAGGTGATGCCCAACCGGCAGCCGCGGTGGCCCAACATCGGGTTGAACTCATGCAGCTCCTCGACGCGGTGCAACAGCGCCGGCAAGCCCTTCTTGAGTTCGCCCACCGTCATGCCATACTTCGCCGACATCTCCTTCTTGTCCTTCGCCGTGGCGTGCGGGAACCTGGCGATGTCCACCATCAGGTCTTCGCGCTTGGGCAGGAACTCGTGCAGCGGCGGATCGAGCGTACGAATCACCACCGGGAAGCCGTCCATGGCCGTAAACAGGCCCGCGAAATCCTTGCGCTGCATCGGCAACAGCTTCGTCAGCGCCTTCTTGCGGTCCTTCTCGTTGGTGGCCAGAATCATCGCCTGCACGTGCGGCAGCCGGTCCTCGGCAAAGAACATGTGCTCGGTGCGGCACAGGCCGATGCCTTCGGCGCCGAAGCCGCGCGCGGCCTTGGCGTCACGCGGAATGTCGGCGTTGGCGCGCACGCCGAAGCCTCCGCGGAACTCATCCACCCACTCCATGAACTTCGCCAGGAAGCCTGACTTCACGTCGGGCTCGCTCGTCTTGGCCTGCCCCTGGTAGATCCTCGCCGTCGTGCCGTCGATGGAAATCCAGTCGCCTTCCTTCAACACCACCGTCTTGCCGCCCGCCTGCACGGTGGCCTTCTTGGCCTTGCTGTCGATCGAAAGCGCACTCGCGCCCACAATGCAGGGGCGGCCCATGCCGCGCGCCACAACCGCCGCGTGCGAGCTCTTCCCGCCCACGGCCGTTAGAATGCCGCGCGCCACGTCCATGCCGTGAATATCGTCCGGCGTCGTCTCCTTGCGGACGAGAATCACCGGCGCATGCGCGCTCATCACCACCGCGTCTTCAGCCGAAAACGCGATCTTGCCCACGGCCGCGCCGGGCGATGCCGCGATGCCCGTGGCGAGTACGCCGAGCGCCTTCAGCGATTTGTCGTCAAACACCGGGTGCAGCAGTTGGTCAAGCTGCGGCGGAGCCACGCGCATCACCGCTTCGCGCTTGGTGATCAGCCCTTCCTCCACCATCTCCACCGCCAGGCGAATCGCCGCCGGACCCGTCCGCTTGCCGTTGCGGGTCTGCAGCATGTACAGCTTGCCTTCCTGGATCGTGAACTCGAAGTCCTGCATGTCGCGGTAGTGCTTTTCCAGCATCGCCGTGATCTCACGCAGTTCCTTGTAGGCTTCCGGCATCTGCTGTTCCAGGTGCGCGATCGGCTCCGGCGTGCGGATGCCCGCCACCACGTCCTCGCCCTGGGCGTTGATCAGATACTCGCCGTAGAACACCTTCTCGCCCGAACCGGGGTCGCGCGTAAAGCCCACGCCCGTGCCCGAGGTTTCGCCCATGTTGCCGAACACCATCGCCTGCACGTTGGCCGCCGTGCCGATCGAATCCGGAATCTTTTCCATCTTGCGGTAGTAGGCCGCCTTGTCGTTCCACCAGCTGTTGAACACGGCGTTGCGCGACAGCTTCAGCTGTTCGATCGGGTCCTGCGGGAAATCGCGGCCCATCTCTTTTCTCACCAGCTTCTTGTAGTCGGCGATGATCGCCTGCAGGTCCTCGGAGGTCAGCTCCGTATCCAGCTTCAGCTTCCGCTTCGCCTTGCGCGAATCGAAGATGTGATCGAACAGCTCCATGTCGATATCGAGAGCAACCTCGCCGAACATCTGGATGAAGCGCCGGTAGCAGTCATAGGCAAACCGCGAATTGCCTGTCTTGTCGATCAGCGCCTGCACCGTCACATCGTTCATGCCCAGGTTCAGAATCGTGTTCATCATGCCCGGCATGGAGAACTTCGCGCCCGACCGCACGCTCAGCAACAGCGGGTCCTTCTTGTCGCCCAGCTTCTGGCCCATCCGCTCTTCCAACTGCTTCAGCGCCGCCAGCATCTCTGTTTCGATTTCCTTGGGCACCGTCCGCTCGTTATCGAAGAAGAGGTTGCACACTTCGGTCGAGATCGTGAAGCCCGGAGGCACCGGCACACCGGCGCGGCACATCTCGGCCAGGCCGGCGCCCTTGCCGCCTAGCACGTCCTTCATCGTTCCGTCGCCATCGGCGGTTCCCGCGCCAAAGGCATAGACGTATTTCTTCATGGTTGCTCCTTCGTGGTCGTAGCTCAATTACTGCTGGTGACGATTTCAGAAAAATCCGCGATGCGAGAAAACTCGCTCCGCAAATGATGTAAAAGTGCGAGCCGGTTCTGCCGCACGTGCGGCTCCGGCGCGTTCACAAGAACCTTGTCAAAAAACTGATCCAACACCGGCCGCAGCGTCGCAATCCGCTCCAACTGCTCGTGGTAGCCCAGCCCGCTCAACTCAAGCGCGCCCATCGCCGCATGCAGGTTCCGCTCGGCCTCATCGGTCAACTGCCCGGCGTCAATCACGCCGCCCGTAAACGCCGCCTGCTCGAGAATGTTCTTCACACGCTTGAAGCTGGCCGCCAGCGGCTCGAAATCCTCCGTCGGCCGCACCGCCTTCAAGGCTTCCAGCCGCGCCGCCAGGTCTTTCAAATCGCTCCAGCCGCAGGCCATCGCCGCGTTTACTTCGTCGTAGGCGTAGCCCTTGCAATCGCGGAAATAGTAGCGCACGCGATCTTCGAAAAACGTTTTCAGCGCGTCGCTCGCGATCAGCTCGTGCAGCTTCGTCTCCAGCGCGCCTTCCACCAGGATCTTCACCGCGCCCTGCGCCGCCCGCCGCAGCGCAAACGGGTCCTTCGACCCCGTCGGAATCAGCCCCACGCGGAAACACTCCGTCAGCGTATCCATCTTGTCGGCCAGCGCCAGCTGCTGCCCGGCCAGCGTCGCGGGAATCGAATCCTCCATCGAGAGCGGCTTGTAGTGCTCGTAAATCGCCTGCGCCACCGCTTCGCTTTCGCCCTGCGCCCGGGCGTAAATGCCGCCCACAAGGCCCTGCAGGTCAGTGAACTCCTTCACCATGTCCGTCGTCAGGTCGCACTTGCACAACTCGCACGCCCGCCGCGCGTCCATGCCGGCGAGCATCGTCTCCATCCGCTTCACCTTGTCGAAATACGACCCGATGTCCTTCTGGAAGGTCACATGCTTCAAATCGGCCACGCGCTCGGCCAGCGGCTTCTTCTGGTCCACGTCATAGAAGAAGCGCGCGTCGTTGAACCGCGCCCGCAGCACGCGCTCATTGCCCGCCCGCACGAAGCCTTCCGAGTCGCTCTCCGTGTTCATCACGGCGATGAAATGCGGCGCCAGCGAGCCATCCTCGCGCACCACCGAAAAATACTTCTGGTGATGCCGCATCACCGTCACCAGCACCTCGGCCGGCAGCGTCAGATAGCTCTCGGCAAACGAGCCCAAAATCGGCGTCGGATACTCCGTGATGTAGCACAGCGTATCGGCCAGCGCCGCATCAGGCTTCACCCGCAAGCCCGTCCCGGCCAGCAGATCGGCAATCCCCGCCTCGATCTTCCGCCGCCGCGCCTCGGCCCGCACCACGACGAAATTCTCCAGCAGCTTCTGCTCGTAATTCTTGATCGAAACCTTCACCGGCTTCTTTGACTTCGCCAGCCGCCGGTGGCCCATCGTCGCCGCGCCGGACTTCACGCCCGTCACCTCGAACTCCACCACCTTCGGCCCCAGCAACGCCACCATCCAGCGAATCGGCCGGATGAACCGCGGCGTGCCCTTGCCCAGCCAGTACATGTTCTTCGGCCACGGAATCCCCAGGATCAACCCCGGCAGCGCCGCGGCCAGAATCTCGCCCGTCGGCTTACCCACCAGCTTCCGTTTGAAACAAAAATACTCGCCCTTGTCGGTCGTCACCGTCTCGAGCTGCTCCGGCGTCACGCCCATCTTGCGGGCAAACCCCATCGCCGCGCCCTCGCCGGCCGACTTCGGCGGACCGCTCACCGTCTCCACCGAATCCTTCTGCCCTTTGGGCAATCCCGTCAACTGCACCACCAGACGCCGCGGCGTCGCGTCCACCCACGCCACCCCGCCCTTCAGCTTGTGGTCGGCCAGCAGTTTTGTGAACGCCCCCTTCAGGTGCTCCAGCGCCGGCTCAATCATCCAATCGGGAATCTCTTCCGATCCGATCTCCAACAGAAAATCGAGCGGCATCAGGCGGCCACCTCCGGCGACACCGGCGCCTGCTGCGCCATCCACAACTGCGCCGTTCCCACCGCTAATTTGCGCACTCGCGCGATTACGCCCACCCGTTCGGTCACGCTGATCGCCCCGCGCGCATCCAGCAGGTTGAACAGGTTCGAGCACTTCAACACGTGGTCATAGGTCGACAACACAGGAAACCGCGCGCGCCCCGCCGCATCCTCGGCCGCCAGGCCGCGAAACGCGTCAATCAGCCGCTGGCATTCGCCTTCGTGCGTGTCAAACAGCTTCCACAGCGTGGGGATATCGGCCATTTCGAAGTTGTAGACCGAGTTCTGCCGCTCGTCCTCGAAACGGACGTCCGCATAGGTGAAGCCCGGAGCCCACTCGATCTCGTAGACGCTCTCTTTGTTCTGCAAGAACGCTGCCAAACGCTCCAGCCCGTAGGTCAGCTCCGCCGGACACAAATCCAAATCGATCCCGCCACACTGCTGGAAGTAGGTGAACTGCGTGATCTCCAATCCGTCCAACATCACCTGCCAGCCGATACCCCACGCCCCCAGCGTCGGCGACTCCCAGTTGTCTTCCTCAAACTTGATGTCGTGCTTCTTCAGGTCGATCCCCACTGCCTCGAGCGACCCCAGATACTGCTCGATCACATCGGCCGGCGTCGGCTTCAAAATCACCTGCAACTGCTGGTGTTTGTACAGCCGGTTCGGATTTTCGCCATAGCGCCCGTCGGCCGGCCGCCGGCTCGGTTGCACATAGGCCACCCGGTACGGCTTCGGACCCAACACGCGCAGGAACGTCTCCGGACACATCGTCCCGGCCCCCACCTCGTTGTCATACGGCTCTTGAATGATGCAGCCGCGGTCGGCCCAGTATTGTTTCAGTTTGAAGATGATTTGTTGAAAAGAATCCATGCTGTTCTGGCTTTGCGGTTAAGGAATGGCCGCGAGTCCCTCCAGCGCGCGCACACTCAGGATGCGCCGCTCAATGTGGTCCTCGATGAGTTGAATCAGTTGCCGCCGCAGCCCGCGCGCCGTTTGCGGCGTCCACTCGCGTGCGGTCAGCTTGCCCACCGGCTTGACGAGCATCTCGCTGGCAATCGCGTGGTCCTGCTCTTCCAGTTCGAGCTCCGGCAGAAAGCCCGACAGCCGCACCGACCACAGCGCAAAATACGTCGCCGCCTCAATCGCCCCCGCCGCCCCGCGCTCCATCATGTGCCCCGTCGCCGCCAGGATCAGCCGGAACATCCGCTCGTTCGCCTCGTGCGCCGGCAGCATGTGGTCGGCCACCTCGGCGATGAAGTCGCCCGCCACTGAGGTCGAATACTCCGCGGCCAGCGGAAACTGGCTGCGCACGATATCGCAGGAGTCCAGCGTCATCAGTTCGCGGTTCTCGCGCAGGTAATAGTGCATGTTGACGTAGGAGAGCCGTTCCATCCCGCTGCCAAACCGGTTGGCCGGACGGCGGGCTCGACGCGCGACTCCACGCAGCTTTCCTTCATCGCGCGTGAAAAAGCTGACAATGAGGTCGGCTTCGCGAAGCGGGTATGTCCGCAAAATGATCGATTCGCTCACCCTGACGGGCATACCGCGGCTCGGATTAACTTCTTAGGGTATCACATGCTAGGGTAGCTCCATGACCCGATGGCCATTGGTTTTCCTCGCCATTTCCTCCCTCCGCGCCCAGGAAATCGACCGCGTCGCCGTCCTCAACGACCTCGCCGAACTGCTGGCCATCCCCAACGTCGCCCGCAACCTCCCCGACATGGAGCGCAACGCCGACGCCATCATCCAGATGTACTCCCGCCGCGGCGTCACCCTGCGCAAACTCGACGCCGCCGGCGGCCCGCCCGCCCTCTACGGCGAAATCCAAACCCCCGGCGCCAAACGCACGCTTCTCCTCTACGCCCACTACGACGGCCAGCCCGTCGTGGCCTCGCAATGGCGTCACGCCGGACCGTTCGAGCCCATCATGATCGACGAGAAGGGCGAAAAGCTCGGCTGGCCCGGCCCTGGCGCCACCCTCGGCGAAGAATGGCGCGTCCAGGCCCGCTCCTCGAGCGACGACAAGGCTCCCATCATCGCCTTCCTCGCCGCCCTCGACTCAGGCCTCCGCCCCCGCGCCAACTTGAAGTTCCTTTTCGATGGCGAAGAGGAAGCCGGCTCGCCCCACATGCGCGGCATCCTCGAACGCAACAAGGCCCTTCTCATGGCCGACGGCATGATCTTCTGCGACGGCCCCATCCATCAATCCCGCCGCCCCTTGATCGCCTTTGGCGCGCGCGGCAACACCAGCCTCGCCCTCACCGTCTACGGCCCCGCGCGCGAACTCCACAGCGGCCACTACGGCAACTTCGCCCCCAACCCCGCCCTCGCCCTCGCCCACCTCCTCGCCTCCATGAAGGACCAGGACGGCCGCGTCCGCATCGCCGGCTTCTATGACGACGTCGTCCCCTTCAACGAAGCGGAGCTCAAGGCCATTGCCGCCGCGCCCCCCGTCGAAGACCAGCTCAAACGCGAATTCGCCATCGCCGCCACCGACTCCCCCGGCAAACGCATCGACGAAGCCAACGGCCTGCCCGCCTTCAACATCCAGGGCATCTCTAGCGGTGGCACCGGCGCCGAAGCCCGCAACGTCGTCCCCGCCACCGCCACTGCCTCCATTGGCATCCGCCTCGTCAAAGGCATGGACCCCCGCAAAACCTCCGTCCAGGTCCTCGAACACATTCGCAAGCAGGGCTATTTCGTCGTCGAAGGCCGCGAACCCACCCCCGCCGAACGCCTCGCCCACCCCAAAATCGCCCAGGTTCGCACCGCCCGCGACGGCACCCGCGCCGTCCGCGTCCCGCTCGACTCCCCCTTTGCCTCCGCCGTCGTCCGCGCCGTCGAAAGCGTCCACGGCGAAGTCGTCAAACAGCCCACCATGGGCGGCACGCTTCCCATCGACGCCTTCGAGGACGTCCTTGCCGTCCCCATCGTCATCGTCCCCATCGCCAACCACGACAACAACCAGCACAGCCACAACGAAAACCTGCGCCTGAAAAACCTTTGGGACGGCATCGCCACCCTCGGCGCCCTCATGACCATGGAATAGCGCCCCCCCGGCGCCGCCCGCGCGCTCCGCAAACGCACCCCCGCCCCCTCAGTGTTTCCCCCGATGGTCCCGGCCACGGGTTTCACCCATCCTGGTCCTGTATGCGCGCGCTGCGACCTGTCTGGCTGGCCTTCCTCTGGTTCCTCGTCTCCGGCATCTTCTTCGAAGCCGCCGCCCAGGCCGTGCCCGGATTCAGGATCCGCTACACCTGCAACGAGGGCCGCTTCAAGGTCCGCTATGGCGGCAAGAATGGCGCCTGGCACTACTGCTACGACAAAACCTACTACACCGACAAAACCATCCCCCCCGACATCCGCGCCTTCTTCGACAACATGGACGCCAAACTCGCCGAAGTGGATGCGAAGTTCTCCACCCCCGCCCATCAGCAGCAGGTCGCCGACTGGAAAGCGAAGGTGGAAGCGCGCCGTCAGTCCGAAGACCTGCAGTCTGCCGCCTACCGCGGCTCATCCTCTCTTCGTGGACGCCCCATCCCCACCGCCGCCGCCGGCGGCATCGAAGCCAGCGCCAAACCCGAAGCCAAGCCCCTCGCTCCGGAAACCCTCAAAGCCCTCGCCCCCGGTTCACCCGCCGCCGACATCGTCGCCGCCCTCGGCGAGCCTCCTGGCAAAGTCTCCACCGGGGAACAGGCCGAATCGTGGACCTACGTGCTCACCACCGGAGCCTTCGCTAAACTGCGCCTGGAGGACGGAAAGCTGAAGTCCGTCGAACTGCCCTAACCAGCCCCGCGCCCAGCGACGCCAGTCCACCCGCACCGCCCCGCACCGCCGGGCGCCCGCCCCTTGTTGGCTCGCACCCCCGCAATGCGATACACTCCCGCCAGCGGGAGTTCTTCATGCTACGTGGTCTTTTACTCTCTTGTTTCACCGCCTGCGCAGTCCTCGCCCAGGCCCCCTCGGCCAGCATCGTCGGCCGCGTCACCGATGCCTCCGGCGCCGTCATCCCCGGCGTCCCCATCACGGTCACCAACCTCGACACCAACCTCGCCGCGCGCGGCGAATCCAACGGCTCCGGCGAATACACCATCCCTTACCTCAACCCCGGCCGCTACTCGCTCGAAGCCAAGTCCGAAGGCTTCCGCCTCCACCGCCGCAATGAATTCACCCTCGCCGTCGACCAGGTCCTCCGCCTCGACCTTTCTCTCGAAATCGGCGCCACCACTGAGAGCGTCACCGTCACCGACACGCCTCCCCTCCTGAACACCGAAAACGGCGCCCGCGGCGATGTCACCACCAACGAAGAGATCAAGGAAATGCCCCTCGCCGGCCGCAACTTCAGCGACCTTGCCTACCTCACCGGTGGCGTCATTCCCAAGGGCGAAGACGGCGACGGCGCCTATGCCATCAACGGCGCCCGCGCCGATAACGTCGGCTTCCTCATCGACGGCATGAACAACACCCAGCGCCGCAACACCGGCGCCATGGTCAACCCGCCGCTCGAAGGCGTCCAGGAATTTAAGATGATCACCTCCGGTTTCTCCGCCGAATACGGCCGCTATGCCGGCGGCATCCTCAGCGTCGTCATGAAAAGCGGCGGCAACCGCTTCCACGGCTCGCTCTATGAGTTCATCCGCAACGATTTGATCGATGCCCGCGGCTTCTTTGAACTGGAAAAATCCGTCCTCCGCCGCAACCAGTTCGGCGCCACCCTCTCCGGCCCCGTGCGCATCCCCAAACTCTACGACGGCCGCGACAAAACCTTCTTCCTTTTCTCCTGGGAATCCCTCCGCTCCACCGCAGGCGCCAACCAGCGCGGCATCGTCCCCCAACCGGAAATGCTCCGCGGCGACTTCACCAAGGCCACCGACGCCCTCGGTCGCCCCCTCGCCATCAAAGACCCCCTCAACCGCAACCTCCCCTTCGCCGGCAACCAGATCCCAGTCAGCCGCCTCGACCCCGTCGCCCTCAACCTCGCCAGTTACTACCCGCAACCCAACTTACCCTTCTCCGCCAATAACTACATCGCCCAGGCCAACTCCGAACAGTCCTTCAATAACTTCTCCCTCAAGGGCGACCACTCCCTCAGCCCCCGCGACCGCCTCACCCTCTCCACCTTCTGGCGTCCCAACACCTCCTATAACCCCTTCAACCGCTCCCCCATCCCCCTCTTCGGCGCCACCACCGCCACCTTTGAACTCCTCAGCGGCATCCGCTACCTGCGCACCGTCTCGCCCTCTCTCTTTATGGAACTCGGCGTCTCCTTCTCCCGCCGCACCAACAACCAGGGGTGGCCCGACAACACCCGCGACTGGGCCGCCGAAGCAGGCTTCACCGGCGGCACCAAAAACCCCGTCGCCCTCGGCCTCCCCCAGGTCGACGCCACCGGCTACATCACCCTCGGCCACGCCTACGACTTACCCAAAGTCTGGTCCTACAATAACTACCAATACAACGGCTCGTTCACTTATATCCGCGGCCGCCACAATATGAAATTCGGCGCCGACTTCCTCCGCTACCAGTACTTCTCCCGTAACTACGGCGACATGCGCGGCCGCATGACCTTCCTCGGCCGCTTCACCAACGAACCCATGGCCGACTTCGTACTCGGTTATGCCCAAACCACCCGCCGTCAGATGGACGCCGCCGGTCCCTACCACTTAGTCTCTAATTACTCCGGCTTCTTCCAGGACGACTGGAAAATCTCCCCCACCCTGACCCTCAACTTCGGCCTCCGCTATGAGCTCATGAAGCCGCCACAGGAGAAATTCGGCGCCTGGTCCATGTTCGTTCCCTCGCTCGGCAAAATTGTCGTCGCCGGCACCGGCACGCTCCCCGATTTCGACGCCCGCATCGCTGAAACCGGCCTCCAGCAGTACGTCGCCAAGGCCGCCGACGCCGGCATGTCCCGCTCCCTCGTCCGCCCTGACTACAACAACTTTGGCCCCCGCTTCGGCTTCGCCTGGCGCCCCTTCGGCGGCACCAAGTCCGTCATCCGGGGCGGCTATGGCATCTTCTACGGAACCAGTTCCCTCTACCGCCTCGACGAATATAGCGACACCTATCCCTTCTCCATCAACGAAAGTTACTCCGCCACCTCCTCCAACCCGCTCTTACTTACCGTCTCTGACCCCTACCCCGTCGCCAAACGCCGCGTCGGCGGCATCACCTCCACCGCCGGCCAGCAAATCGACAGTCGCGACCAATACCTTCAATCCTGGAACCTCACCCTCGAACGCGACTTCGGCAAAGGCACCGTCCTCGAAGTCGCCTACGCCGGCTCCAAAGGCACTCACCTGCCGCGCCGCTACGACATCAACCAGCCCCTCCGCCTCCTCGAAGTCCGCAACGCCGACGGCTCGTTCCCGCGCCCGTTCCCGGCCTTCCAAACCATCAACTACATCGCCGCCAGCTCTAACTCCACTTACAACTCCGGCTCGCTCACCATCCGCCGCCGCTTCTCTAAGCAGATGTTCGTCCGCGCCGCCTACACCTGGGCCAAGTCCATCGACGAGTCCTCCAACACCGGTGGCACCATCGCCGCTGGCTTCCCCAGCGCCCAGGACTCCCGCAACCTCCACGGCGAACGCGGCCGCTCCGACTTCGACATTGGCCACTCCTTTGTCGCCAGCTTCATCTGGACGCCCAAGCTGACGAACAACCTCATGCTCCGCAACTGGCAGGTCGCCGGCACCACCCGCGCCTACACCGGCCAGCCTTTCACACCCAAGGTCGCCAACGTCTCGCTCGACCTCGGCGAAGCCGTCCGCCCTGACCGCATTGCCAAAGGTACCCTCGACACCCCCACCGTCGACGCCTGGTTCGACCGCGCCGCTCTCCCCACCGTCCCCCGCGGCTCCTACCGCTTCGGCAACTCCGGCCGCAACATCCTCGACGGCCCCGGCATTTTCCTCCTCGACGCCTCCCTCTCGCGCCGCTTCCGTTTCTCCGAATCCGGCGCCTTCCAGTTCCGCCTCGAGTCGTTCAACATGCCCAACCACACCAACCTTTCGCTGCCGGAAACCCGCGTCGACGTCCTCAACGGCGCCACCATCAGCAAAGCCCGCGCCGCACGCGTCTTCCAACTCGGCCTGCGCATGGAGTTCTGACGCCCCGAGCCCCGCATCTATGAAATAATCCCTCCATACCCATGTTGAGGTTCGTCACCGCCATTTGTGTCGCTTTCCTGTGCTCCTGCACGGGCCCCTACTCCACTGAGAAGGTCGCCGCCAAGGAACAATCCACCCTCACCGTCGCCGTGGAGCGCATCGCCGAAGGCCCCATCCCCGAAGTCGTCGAAGCCAACGGCGAGCTCTTCGCCGAAGAGTCAGCCAATGTCACCACCAAGGTGCCCGGCCGCGTCGAAAAGCTGAATGTCGACCTCGGCACCATCGTCAAGCAGGGCGACATCATCGCCGAACTCGAAAAGACCGATTACCTCTTCCGCCTCCGCCAGTCCGAAGCCCTCGTCGAGCAAACCCGCGCCCGTCTCGGCATCCAGGGCCGCAACGATGACAACTTCAAACCCGAAGACACCGCCACCGTCCGCGAAGCCGCTGCTGCCCTCAAGGAAGCCCGCTTCATCATGGAAACCACTGACCGCCTGGCCAAGGAAGGCGTCGTCTCCAAGATCGATTTTGAAAAATCCCAGGTCCGCGCCCAAGGCTCCGAAGCCCATTACCAGGGCGCGCTCGCTGAAGTGATGCAAACCCGCTCCCAGCTCACCGAACGCCGCGCCCAGCTTGAACTCGCCCGCCAGCAACTCACTGACGCCACCATCCGCGCCCCCTTCTCCGGCGCCATCACCAAACGCGTCGCCTCGATCGGCGAATACCTCGCTCCCAACTCCACCGTCGTCACCCTCGTTCGCCAACACCCGCTGCGCGTCCGCCTCGAAGTCCCCGAGCGCCAGGCCGCCCGCGTGCAAAAAGGCCAGCGCATCGACATCCGCCTCGACGGCTCGCCCCTCATCCGCGCCGGCCGCGTCGTCCGCCTCAGCCCCGAAATCGGCGCGCAAAACCGCACCCTCCTCATCGAAGGCGAAATCCCCAACGAAGACGGCGTCCTTCGCCCCGGCTCCTTCGTCACCGGCATCATCACCGTCAACGCCTCGGCCCGCGGCTTCACCGTCCCCCGCTCGGCCCTGGTCAGCTTCGCCGGTGTCGAGCGCGTCTACCTGGTGAAGAACGGCGTCCTCGATGAAAGCATCACCCGCACCGGCCGCCGCCTCAATGCCGACCGCGTGGAAATCCTCGAAGGCCTCAAGGAAGGCGATGCCGTCGTCGCCCAAGCCTCTGACCGCATGTCCAAGGGCACTCCCGTGAAGGTGCGCTAAATGCAGAAACTCGCTGAAGTCTGCGTCGCCCGCCCGGTCTTCGCCGTCATGCTCATCCTCTGCCTCGTCGTCGTCGGCGCGGTCAGTTATTCCAAGCTCGGCATCGACCGTTTCCCCGATGTCGACATGCCCCTCATCTCCGTCCGCACCAACCTCCCCGGCGCCTCCCCTGAAGAGATGGAGTCCACCGTCACCCGCTTCATCGAAGACTCCGTCGCCACCGTCGAAGGCATCGACAACATCCGCTCCACCTCCACTGAATCCCTCTCCGTCGTCACCGTCACCTTTGATCTCAACCGCAACATCGACGTCGCCGCCCAGGACATCCGCGACGCCGTCGCCGGCACCATCGTCAACCTCCCTCGCGACGCCAAGCCGCCCCTCATCAAGAAGCTCGACACCGACGCCAGTCCCGTCATGACCCTCGTCCTCACCGGCGAGAAAACCCCGCGCGAACTCTACGAACTCGCCGACCGCAACGTCAAGGACTCCATCGAATCCGTCGGCGGCGTCGGCCAGGTCGTCGTCGTCGGAGGCCAGCGCCGCGCCGTCAACGTCTGGGTTGATGCGGACCGTCTTGCCGCCTACCGCATCCCCATCCTCCAGGTCCGCGACGCCATCGAACGTCAGAACTCCGACATCCCCGGCGGCCGCGTCGATGAAGGCCACCGCGAACTCGTTCTCCGCACCCTCGGCCGCTTCCCTGACCCGCGCCTGTTCAACGAACTCGTCGTCGCCACCATCAACGGCGCGCCCGTCCGCATCCGCGACATCGGCTACGCCGAAGACGGCCACAAGGAACAGCGCACCATGGCCCGCTTCGATGGCCGCGAATCGGTCGCCCTCGAAGTCCGCCGCCAGTCAGGCGCCAACACCATGGAGGTGGTCAACAACGTCAAGGCCCGCCTCGCTCGCGTCGAGCAACTCCTCCCCTCAGGCGTCAAACTGGAAACCCTCCAGGACCAGTCGCGCTACATCAACGCCGCCTTCCATGAGGTCCAGCTCCACCTCATCCTCGGCTCCATCCTCGCCTCCCTCGTCGTCTTCGTCTTCATGCGCGACTGGCGCGCCACCGTCATCGGCGCCGTCGCCATCCCGGCCTCCATCATCGCCACCTTCGGCATGATGCGCGCCCTCGACTTCACGCTCAACAACATCACCATGCTCGCCCTTGTGCTCATGGTCGGCGTGGTCATCGACGACGCCATCGTCGTCCTCGAAAACATCTTCCGCTTCATCGAAGAGAAAAAGCTCCCGCCCCGCCAGGCCGCCATCATGGCCACCAAGGACATCGGCCTCGCCGTCATGGCCACCACCCTCAGCCTCGTCGTCGTCTTCCTGCCCGTGTCGTTCATGTCCTCCATCTCCGGCCGATTCCTTTACTCCTTCGGACTCACCGCCACCGTCGCCATCCTCGTCTCGCTGCTTGTCAGCTTCAGCCTCACCCCCATGATGAGCTCGCGCATGCTCAGCGCCAGCACCGTCACCGCCCACGGCGGCTCCCGCCGCGGCTTCTACGCCTGGATAGAACGCGGCTACATGGGCATGCTCGGCTGGTCCATGTCCCACCGCTTCGCCATCATGCTCCTCGGCGGACTCACCATGGCCGCCACCTTCCCCCTCTTTCAAATGGTCCGCCAGGAATACCTGCCCACCAACGTCGACGAGAGCGAATTCGAGATGAGCGTCAATTCTCCCGAAGGCACCTCGCTCATCGCCATGCAAGGCGTCATGGACCGCCTCTATGAGGACCTTCGCGATCTCCCCGGCGTCCAGCACGTCGTCTCCGTCGTCGGCACAGGCTACCTGCAAAGCCCCAACTCCGGCCGCCTCTACGTTCAGCTCGACGACATCGAAAACCGCGTCTTCTCCCTCTCCCGCCTCTGGCGTATGACCCTCGAAGGCCGCCCCATGGACGCCTTCCGCGGCATCTACTCCCAGCGCGACGTCATGGCCGTGGCCCGCCAAAAGCTCCGCCAATATCCCGATCTCCGTGGCCGCGTAGGCAACATCCAGGCCCTCAACCAGGGCTCGGCCCCCTACGACATCGACTTCGTCATCCGCGGCCCCGAACTCCTCGAACTCCACCGCTACAGCGAAGCCCTCCGCGAAAAGGCCCTCAGCATCCCCGGCCTCACCGACATCGACACCACCCTCCGCGTCAACAAACCCGAACTCCGCGTCTACATCGACCGCGACCGCGCCGCCGACCTCGGCGTCGACGCCTCCGACATCGCCAGCTCCCTCCGCCTCATGGTCGGCGGCGACGATGAAGTCTCCCGCTACCGCGACGACAAGGTCGCCGAAGAGTACGACGTCGAGGTCCGCCTCCGCGACGGTGACCGCAACTCCATGCTCACCGTCCAGAAGCTCTACGTGCCCTCATCGAAATCCGGCCTCGTCCGCCTCGACAGCGTCGTCGAAATGCGCGAAGCCAAATCCGCCTACCGCATTGAGGGCCTCGACCGCCAGCGCCAGGTCGGCCTCCGCGCCAACATCCTCCCCGGCTTCGGCCTCGGCGACCGCCTGCCGGAAATGTTCAAAGCCGCAGACGAGCTCAACATGCCCGCCGCGTATTCAACAACGGTGATCGGCCGGGGCAGGGAATTCGACCGTACCCTCAAGGAATTCCTCCTCGCCTTCGCCCTCTCCGTCGTCTTCATGTACATGATCCTGGCCTCGCAATTCGAGAGCCTCCTCCACCCCGTCACCATCCTCCTCAGCCTCCCCCTCGCCGTCCCCTTCGGCTTCCTCTCCCTCTGGCTCTTCAACGAGACCCTCAACCTTTACTCCGCCCTCGGCATCTTAGTCTTGTTCGGCGTCGTGAAGAAGAACTCCATCCTCCAAATCGACCACACCAACAACCTCCGCCGCGAAGGTCTCCCCCGCCTCCAGGCCATTCTCCAGGCCAACCGCGACCGCCTCCGCCCCATCCTCATGACGACGGTCACCCTCGTCGCCGGCATGCTCCCCCTCGCCCTCGGCACCGGCCCCGGCGCCGAAGAGCGCCGCTCCATCGCCATCATCGTCATCGGCGGCCAGTCGCTCTCGCTCTTACTCACTTTGATCGTCACCCCCGTCGTCTACTCCGTCTTCGACGACGTAGGCGCCTGGCTTACCCGCCGCCACGCCCACGAAGCCTTGCCCGCCAGTGGTGACTGAAGCCCCGCCGCGCCTCCCGCGAAATCACCCCCGCTATCATGGAACTCATGAACGAGCTGGTATTCGCCGTCACGCCAGAGCCCGACGGCGGCTACTGCGCCGAGTGCCTGAGCGAAGGGATCTTCACTCAGGCCGGCTCCTGTGAGGTATTCCGCGACCGCACTCCTCCCACCACAATCCGCCTCCACCTGGTGCGCGATGAGGTCCTCCCAGTAGCATGAGCCGCCGCCCCTGGCTCCTCCTCCTAGCCGCCATCATCGCCGCCGGACTCCTCTCCCGCACCCTCCACACCGGCCAACCCCTCCTCGACAAATACCTCGGCGACGCCCTCTACGCCGCCATGGTTTATGTCCTCATCCGCCTCACCGGCCTCACCCCACACGTCGCCCTCTGGGCCGCCCTCGCCATGACCGCCATCGAGCTCTTCCAACTCACCGCCATCCCCGCCCACCTCTACCGCAGCCCCCACCTCCCCCTCCGCCTCGCCGCCCGCCTCGGTCGGGAAGATGGTCATGGCCCCGATCCCGTAGCCCTCTGCGTCATTTGGATCATTGGACTTGCCGTTGTGGCGTACATCGGTCCCACTGACCACACCCTTGTCGATCGCGATCAGCAGGTCGTCCTCGTAGGTGCTGCCGTAGCCGCCATGGACG